>JBJSXX010000382.1:0-7151 GCA_046086605.1 Pirellula sp. | reverse complement strand
TGCCTGTCGCTTTCAACCGCTTCACGTACCCTACGATGCTACTTGGATCCAATTCCCGAGTACCTGACAGGTACAGTATAGACCGAGTCCGACGCAGTGATAAATAGTGTTTTGCGATCTGCTCCTCCCAAGCACACGTTGGCTGTCCAAGGCTTGGGTACGGCGATCGTTTCAATCAAATCTCCGTCGGCGTTGTACACATAAACACCCGCCGATCCGGTCAAGTACACGTTGCCCTCCGAATCGATCGTCATGCCGTCGGATCCTTGGCGACAAAAGATCTGCCGATCGAGCAACTGTCCGTCGGCAGAAATCTTGTAACGATACGTTTTGCGATCTCCGATGTCGGCAACATAAAGAAGCTTTCTTTCCGAGTCGCCGATGATCCCGTTGGGTTGAACCAAGGCATCGTCGACGCATACGAGATTCGACCCGTCACGATCCGCTTTGTAAAGCGATTGCTTTCGCTGCGGCTGTTTCTTGTGCTCCCACCAAGGCCTTTGGTAGTAGGGATCGGTAAAATAGATCGTCCCGTTGCGATCGACCCACAAGTCATTCGGACCGTTGAGCTTGATCCCCTCGAACTCCTTGAGCAAGACTTTGTGTTGCCCGGTGCTCCCGATTTCCCACATCTCGTTGGCCTCGTCTGCACAGGCCAGCAACTTGCCGTCGGGCGCAAAGTACATCCCGTTGCTTCGCCCAGCAGGCCTGAGAAAGTCGGTCAATTTGCCATCGATCGACCATTTGACAATCCGATCGTTGGGCTGGTCGGTAAAGTAGACGTTCCCCTCGGAGTCGACCGTTGGCCCTTCGGTGAACTTGTAGCCATCACCGACAAGTTTCGCTTCGGCTAAACTGACTTTGCCGGGGCTTTTGGCCTCTTGTTTACTTTCGGTTTCCTGACCAAATGCTAGACTGAAGCCGTTGCTGCAGATCGATGTGGTTAAACCCAAGAGGGCAAAGTATTTCCAAGTGTTCAAAGACTGCAGCATGATCTGTTTTGCCTTCCTAAAATCTGCCTGTAAACCGTCGTACATCAATAAAGATCCTATGACCCACTCCCATCCAATCTCCCATCCCGTGCATTTGCAGTGTAACTCACTTTTTGGAACGCTTGTAGGGTGTGTCCTTTGGCTGCCCATCTTTGGTCTTCTTTGCGGTAAGGCATCGGCCGATTGGCCAGAGTTCCGAGGCCCCGGTCAAAACGGTGTGGTTGCAAAAAACGCCAATCTCCCAGTCGAGTGGCTTGCCCAAGACCAAGAGCGTAAAAACATTCGCTGGTACACACCCACCGAAGGGCTCGGTTGGTCTTCGCCAGTGATCCTCGATGATCGCATCTACTTGACCTCGGCCCGCAACAACTCGGGTAGCACAGACTCCAAGGATCTAGCCGGCCCTCAATCTTTATTTCTGTCGTGTTACGGACTCGCCGACGGTAAGCTTTTGTTTGACAAGAAGATCTTTGATCAACCTGCCGATGCGTCGAGTATCCACAAGAAGAATTCACATGCGAGCCCTACGGTACTTGCCCATGTGGATCCTCAGTCGAAAACCGCTCGGCTGTTTGTGCACTTTGGGCATCAAGGAACCGCGTGCGTTTCGCTCGATGGAGAACTCCTCTGGACCGATCGCGAGCATTCCTACAATCCTGTCCATGGAAATGGAGGATCTCCCATCGTCGTCGGTGATCATTTGATCTTAACGTGCGACGGTTCAAAGGATCCTTACACCCTGGCGTTGGATATCCGCACGGGCAAAGAGGTTTGGAGAACGGCCCGCGACGTCCAGACCGATCGCCCTTTCTCGTTTGCAACCCCTCAAGCGATCGAGGTGGATGGAAAGATTCAAGTCATCTCACCGGGCTCTGACATTGTCCAGTCGCTCGATCCACAAACGGGTAAAGTCAATTGGTTTGCAAGATACAGCGGCTTTTCGCTGATCGTGCGCCCTTTGTATCATCAAGGGCTAGTGATCCTCAGTACCGGGTACATGACACCTAAGCTCTTGGCGATCGATCCTCGTGGAAGTGGTGATGTGACCGAGACGAACATTCGCTGGAGTGTACCTTCGGCGGTACCCAACACCCCAAGCCCTGTCCCCTTGGGAGACCAGATCGTCATGGTCAGTGACGGCGGAGTGGCAACCGGGCTTTCGGTCAAAGACGGCAAGAAAATCTGGCAAAAGCGTTTGGGTGGCAATTATTCGGCTTCGCCACTTGCCTTCGGATCGCGGGTCTATTTTCAAAGCGAATCGGGGGAAGCGATCGTCATGGAGATCGGCGATGGATCGAGTGAAAGCGGGCCGGTCGAAGTCTCTAGGCCTTCGCTTCCAGGTCGCGTTTTCGCATCCTATGGTGTGCATGAAAATGATTTGATCGTACGTACTGAAGACGGACTCTATCGCATCGGTGAAACCAAATAGCCCTTCGAGTCGCGCGAGTCGACCCAGTAGCTGGTTCGTCTTTACAACCCTAGGGTTGCTCGGTTTACTGACCGTCGCGGTGACGACATCGTATCTAATTCTCTTGAGGCAATCCGGGCAACTGCGAGTCGGGGTGCTCACTGGCTCATCGATGGAGCCAACGCTGCGTGGTCCTCGTATCGAATTGCGATGCGGCTCGTGCACTTCCCTGAATTCTTGGACCAACGACGCTTGGACTCCAGGCCGAGAAGTGCGATGCCAATTCTGCAACGAATTCATCGATACTTCGGATCCGATCTTCAAAGACGGAGAGTCGGTTGTCTATGTCCCAACGATCCTGAAAAAGACACCGATCCGCCGCTGGGATCTGGTCGTGATCGATTCCCAAGAGGATGAGCAAAAGGAACCTGGACAAGTCAAGCGAGTTGTGGGTCTTCCTCGAGAGAGTGTGTCGATTCGAAACGGAAGGCTTTGGATCGATGGCGTCGAGACTGTTCCGAGCCCCGAGGAGTTCATGCACCAAGCCATCTTGGTCAGCAGTTGGTCAAAAGATCGCGGTAAATTAAACCTCTCCGAATTCATTTCCTTGATGCGATTTCCGATCGACAATCAACTGGTGATCAACGCCCATGACTCGCACCAGCTTGTGCCAGTGCAAGACATCGGCATCGCTTTTCGAATGGCCAAATCGACTCCGAGTTGGAATATCCATGCGAGCTTATTGCATGGGAAAAACAGCCTGCCGATCGAGATTTCCTGCTACGAGAACGACGCGCAGCTTTTGGTTGGGCCTTCAGAGGGTAAGTCGCCTGAGACTCGATGGATTCGCGATTGGAAACCCGTCTGGGTTAATTTGATTGTCCTTGGCAATGAGTTGATTTTGCTCGATGAGAAAAAGGTCAGGGCCACGATCAAGCTTGGGCAACTCGACGAGGGTTTGGGCTGGGGCGACTTAAGCTTGACCGAGCTCGATGGGTTGGTCGATCAATGTTTGGTTTACCGAGGCTTGTACCTGCGAGGCGTCCGAGACACACCAGAGCAAGAGTTTGCGCCAGCTGAGGGCTGGATCGTGCTTGGGGATAACGTCTCAATTTCCGAAGATTCACGATTTTGGGCGCCCCCGAGGGTGCCAAATGCTAAAATTCGAGGATTGCTCAAACAACGCCCGACCTTGATGGAGGGGCTGATGAAGCAACCTTAATCGCAACCCAAGGTCAAAAAGCGCAGGCCATGATGTCAACGAGTCGTGAGAGTTTTGAGGGTGGAGTTTTCCATGAGTCGATTCCTGGAGGCCGATCGGGTGCGACGATCTCGATCGCGCGCGGCGAATTGGTAGCCGACACCAGCGGACAGCCCAGTCAGCGATTCACGATCCCGCTAAGTCAATGCAAGCTGGATCTTGGAGGGGCCTCGGGCCGCATGGTCTTTTGCCGAACCAGCGACGGAAGCTTGACGATCTTCTGCGAAGACAAGAATTTTGCCAAAGAGCTCGACTTTCAATCCGGAGGTGTTTTTGCCAGCCAGTTGCAAGCACTCAAGAAGGGTCAGCGTGCCGAAGCGAGCCGTTTTCATTTCTGGCTAGCTGTAAGCACCGTGGCTCTGGCTGCCTTGATGATCCTGGGCTATTACAGCATCCTTGGGGCTGCCAAGCTCGCCGTCAAAGCGCTCCCTGTTTCGGTCGATCAAACGATTGGAAATACAGCTTTCAATTCCATGGATATTGGACGCAAACTCGATTCGAATCATCCTGCGAGCAAACTGGTCGAAGAGATTGTCGACAAGCTCAAGCCGCATGCAAAGATCCCTGACATGAAGTTTAAAGTCACTGTGGTTCAAGGTGACGAGGTCAACGCCTTTGCACTTCCTGGAGGGCAGATCGTTGTCTATACGGGACTGATCAAAGAGGCCAAATCTGCCGAGCAGATCGCAGGAGTACTTGCACATGAAATGTCCCATGCGACCCTCAGGCATGGTCTCGAACGCGTTAGCCAATCGCTCGGTGTCGTTGCAGCAATCCAGTTGCTTGTAGGAGATGTCGGTGGACTTTTGGCACTTGGAGCTCAGGTTGCTCAAACCTCGGTTTTGACAAGTTACAGCCGCACATCGGAAACCGAAGCGGATCTTGAAGGGGTTCGGATGCTGCATGCTGCGAAGATCGATCCCAAGGCGATGGCCGAATTCTTTCAATTGCTCAAGGATAAAATGGGGGATCTTCCCGACGCGGTGGCTTGGATTAGCACCCATCCGCAGCACGAAACTCGTGTCGAAAATATTAACAATCACAAAAAAACTTTGGATGTTGTCGAGTACGAACCCTTGAAGCTCGACCTCAAAGCTGCTCAGGATGCGTTATAATCTGCGACCAGATTCCCGGCCCGAAGTCGCGTCGTTTGGACTCCGACTGTTTTGAAGTCAATCATCATCGCGAGGTACGTGATGCAAGTCGATATAAGAAATCGCCCATCGTTTGCAAATCTGTTGGTTCAATTTCAACCGGGCGACAAGATCATTGCCGAAGCTGGCGCGATGGCGACGATGAGCTCGAATGTGGAGATGAAGACTCGGCTCAACGGAGGTTTTTTCGGAGCCATTGCCAGACGCTTCTTCGGCAACGAGTCGATCTTTGTCAATGAGTTCTCTGCCGACTCTGCCGGTGAGTTGGTTCTAACACAACCGTTTCCAGGTGACATGGTTTGCACCGAGCTCAAAGGCAACACGATCTTCCTGCAACCAGGAGCCTTTATCGCTTGCGAGCCCGGGGTGCGAATGGCGCTGGGCTGGGCAGGGATCCGAAGCTGGATTGCAGGCGAAGGCTTGTTTCGATTGAAGCTTTCAGGAAATGGTCGGCTCTGGTTTGGAGCCTATGGTGCGATCTTCGATCGTGAGATCACCGGCGAACACATTGTCGATTCAGGGCACTTGGTCGCCTACGAACCTTCGATCTCGATCAATGTTGGCATGGCCGGTGGAATCTTCACGAGCTTCTTCTCGGGCGAAGGTTTGATTACACGGGTACGAGGCCAAGGCAAGATCTACATGCAGTCACGTTCCTTCGATGGACTGGCCGCATGGACCAACGCTCATTTGTGGTAGTCTTTATAAAAACCGGATTGATCTATCATGCGACACCAAATGCTATGCCAACCCGCAGCAACCGCAGTTCGGTTCGAACTCGAGCAAGGCGAGGCGATCACCTGTGAGGTCGGAGCGATGATCGCCATGACCTCGGGTTTGACCGTCGAGACGACTTCCAAGAACAAAGCCGGTGGCGGTGGGATCATGAAAGGTCTCAAGCGGATGTTCTCCGGCGAGAGCTTCTTCCTGAATCATTTTACTGCACAGCAACCGAGCCAGTCGCTGTTGATTGGACCGACGCTTTTGGGTGACTGTGTCCATCATACGATGCGCGGTGGGACGATGATTGTCCAAGGTTCGAGTTGGTTGGCTTCGACGCCAGGCATCGACATCGATACGTCTTGGCAAGGCTTGGGTTCGGCCCTCTTTAGTGGTGAGTCGATGTTCTGGGTCAAATGCTCTGGTGGCGGCGAACTGTACTTGAGCAGCTATGGAGCGATCCACTCGATCGAGGTCAACGGTGACTACACGATCGATACCGGTCACATCGTTGCCTTCGAAGACTCCTTGAAATTCAACATCGGAAAAGCCAGTCGCAGTTTGATAGGAAGTTTCCTTGGGGGTGAGGGCTTGGTCTGTAAATTTCATGGCCAAGGCAAACTCTATTATCAAAGTCACACACTTCCTTCGCTAGGTAGCCTCTTAGGGCCGAAGCTCAAGGCAAAATAGGAACGAAAAACCATGACATCGAATCTTCAATACGAAATCCAACTTCGACCTGATTTTTCGCTCCTGAAGGTTTCCTTGGAGCAAGGTCAGAAGGTTTACGCCGAACCATCGGCGATGGCCGCCATGACCCCGAACCTCAAGCTCAAGGCGGGCTTTAAGGGTGGGGCCCTCAAGTCGTTGGGTCGATTGATGGGTGGCGAGAGCATGATCGTCAACACCTTTAGCGCCGAGAATGGGCCGGGAGAAGTCTTGTTTGCTCCAGGGCATCTAGGAGACACCCAGCATTACCGTCTCACTGGAGGTTCGCTGTATTTGCAGCGTGGGGCTTACATGGCCAACAGCGAGGGGGTCGAGATCAGTGGCAAATGGCAAGGAGCCAAAGGTTTCTTTAGTGGAGAGGGTTTGGTGCTCTTGAAGGCCACTGGCACGGGCGATGTGTTTTTCAACTCTTATGGGGCCATTCTCGAAGTCGATGTCACCGACGACTACATTGTCGATACCGGATACATCGTTGCGTTCGAAGATACATTGCAGTACCGAGTGTCGGTATTACCGGGGCTGCGTGGAGGTGGCATTAAGCGATTATTCTTCAGTGGCGAAGGTCTGGTTTGTCGATTTTCCGGGCAGGGCAAGGTATGGGTACAGACCCGCTACGTGATCCCCTTCCTTTCTTGGATCGACGGTTTCCGTCCCCGCAAAAACAAGTAGCCACCTGTAGCACGGGACTCCGGCCCGTGTTGAATCTTAATAACTCGTGATCACAACTCGTGATCGTATTCGACGAGCATTTGTGGAGAGAGTCAGGTCGATCAAGCGCTATTGGAGGGGCTTCGAGCAGGAGCAGGAGCACGAGCACGAGAATTGCCAGTAGCTTAATAGAAAGCTCCACAATAATTCCGGAGGAGCCCAGGAACTTTTTTTGCCTA
>JBJSXX010000381.1:0-4886 GCA_046086605.1 Pirellula sp. | reverse complement strand
TACGCTCTTCTATTGACCATGGGGATGACCTCCTATTTACTGGTTCCGAAAGGAAAACCCCAGTCTCGAGGCATCCCCTGTTTTTTTCTACTACAAATCATCGGCCAATAGCCAACTCGTGCTCAGTGAAACGGTGCTCGTACTCGTACTCGAAGCGTTGTAGTACAGCGATTCAGCCCATTCGTTTGCAGATTGCAGCGAACCACTTCGATCAACCATCGGCATCGGCAGTTCAAACAGCCATCGAGTACGAAGAAATCCGATGCGATGCACGCACTTATTTTTTACCCACAATAATTCCTCAGGAGCCTCTTTCCGAAAGAGCCAACCCATGAAATCCCACTAACGAGTGGCTCTAAGGTTTTTACACAACCCAGAGAGAACCTCCTGGTTCTTTGGGTCTTCGGATAAAGCTTCTCCTTGAAATCCGCCGAGCAAGTGATCCCAGACGAGGCTTAACTGAGCCTGCATGTTGGCCGTATTTGCAGTCATCACCACAACAGCATCCTGATCGGGCATGACGATACAAAACTGACCGTCTTTGCCGTCGCCTCGAAAAGCGTTGTGCCGGCTTCGCCAGAACTGGAATCCGTAACCCTGATTCCAATCGCTCGATGGATTATTCCCATTCGAGACCTGCTTGCTCGTCGCCAAATCGACCCAATCGGCAGGGATCAATTGCTTTCCTTGCCACAACCCCTTTTGCAGATACAACTGTCCAAACTTAGCGATCTCTTCGGTCTTTAAAAAGAGTCCATATCCTCCAAGCGAGATGCCTTGCGGGTTTTTGTCCCAGCGGGGTGGATCAATTCCCAGCGGATCAAAGAGCCGTGTCTGAAGATACTCGACCACGGTCTGGCCAGTGACCTTTTGGACAATCGCCGATTGCATGAACGTCGCCGGGGTGTTGTAACGGAAAAAACTTCCGGGTGCATGGGGTACCGGATGGGCCAAGAAACTCTTGATCCAATCTTGCGTCTGCCTGACATTCGGTTCATCGGCATGCCCGGTGGACATCGTCAGCAAGTCTTTGACTTTCATATTCCGGAGGTTTTCAACCGGTTCGGCTGGCAGATCCTCTGGGAAAAAACCCACGACTCGATCATCGATCGACAGTTTGCCCTCTTGAACCGCAAGCCCCACAGCTGTCGATGTAAACGATTTACTCAACGACCACAAAACATGCGGCTTATCAGCGTCTTCGGGAGCCCACCAAGCTTCCGCAATCACCTTGCCATGCCTGAGGATCATCAAGCTATGCATCGAGTTGACTTTCTCGTCTGCAGCCTGAATGAAATCCGCAATCGCCTTGGACGAAACCCCCTGGGATTCCGGCGTAGCCCTGGGCAAAGGTGATTTGCGTTGCGAATCATCCGTGCTGAGCGATCGAATCGCGGAGTCCTTGACCGCTTTTTCCTGTGCCAACCCCAGTTGAAAGCTTAGGAAACTCAAACAAAAAGCAGCGGATAACCAATACTGAAAGCGAGCCATCATGAACCGATCCTAAGTCGAGCACTACCAATAAATGTATTGAAGGAATCGCTCTCGATCTTCAGCAGGCAGTGCATCGATGTCTTCGACAACATAGCGGTTTTCGCAGGTATCGATCAGCAGTTTGCCGTTCTCGCTGTAGTCGAGCGCCTGACCTTGAGTCCAACGCATCGTAAAGATGCTCGGCCCCCGGTCGGTCTCAACCTCCAAGTTGAGGTAGCCGGATTCTAACTGATTTTTTCTTACGCGGAGGATCTTACGCAGCAAATATCGCCGATCGATAAGTTCATCGATCCATGTGCGATTCTCTGCACCCCATTGATTTAGATCACGTATCATGCCACATTCGAATTCCTCGCCATTGTCCTTCCAGCTTCGTACGCTCAAGTATCCTTGCGGATATTTCGACGGGAAGGTTTTGACCACAAAGACCGAGGCTGCATGGAGAGTACCGTCGATCCAAAGTTCGATTCGGTCATGGCTCCCTTTGCGGAACTCGCAAGCCTCGGGCTCTAACCAACGTAGCGTCGGTGCAGTGCTGGCTTGGGCGTTGGCATCCAGATCCACTTGAGCATCGATGGGGTCGGTATCGGATGATTCGTCTCGATCGAAATCTTCTTGTGTATCGGTATCCCCTTTTCCCATCCCTTTGCTTGGTCGTTCCAATACCGAAACAGTCGATTCATTATCCTTCGATGAGCTGCTCGTATTCTTCCCACTTGCTTTCTTGCATGCCGTAGCTTTGTTCTCCTTTTCTAACTCGGCAGCCGTATGGATCAATTTGTCGACATCGGGATTCTTGCTCACCGAAGTTTGAATTCGGACAAGTCTCGCATAGGTGCCGTCGAGGGCAAGGAGTTCTGCATGGGAGCCTTGTTCGATCAACCTTCCTTGATCGAATACGATGATGCGATCGGCGTTCCGAAGAGTCGACAATCGGTGCGCGATGGCTAATGTCGTGCGGCCTCGGATGAGCACTTTCAAGGCGTCTTGGATGCTCTTTTCAGCTTCTGCATCGATGTTGCTGGTTGCTTCATCGAGTACCAAAATTTTCGGGTCGTACAGGAGAGTACGGGCAATCGAGAGGCGTTGTTTTTCACCTCCCGATAGGCCTGAACCATTTTCACCGAGTAGAGTTTCATAACCGAGTTGCTGTCGGCAAATGAAGTCGTGGGCACCGGCAGCCTTGGCTGCGGCCAAGCCCTGTTCCACCGTTGCTGCCGGCTTGCC
The DNA here is from genome assembly GCA_046086605.1 of Pirellula sp. Taxonomy (GTDB): domain Bacteria; phylum Planctomycetota; class Planctomycetia; order Pirellulales; family Pirellulaceae; genus JBKCUI01. The sequence continues at coordinate 2,165 of JBJSXX010000381.1, read as the reverse complement.
GAAACTCAGGTTGCGCCAAATGGTGCCCCGGAACATGTAGGACTCTTGGAAGACGATCCCAATTCGTTCTCGAAGCTGTTGGCTTGATAGATCTCGAATGTCGATTCCATCGACCAAGATCTTCCCTTCTTGCACATCGTAGAAGCGGCCAAGCAGATTGACCATCGTCGACTTGCCCGAACCGGATCGGCCAACGATTCCGACCATCTCTCCAGCTTGAACGTCGAAACTGATGTTCTTAAGAACCGGTTGGTTGCGATCGTAGCCGAAGGTGACCTCTTCGAACCGTATTTCGCCCTTGGCAACTTGCCAGTCGACTGGGTTCTTTGGCTCCATGACCGTCAATGGTGTGTCGAGAAGCTCCAACACACGCTTGCTACCGGTCAAGAAGCTAGTCAGCCAAGAAGTAAAGTTCGACAGCGCGCTAAGTGGGGCGTAGAACATTCCCAAGTAGGCCAGGAAAGCGATCAGTTCACCGAGGCTCATCGAGTTGCCGATCACATCCCGTCCTCCGACATACCAAACGATCAAGCCACCGAGACTAAAGACGATCGACATGGCGGCCGAATACCAAGCGTTGGCGTTCTCGACCCAAAGTCGCCAGTCTCTGAGCTCTTCGCTGGTTTTTGAAAAGCGTTCGTACTCCCGATCCTCCTGAGAGAAAGCTTTTACGACTCGGATACCCGTAAGCATTCCGCTGAGCACGGAGATCTGTTTCGAAGAGGCGTCCCAGAGACGGTAGTACCGAGGATAAACCTTCTTCCAAAAGATCGATGTACCTAGGATGACCAGGGGAACGGGGATCAAGGTAAAGAGAGCGAGTTTCGGGTTGATCCAAAGTAGCATCGCACCGACGCCGATCAGTTGGGCGATCTGAAGCAAGAATCCACCGGTGATCTGATACATCAGACCATGCATGGCTTCCGAGTCGTGTGCCACGCGTCCGAGCATCGAGCCGACTTGATGCCGGTCGTAGTAGACGATCGCGAGGCTTTGAAGTTTGCGGACCATTTCGGCCCGTAGCGTGCGGGTTAAGCCTGTGCCGATGAGGGTTGCGAGTTTGCCTTTGAATACGCCTACGAAGGAGAGCAGCACACGGGAGGCTGCTAAGGCCAAGACGATCAGGAGCAAAGCGGTCCGGAAGTCGACTTGCTGAGCGTCGGCACCTTGTGCCGATCCGGTCAAGACGTTGTCGATCATGTACTGTTGAAGTTTAGGAGGGATCAGTTCGGCGACCACTCCTGCGAAGGTTAGCAAGCACAGTAGGATCGCACCGCGTCGGTAGGGGCGTAGCAGTTGGTGGACACGGCGGAGGATCTGTCCCTTTTGCATGCATCGAGGGCAACTCTCCTCCTTGCTCGATAGATATAACGAGCACTTTGGGCATTGAGGGGCATCGAAGCCTAAGCTGTTGGCATGTGGGTCTTGAGAATCCGCGAAGAGATCGTCGGCCCAGTTTTCGGGGAATTCCCTTATTTTCTCCATCAAGCGGGAGATTTTGTGAAACCTCGTTGCATAAGCGTTTGAGAAACGAACAAGGTCGATCCAGTCATCACCGATGCGCACTTGAAGCGTTCCGCTACCGACCCCCGATTGGGTTCGTATCGATTTGATATCGGCCCAAGGGATCGAGCGGAGCAACTTGGCCGTTGGTTCACCAGAGTTGTCTTTTGATTTCTCCAACACAGAGACTTCTTGGTGGGATACGATGAGCCATTCATCCGTTACTGAGCCTCGGAGGGAGACATCGGTAAAGTTGGCCAGCCACAGATTTCGGTGGATCAATCCTGCTTGATCCAGGCAACCGATGAGAACAGCAGGTACAAGGACGGCGTTGGTATTGTGTTTTGATTGTGTCAACCGAGGAGACTCCCACCCACGATAGAACAAGGATTCCGAATAACCGCTTAGATTCCACGTGGCATCGGTAGTTCCCGGTGGTTCTTGGGACTTTACCGAAAAGTTCGAAGGCTCCACCGTTGTAATAGGTTCAAGGCCTGTTCGCGAAGGGGTCGGAGCCCCGACCAATCCAGTTGTAATCAAACTCACCGAGTCCAAGGATCCTGTCGTAATGGAGTTTCGCTGGATTCCACCCGGCTGGATCCGCATGGGCCAGCGCCGGGAGCATCCCCGCGAGGAATAAACGACAAGGGGGCTTGTCACCC
>JBJSXX010000380.1:0-8614 GCA_046086605.1 Pirellula sp. | reverse complement strand
CCGACGCGAACTGGATTGCGAGTGACTCATAGATCATTCTCCAAAATGCTTAATCAAGTGATAAGAAGGGTGAGGACTCAGGCGGAGCGCGTACCAGAATAACACGATGCAATCGAACAAGAAACGGTTCGGCAGGAATTTTCCTGTCAGATGCTCATCCTTATGCCGTTTCCTAGATACTTGAATAACTAGACCGACTATAATCGACTCAGTCGCTAGGAAACATTCCACTTTCAATCAGACGCGCACCAGCGCTTTGCATGCTTGCCCAAGCCTTAGGTAGATCGCTGGGATCAAGACCGACTCCTCGGCAACCATCGACGATCACCGTGGTGCGAAAACCGTCTCGGACCGCATCTAATACCGAATACAAGACGCAATAATCTGTTGCTAAACCCATGACGACCAAGTCCTGTACTTGCTTGCTACGCAGCAATTGCGACAACCCCGTCGTCTTGCGATGGCCGTTGTCATAAAATCCACTGTAACTGTCGATCGCACGATCCGTACCTTTGTAAATCCGATGGTGGATCCCACCTAGATCTAATCCTGCTACGAACTCAGATCCAAACGTGTTTTGGATGCAGTGGTCTGGCCAAGCTGTTTGCGAGAGTCCATCCAAATCAAATTTTGCGTACAAACGAACCCCAGGATTTTGACTTGCAAAGCTTCGATGGTCCCGAGGATGCCAGTCTTGAGTGGCTACCACCAATTCAAACCTTTGCATCAATCGATTGGCGACTTCAATGACTTGCTCTCCCTGGGGTACAGCCAACGCCCCTCCTTGAACAAAGTCGTTTTGCAAGTCGATGAGTAACAGGGCATGCTTCGAGGATAATTTTTTCATGATGCAGCTTTCGATTGCTCTTTGGCGATAAGATCGCATTTGAGTTGGTGCAAAGATGCTTCCAAGCCGCAGGGATAGGGCTGAGGATTATCGAATCGCAACATGGCTGTCGAGAACAGCGCGAGCTGACTCTGGGTTCTTTCTCGCATCCGATGAATACTTGGTAAGTCGTACACGGGACAGCCATGGCGAATGATCGGAACCAAGAGATCCTCATAGGGAGTATTCTCTTTGAGCAGCTTTGTCTTGGTGTAGTCCCCAGAAGTAATCAGGACACTGGATTTTCCAGGTGGCATGATTTCATCGTAGATCATGTCGCATAACGCATGTCTTTGAGCATCATAGAAGCGTCGGACTTGCTGAATTCCAGGTGTCGATGTTTTGATCATTTGCTCAGAGAGCTTAATACGATGCTGCCAGCTACCGGTTGGATCTTTGATGGCTCCGAGTTTATACACTCCACCTAGGGCAGCTTGATCATAAGCTGTCGCAAGTTTGGTGCCTACTCCCCAAATACCGATGCATGCGCCTTGATGCTTCAAACTTTCAATTAGCCTTTCATCGAGATCATTGCTGGCCACGATCGATGCGTCCTGGAAACCAGCTTGATCGAGCATTTGCCGTGCGGCGATACTCAGTTGCGCAAGATCTCCTGAATCGAGCCGAATACCAACCATCCGATACCCCTTGCTAGCGATCTGTTTACCCACCTCGATCGCATTGCGCACCCCATCGAGAGTGTCGTAAGTGTCAACTAGAAAAACGCAGTTGTTTGGCATAACCGATGCATAAGTCTCGAAGGCTTCGAGCTCAGAATCAAAAGACATTACCCAACTATGTGCATGGGTGCCACGAACAGGGATACCGTATTTTTTTCCGGCAAGCACATTGCTCGTCGCCGAGCAGCCTCCGATGTAAGCAGCTCGGCTCGCAGACATCGCCCCATCAGGACCTTGAGCTCGTCTCAAGCCAAATTCTAACACCGGATCTTTGCCAGCGACGCGTGCGACCCGCGAGGCTTTCGTTGCAATCAATGTTTGAAAATTGATGATGTTCAGCAAAGCAGTCTCTAGCAACTGGCATTGCAGGATCGGTCCACTGACTCGCAACAAGGGTTGATGCGGAAACACAACCGTACCTTCAGGGACCGCGTCGAGGTCGACTGTGAGTTTTAGTCCTTCGAGGTAGCGCAAGAAATCCTTCTCAAAGATCGGTTTTGCATCGTTCCCAGGGATACGTGCAAGATACTCTACATCCGCTTGAGAGAATTGGTAACCCTGAAGATACTCGATCACAGATTCCAAACCTGCAGCGATTGCATAGGTCGACCCGAACGGGCTTTTGCGAAAGAACAAGTGGAATACGGCTTGGCAATCCGCCTTGGCGCTACGGAAATAACCGTAAGCCATGGTCAATTGGTACAGATCGGTTAGCAGGCCTGGAGACTCAAGCATGGGGGCTCCTTGGATTCATTCGTCAGAGGGTGAGCATCGCTGTACTGCTTATCGTACTTTAACCGCCTAATTCGATTTCATTTGAGTTAAGATATCGGCGGCGTCGCGGGCTAGCGTTTGAGGACGAGCGAACGTGCCAAAAAACGTGTGAAAATCGAGCGGTTTTAGGGTTGGTAAAGCCCTCTGGAAACAAAAACCGCACGAATACGCGGGGATTATTGGGGGTTTTTAAGTCGACTCATCGTCATCCTTGAGGGATACTACCTTGCCTGTCCGACCTGTAACATAACTGCCTTCCAGAATAAAACTCGCGCACCGAAGTTTGCAAACCCAATGTCGATCGACCTCTTTCCTGATACCCAAACGGCAGAATCGCAGAGTCTTGAGGCCAAGCCGTCGAAGGTTCTGCCTGCGGATCCAACCCAAGTCCTCCCTAGACCTGCGACCGCCGTTAAACCGGTTCAAATCCGTTGGCGTTATGCGATCTCGATCCCTCTGATTCATTTGCTCGCATGCTTGGCTTTTATCCCTTGGCTCTTTAGTTGGACGGGAGTCGCGCTGAGTATTCTCGGTTTGTATGTATTTGGAACCTTGGGGATCAATATCGGGTACCACCGATTGCTGACCCACCGAGGGATGAACGCTCCAAAGTGGTTCGAACACACATTGGCACTGCTTGGGGTTTGCACCATGCAGGACACTCCTGCATGTTGGGTCGCGATGCATCGGATCCATCACCAGCATTCAGACCACCAACCTGACCCGCACAGCCCTCTGGTCACTTTTTTCTGGGGACACTTCGGTTGGTTGATGGTTGAGAATCGGGATTTCACCAACGTCAAAGACTATCAAAGATTCACTAGGGATCTTTTGAAAGACCCCTTCTACATGCAACTCGAAAGGAACTGGAACTGGCTCAAGGTATACTTGGCCGTTGCGATTCTTTACCCGACCGTTGGCTTCGTCATCGGTTGGCTCACCTCAGGTAACCTTTGGGGTGGAATCCAATTCGGATCAAGCCTACTGGTATGGGGTGTCTTTGTGCGGACGGTTTTGAATTGGCACATCACGTGGAGTGTCAATTCAGTAACGCACATTTGGGGGTATAGAAATTATGAGACCAAGGACAACAGCCGAAACAACTGGCTCATCGGTCTGATCGCTAACGGCGAAGGCTGGCACAACAATCACCATGCCGACCAACGGGCGGCTGCACACGGGCACAAGTGGTGGGAGTTTGACGTCAGTTGGATCACCATTCGAGCCTTCGAAAAACTAGGGCTCGTTCGCGATGTAGTCCGCCCTCAGGCTTGGAATACCAAGACCAACAAATAAGCCTTATTAAAGTTCTGAGCGTGGAATAGCGTTATGACTAGCGGCAATGGCCTTGCTAAATGGGCTCGGGGTGTTGATCAAGCCGATTTAGCCAAGCGGTTTGGAACCCCTCTGTACGTGACGAGTTTGGCTCAGTTGACCAAGAACGCCAAGGACTGGTTCGAATTAACAGGTAACCCCCGCGATATCGCTTGGCCTGTGAAAGCCAATCCGTCGCTTTCGATTCTGCGACAATTAGCAAGACTAGGTTGCTCGGTCGACTGCGCTTCAGAGTCAGAAATCCGGTCCGCGATCATGGTGGGAATCCCGTGGTCAGGGATTCTCTACAACACCCCCGTACCCAACAGGGATTTGTTAGCCCAAGTGGTTCGCAAAGGCGGAATCGGGGTCGTCGACTCGGTCGAAATTCTGCAGGGACTCGAACAATCGCTTCAAGACCAAGAGATTGATGGACAGATCTTCGTCCGGGTCAGCCCACGACTGCCCGTGGAGTACCTGCATCATGCCGACTGGGAGTCGTCTGTCGCCCACGCGTCGACTTCGTCCAAGTTTGGGATTCCCGAGGAGTCGATAGTCGAGCTTTTAAAGGGTTGCCAAGTACCCATCAAAGGCTTGCACATGCATGTCGGCACGCAGATGGATCATCTGGATCCCTTCAAGCGAGCGTTGGAACTGCTCCACGGCTTGGCCGACGAGATTCATCAAAACACCTCGCATCGTATCGAAGCCTTGGATCTCGGAGGTGGACTTGGTATCTGCTTCCAAGAATCTGAAAGCTTTCCAACCATTTTGGAGTACGTGGCTGCGATGAAAGGGTCGCTGCGATCGGATTTTCGTTATCTGGTCGAACCAGGGCATGCTTTGGTCGGTGATACTGTTGCGCTGCTTACCACGGTGCGCGAGGTTAAGGAGATACGCGGTCGAAGATGGGCGTTGGTCGATGCGGGTACGGATCAGTTGGCAAAAGTGACGCTCATGAATTGGTACCACGAGGTTCTCGGCCCCGATGGAGTCCCATTGCCGACCGATGGGTCTGATGCAGTTGGAGGCCCTCACTGCTTTGCAGGTGACCTACTGGTTCCCCATACTCAGCTCGGCTCGATTCGCACAGGCGATACGCTGCTAGTTCAGCACGTAGGTGCCTACTGCTACGCACTTGCGAATCACTTCAATGGACGATTTGGTCCATCGCATGTAGCGATTTCTGAAGATGGCCAAAGCGTAACGAAAACCCACCAGGAGGAGGATTGGTTCTTTGATTCTGGGAACATTGGCTTTGATTGGCTTGATCGCACCGAACCTACTTCAGCCCCCGATCAGGCTCTTGTGCAGCAACTCCCCTTGGACCACGTTAGAAATTTAAGCAGCCAGTATTTGAGTCAACTGGCAAACAACGATCGCTATGAGATCATCGCCGCGAGTCGATTAGCATCCGGTCGGTATTTCTTCGAGGTACAGGTCCAAACCGATGTCGAGTTCATCTCGATGCCCTTTGCCATTCGAATCGTAGGAGACGCGACCATTGTGGCTACTCTGGATTGCATGCAGAAACAAAGTAAGGACGTCTGTGTGTGGGCAACACGCCTTGCCATGCGAGCCGACTCGGTCATCCCCGCTCACCGACCGCTGCGCGTCGAAGTTCATATCTCGCCACCGATCGATCTTCATCGAAGTGATCGGACTCGGAGCATCGCACACTGGTCGATCAACGAAGGACAATTCAGCGGCTCGTTTTACTTGAGCATCTGATGCATCAGTAATCGTCGCTGACCTGCGCAGCTTGCCATAACTCTTGGTACTTGCTGACCACAAAGGGATTGAGTTTTTGGGCGAATTCCAACGGCAAGCGATTGACGCGTATCAGTTGGATGACATCATCGAGATCCCGTGGTCTGTGTGAAACTGTCGTACCGCAAGCAATCTTGAGTTCCAAGAGCGTTTCGAGCGTAATGAACGGGATCCCGTCGTCGTTTCGAAACGAGACATCTTCCGGTGCCGGAAAGGCTACCGGTTTAGGCAATCCATCACCTGGATAATCACCGACGATCAACGTGTCGACGTTTACCGAAGTGATCGTATCCTTGAAATTTTTGGACCCTTCGAACTTATCCATCCATCCAAGGCCGATATGCTGGGCCTTGAACCGCACAAGATCCTCTCGGCGGATGAGGATATCCACATCGGCCGTAGTCCTTTTGTGACCGTGCGCGTTGGCAGCCATTGCGCCGGCGATCGCAAACGGTATTTTCATTTCATCCAAGATGCGTGAGAGCCGACGCATCGTTTCATGAATTGGTGATGCTTCCATAAAAAATTTGTCGGCACGCTTGGCGACTTCTAAAATGGATTCTGGCATATCGATACGATGGTGTGGTAACGAAATCGATTAGGAGAGTGCGTTTTGAATCAACAGCACGATCTGATCGGACGTAATCTTGAAATGTTTGTAAAGCTGATCGGCGGGGCCGGAAGCTCCAAAACCGGTCATGCCCACGAACAAGCCATCGAGTCCGATGTACTTATCCCAACCCAATCGCAAGCCGGCTTCGCAGGCAAGCCTGAGGGTAACACTCGGGGGTAAAACCTCGTCGCGGTACGATTTGGGTTGCTCATCGAACAATTCGCAGCAAGGCATGCTCACGACGCGCACCGGGATTCCTTGACTCGCGAGTTGCTCTTGGGCCTTCATGCAAAGCATGAGCTCGGTTCCGGTACCAATCAAGATCGCTTTTGGGGTGCCTTGGCAATCGCTCACGACATAGCCACCTTTTTCGGCTCCGGCTGCACTAGCCACCTTGGTCGGATCCATCGTAGGGACGTTTTGACGAGATAAAACCATCGCGCTCGGATGGTTGCTCATTTGCAAAGCGGCCCGATAGCAGTGGAGGACTTCGTTGGCATCCCCCGGTCGAAATACGTACAAACCCGGGATCGATCGGCAAGCGGCCAGATGCTCGATCGGCTGGTGCGTTGGGCCGTCTTCGCCAAGTCCGATCGAATCGTGCGTCACAACGTACAAGACCGGCTGATGCATGATGCTGCTTAGCCGCATCGATGGACGCATGTAATCGGTAAAGACAAAGAAGGTTGCACCATAGGGCCGCAATCCGCATAGGCTCATGCCATTGAGGGCCGAAGCCATCCCGTGCTCGCGGATCCCAAAATGCATATTGCGACCTGAATAGTTGCTGGGCAAAAAGTCCTTCTCGCTATCGATGAGGGTCATCGTCGAAGGAGCCAAGTCTGCAGAGCCACCGATGAGTTGTGGGATGTGAGGCGAGAGCATGTTGAGAACTTTACCGCTCGAAACGCGAGTGGCCATCCCTTTAGCATCCGCAGCAAAGGGCTTGAGTCCCTTGTCCCAGTCCAATGGCAGCTTGCCATCGAGGATCGATTGCACCTGGGCAGCTTCGGTCGGATACTGCTTGGTGTAGTTTGCAAACAGCGCGTTCCAGTCCGAGCTTGCTTTGCTACCTCGTGCGCCCATGGTTTGTGCGAAGTGTTCACGAACTTCGGGTGGAACTAAGAATTTTTCATTCTCTGGCCAGCCGTAACACTTCTTGGTCAATTTGCATTCTTCTTCGCCAAGCGGTGCTCCGTGGGCTCCGTGGCTATTGGCCTTGTTGGGGGAGCCGTAGCCGATGATCGAGTTGACAACGATGAGCGTTGGCCGATCTTCGGTGGCTTTGAATTCATCGAAGGCCGCTTGCAATGCACCTCGATCGTTGGCGTCTTTGACATGGATCGTATGCCAACCGAGGCCTTGGAATTTCATGGCCATGTTTTCGCTGAAGGCTAGATCGGTGTGGCCTTCGATGGTGATCCCATTATCATCGTAGATCCAGCAGAGATTGGAAAGCTTCAGGTGTCCGGCGATCGAGGCGGCTTCGCTCGAAATACCTTCCATCAAATCGCCGTCGCTACATAGGGTGTAGACATCGTAATCGAAGAGTGCGAAGCCTGGACGATTGTACTTGGCTCCAAGAAACTTCGAAGCGATCGCCATTCCAACGGAGTTTCCAACCCCTTGACCAAGCGGACCGGTGGTCGTTTCGATACCCGTTGCGTACCCAAACTCTGGGTGACCAGCGCAAGGGCTATGCAATTGGCGGAATTTCTTCAGGTCCTCGATCCCGAGCGACTCTCGATCGGTGACCTTCCCATGCTTATCCACTTGCCGGATTCCCGCTAGGTGGATCATCGAGTAAAGGAGCATCGAAGCATGCCCGCAGGACAGCACGAAGCGGTCGCGGTTATGCCAGTTGGGGTTGCTCGGATCGTATTTGAGATTGTGGGCCCAAATTTGATAGGTCACTGGCGCAAGCGCCATTGGTGTTCCCGGGTGGCCGCTATTTGCGGCTTGTACGCCATCCATGCTCAAGGTTCGGATGGTGTTAACGGCAAGATCGCCAAGGGAGCTCGAGGATGCGTTCAAGATTAGATTCCTTTGTGTGTGTTTACGGTTTCTATGGTTCGATAATCTTTAAGGGGAGAATAACGGTTGGAAGCTTCAGATGCAATGCGCCGGAGAGGCTCGGCGGACGAACTTAACGTCCAGCAGCCCAGACGATGCCACGGATCAGTGTCGTCAAGAAGACTTCATCGGTGAAAGTGTCGTTGGAATGGCCGTAGGTGGTGCCGAAAACTCTTCCTTTTCCGAACTGATTTGTCCAAAACACAGGCTGGGTCTCGCCGGTCTTCTCGCTTTTGGTTGTGGCAAGGACTTTGGTATTTGGCCAGATCTTCTCGACGATATACAACTCATCCATCGGGGTCTTGTAATCGGCGGGTATTGCTTTGGTAATTGGGTTGTCCTTTTGGACGACTTCGACGGGATATCGACTTTGATGTTCGTGTTTTCGTGATGTGACCCCTAAGAATTCTCGCCAGTCGTCGATTTTGGCTGATCGGTAGGTGTGCATAGCGCAGTGGATGACCACGGCATTGACCCCCTCGCGGTGGGGTTGAGTGATCTTGC
>JBJSXX010000379.1:0-5254 GCA_046086605.1 Pirellula sp. | reverse complement strand
TTCAATAGTCTGGTGGCCCAAACGATGTCGGAAGGGCTTCGAGTACGAGTTGGCTATTGCAAGGATTGCACATTCGAGTCGCCTTGGAGTCCACAGGCACCTACGCCGATGGCCTGCGAATGGCGATGGATAAAGCACAGTTCGAGGTGATTCGTGTACCCCTTCAGTAACGAACTACATCAGATCCGGCAAATGCCCTTGGCTATCCCCGAGTTTTTCCAAGTCGACTTCCATCCGATCCAACATCGATAGCCACAAATTGCTGATCGGTGTCTCCTTGGGGAAAGCCAAGTAACGACCGGTCTTGATCGAACCACTACCACCCCCGGCCACCAACACAGGCAAGTCCTCGTGGTTGTGTGCGTTGCCATCATGAATGCCGCTACCATAAGCGATCATCGCATGATCTAGCAGCGTTCCTTCGGACTCCTTAATCGAATCGAGCTTACTTAGAAAATAAGCCAACTGCTTGGTGTGGAAAATATTGATCTGACGCAACTTGGCCTGCTTACCCCCATCACCCCCGTGGTGAGATAGATCGTGGTGACCTTCTGGAACATCGATGAAACCATACGATTTATTGCTCCCCTCGTTGGCCAAAACAAAGGTGATCACCCGTGTCACGTCAGCTTGGAAAGCCAAGACCATCAAGTCGGCCATCAACCGTATGTGCTCTTCGTACACGGCGGGAATACTCGATGGTGCCGGATAATCAGGAGCCTTTACCGGTGGTAACTTCTCAGATCTCTCGATCCTCAGTTCGATATCACGAATCGAAGCAAAGTATTCATCGAGCTTCCTTGCATCGTTGGCCGCAAGTCTCCCTGAGAGCATCTTCGAATCCTCGCGTACGAAATCGAGAATGCTCTTACGCTTTGCATCACGCTTGGCCTTCGATGGATCATTGCTTCCACCAAAAAGCCGATCGAAGACAACCTTAGGGTTGACCTCCTTGGGAAGCGGTTGTGTGGCCGAACGCCATGACATGGTCGAAGAATAAACGCAGCTATAACCCGAATCGCAATTACCGGCCATCGCACCGGCTTCGGTTCCAATCTCAAGCGACGCCAAGGGCGTTTGGTCGCCAACCCTTGCGGCCGCCACTTGGTCGACACTGACTCCGTTGCGAATATTCACTCCATCGGTCTTCAGTGGACGAGCACCTGTTAGAAACGCACTCAACGCTCGAGCATGGTCGCCACCCCCGTCGGCATAAGCCCTTGCACCGTCGGCGGTCAAGCCTGAGACGACAAGCAATTTGTTCTTTAGAGCAGAGAGCGGTTCGAGGATCGGGGTGAGCTCGAAATCCGCTCCGGGAGTCTTGGGGGTCCAATCGGCCATGTTCTTGCCGTTGGGCACATACAAAAAGGCCATCCTATTTGGAGGCTTGGGCACCGAATCCTGTGCCCAGGAGGTCATGCCCGTCATTCCTTCGAGAAGCGGCAGCGACATGGTCACTCCGACGCCGCGCAAGAGTGTTCTACGATCGATCGGTTTGCTTGGAATCAACATTTTCTCTTTACTCCCTGTACCGCACTCCCTTTACCGCATTAAAAACGGCCCCGCTTCAAAAACGGATCGCTCAAAACAATCTCTCGGATAAGCGACTGTATTTTGTACTCCTGACCAGGCAGCGCCGCGACGATTTTTTCAATCGTAGGTCGATCATAGTATTCTATTCCGCGCCCAAGGGCATAGGTCAGCATTTTTTCGGTCAAACATCGGACGAAATCCTCACGCTTGGACAGAATAATCGACTTCAAATCTCCCGGCCCGGCGAATTTCGAACCATCGGCAAACTCGCCAGAAGCATCGATCTCAAACGAACCATCCTTGGTCCGAAACGCCCCAACGGCATCGTAGTTCTCGAGTGCAAACCCAATGGGATCCATCTTTGCATGGCAGTTGGCACAAGCGGGATTTTGTCGATGCACTTCCATCCGTTTGCGCAGTGAAGCGGTCGACACATCCTCCGCTTTACTGGGCAACTCGGGCACATTAGGAGGTGGAGGAGGTGGAGGTGCTCCGAGGAATTGCTCCAAAATCCAACGGCCACGCTTCACCGGCGAGGTTCGTGTCGGATTCGAGGTCACCGCCAAAACGCTTGCCTGCGTGATCAGCCCACCACGGTTTTTATCCTGCAACACAACTCGCTGAAACACCTCACCTTGGATCGGCTTGCCATCTACCGTATCGGCAATCCCGTAATGCTTTGCAAGAGGTTCATTGAGGAAAGTGTAATCCGAATCGATCAATTCCAAGACGCTTCGGTTTTCCTTCAGGACCGATTCAAAAAAAAGCTCCGTCTCGCGCATCATCGCCGACTTGAGCTTGGCATTGAACGACGGAAACATCTGAGCGTCGACTGCAAAGGATTCAAGCCTTTGAATCTGCAGCCACTGCGTTGCAAAACTTTTTGCCAGCGCGCTCGATCGTGAGTCTGCCAACATGCGAGAAATGTGCATGGGCAACTCTTGCTCAAGCGTTCCTTTTTCAGCCGAGTCCAAAAGCGAATCGTCGGGCATCGAACTCCATAGGAAATACGAAAGCCGAGAAGCGACCGCAAAGGGCTCGAGTTTACGCAAATCCTCATTGGTGGGCTGGTCATCGAGTTCAACTCGAAACAAAAATTTGGGAGAACACAAAACAGCTTGCATGGCAATTTGCATCGCTGACTCCCATTTTTCTCCTCCGGCTGTCAACTGATCGACCCACTGAGCGAGCTTCTCAAGTTCCTCGGCCTGGATACTGCGACGGTAAGCTTTTCGCATGAAGCGACCCAGCGCCTCGCGGGTTTGCTCTTGCACTGACTTGCCTTGTGTGACAGCCAGTAACCTTCGATGGCTCTCGGGCCGAGTATCGAGCGGCCCATCGAGGGCAAGACGCTCGACAAAGAGTTTGGCCGATTGGCCTTCGGGCTTCTTCATTTGGCCCACTAAGACTCGCTCGCGATTGACCATCGGCGGAATCTGAACTTCGATGACCTGTGCTTGATCAGCAGCTTTGGCGGTGACCTCGAACGTCTTGAGAATCTTGGCTGGCTTGGGAAAGTTGCCGCTGATGGTATCAAGCTGGGCATCGCTCGATGGATTTGGCAGATCCTTGCCATGGAGCAGAATGACTCCCTGGATGGGTTGACCATCCGAGGACGCACCATAGACTTTCGTTCGAAACGTATATTCGCCAGAAGCTTCCCATTGATAGAGGGTGTTGATCGGTCCGATTTCGATCCCTTCTTTAGCGGACGTATCCATCCGGCGGTATCCAGCTTCAATGAGTTTTGATGCGACATCTGCCGAAGCAGGTTCGGTGTACTGGCTTGAGAGATGGCGTTTGGGGACAGGCGGTGGCTCGGGAGTGATCGCCCTAGCTAGGATCCCTTCGGCGGCGTCCAAGTAGCGTTCCATGAGAACCGGAGGGAGACTCAAGACATCGCCGATGTTGTCGAAACCGTATCCGATATCGTCAGACGGAAAATCGCTTGTGGGATCAAAATCCACTCCGATCAAATCTCGGATCGTATTTTTGTATTCGAGACGATTCAGACGTCGCATCGTCACGCGTCCAGCAGCGGGCTTTGCGTTCCGATCTGCATGATCGAAGATCGCTTTGATGTGTTCGACGAACTTCTCGGATTCCGAGGTCGATGGGGAAGGCTGCTCCTTTGGAGGCATCGATCCAGATTGCACCTGCTTGAGGACATTCATCCAGATCTTTCGCTCGCGAAGGATCGAATCGGAGTCCGAAAAACGAGTCAGTACTAATTCGGCTTGCGGGTCGTCTGGGCTATGGCACTGCGAGCAGTATTTTTCGACAAAAGCTTTTCCCAAAGTCTTGTAATCGGCCGGAGGATCACCAGCCCGTGCCAGATACACATTGCTACCGAAGAACAACCATAAAAGAACTGCTCTGCAAATCGACCCGAAGCGGAGAGTCCAAGTTCTAGATGCTGCGCGTGGTATCATGGCAGTTCTTTTGGCAAAGTCGGTTGGCAAACGCCGGCAGGGAAGGGGGGGATCTTAAGAATTGTAGCTTGAAGTTTCCCAAGTTGCCACCATAGCGCGAGGCCTGAGCGATCCACAGGCTGTTTTACCTTAGCTAGCTCAATCCCGATATACTTAACGTTTCGATCGATCGTATTGCTCGATGAGATTTGCAACTTTTCCAAACGAAGGTGATTCATGACGCAGACAAATTTCTGGAACAACCAAAAGATGCATCGGCGCAATGCTTTGTTTGGAGCTGCCTGCGGGACAATCGCCTTAGCATCCCTTGGACGCGCCCAAGATAGACCGTCCATGGCGGGGATTCATGAAGCGATGCAGAGCTTCGTGGATCGCAAAGAGATCGCTGGAGCCGTGACGATGGTGGTCGACAAAGAGCGAGTGCTCCACCTGGATTCCGTGGGCTTTGCCGATCTGGAGAACCAAACGGTGTTGACACCCGAGAATCTCTTTTGGATCGCTTCGATGTCCAAACCAGTCACTGCTATGTGCTTGATGATGCTCGTTGACGAGGGCTTGATTTCGCTCGATGATCCGATCGACAAGTACCTACCGCAGATGAAACATCTTAAGAATGAAGCGGGCGAGGCGGTGAGTGTCAGTGTTCTTCAGACCCTCAATCACACATGCGGCATGCGGGAACTTGCCGCCCCCTACGGTGATGCTTCGTTGGCCCAAGCTGTTGATAAGTATGCGAAATTGCCGGTTCACTTTGCACCTGGATCCAAATGGCAGTACAGCCAAACGGGCATCAATACCGCAGCCAGGATTGTCGAAGTTGTTTCGCAGATGAGCTTTGATACATTCTTACAAAAGCGCCTCTGTGAACCACTTGGGCTAAGCGACATGGCTTTCTATTTGACCAAGTCCCAGAATCAGCGATTGGCCAAGAGTTACGCAAGAACTCCGGAGGGAGAACTCAAAGAGTCTCCGATCTTTTTGCTTGCTGGCAAGCAACCGACCGAAAGGAGCCGTCTGCCGGCTGCTAATGGAGGGCTTTTTTGCGTGCCGACAGACTACGGTCGCATTTGCCAGATGCTCCTCAATGGAGGGGTTTGGGAAGGCAAACGGATCCTGAGTGAGCCATCAGTAAAGAGGTTGGGAGAGTCCTCGACCGGAGAGCTCTCGACTGGTTTCACACCCGGCAATGCTTGGGGGGTGGGATGCTGTGTCGTGCGGGATCCCCAAGGCCCCACGGGGATGCTTTCCCAAGGAAGCTATGGGCATGGTGGTGCATACGGCACGCAGGC
>JBJSXX010000378.1:0-23523 GCA_046086605.1 Pirellula sp. | reverse complement strand
CATCCCGCTTCGCAGCATGCACACAGCGCATCGCAGCACGATTGAAGCATGTTGCAACAAGCAGCATCGCCGCTACAACAAGTGATGCAGCAACCGTTCTCGGTCAACTCACACTTGGTGTGACCACAGCACAAATTGCACTGAAAGACTACTTGGCCATTCCATAAACAACAGCAGTTGCACACTCCGCCTTGAAGCATCTTGCAGAGATTTTGTAGAGCTCCACAAGCCACATCGTCATCGCA
This sequence comes from Pirellula sp., assembly GCA_046086605.1. GTDB lineage: Bacteria > Planctomycetota > Planctomycetia > Pirellulales > Pirellulaceae > JBKCUI01. Next base: position 23,278 of record JBJSXX010000378.1, on the reverse strand, counting down.
GCAGCAATGAATCTTGATCCCACCCTGGCACTTCTCAAACTTGAACGTGCAACGAGGAAGAATACAAGCATTTGCAGTCGATGGTGCAGTATTGCTAGCACCGAAAACATTGGCATTGCCAGAGGGCAAACGATCCATCATGACCGTAGACATTCGAACGTCTCCTTCACAGAAAAACAACAGTCAAACGACAGCGATTTCCGGTGGTCCAGTCAACCGAGAGGGGAGGAACTCCTTTCCCTTCGAGTGTTAGTCTATGCGATTGGACAGTTTGCCGTCAACACGGCCTAAGGGCAGAGTGTACGCATCTGAGAAAGTGTTTCCCGCTGGCACCAGAACCCGCGATCTATCGCACCGCATGATATACTGGAATCGAGATATACAGGTAGACCCAAAGGAACAAAAGGGTGCTCGCTCCGTCAAAGGTTCAGCAACGATATCGATACAAGGGCTAGACGGTTCGCGGTCCATTCACCACTTTTAAGTCTGAACAGGACGAATAACATGGCAAAACGCTCAGCTAAGAACAAGCTTGCCAGAAATGACGATTACAGATGATTATTGAAAGCCATATCGACATTAGTTGAACAGTCTCGACGTTCGACAGCCAGTGTGGTTAATCAAGTTCTCGCCGCGACGTATTGGCAAGTTGGCCAATACATCGTCGAACATGAACAAGGCGGTGCTCATAGAGCAGAATACGGTACAGAGCTAGTAACCCGGCTATCGATTGATTTGAAGGAGCAATTTGGACGAGGTTATTCCGCGCGAAACCTTCGGCAAATGCGTGCTTTTTTTGAAGGCTGGGAGATTTAGCAGACACCGTCTGCCAAATTTTCGGCTCGGGTTATCGTTCATCGGGAACTGACTGAAAACATCGAACGACGGACTGATCGAGGTATCATTCCGGGTAATTGCTCGACGACGACCATTAAACTAGGAGCACAAGTTCCACCGTCTCTTTCGGCAGAATTCGATTCATCAGTTTTGACAGCCTTTCCGTTGTCGTGGTCTCATTACGTTCGTTTGATGTCGGTTGATAAACCATTTGCTCGGGCATTCTACGAATCTGAAGCCATTCGAGGCGGTTGGTCGGTGCGACAACTAGATCGTCAAATCAGCACGCAGTTCTTCGAACGCACATCCTCGTCGAAACAGAAAGTTGCTATGTTGGCTCGCGGACAGAAACCCAAGCCTGACGATCTAATAAGTCCGGATGACGAAATTCGCGATCCATACTTGCTGGAGTTCTTAAATCTTAAGGATGAGTACAGCGAGAATGAGCTAGAGGGAGCTCTAGTCAACCATCTTGAGACCTTTATGCTTGAATTGGGTGCAGGATTCACGTTTGTTGCGAGGCAGAAGCGCATACGCATTGGAACCGAGTGGTATCGCATCGACTTGCTGCTTTATCATCGCCGACTCAAGTGCCTGATAGTACTTGACTTGAAAATCGGCAAATACACCCATTCCGATGCGGGCCAAATGAGTCTTTACTTAACCTATGCTCGCGAGCACCTGATGGAGCCGGGTGAAAATGAACCGGTGGGAATCATCCTATGCAGTGACAAGGATGACGCTGTGGTTCACTACTCTATAGGAAGTATTAACGCTCGCGTGTTCGCGTCCAAGTACATGACAGAACTTCCGGACGTTAAAACACTGCAGCGAGAGATCGAAGCGACCAAGCTTGCGCTAGTTCATCGACAATCGCTCAATAAAAAACCAACGCGTTCCTGAATCATATTTACCTCGGCAGAGTGTACGCATCTGGGTGGTTAGCCAACCTATTGCCAACGCGATATTGAGGATGCGGGGTCGAAGCGTCCCACTTTTGCTGCCAATCGACCAGTTGCTTTTCGATACCCTGGAGGGTTTGAAAGCATTGAACGCTCTGGTTATCCCATAACTCGATCGATTGCCGCTCTTTGGCTGCGATCAAGCCGCTTGAGATGGCTTCCCATTGCTTTTGTGTCTCCTGCAACCATTTTTGTTTTCTTTGATCGAAGGCCGCCTCGATCTCAAAGAGAGTTCGAGGTTGAACCGTTACGGATTCCCAAGCCACCGGGATGCTGCGTGATTTGGCGAATCGACTAGGGCTTGCACTCTGGCGAAAAGTCATGCTCAGTGGGCTCAGTCGTGACCCTAGCTCTTCGGAGGCATTGTGAGTATTTGCCCAGGGGGCCGTGATGCAGACATTTCGATCCTCTCGCGTCTGCTGAACCTCAATATGAATGCGACTCGGGTTGGCCTTGAAAGGTTGATTGTCTTTAGATGCATACCAGTAGCAGTTCATCACCAGAGGGTTCGGCTCGTGCCTGGAACTGCCTTGTCCAACTCGCTGCTCGGCTTGGATCTCCAAAGCTCCTTGTCCATCGGGAAGTTCGAATATCCAAATGGATGTCGTTGGCAGGTTCGATGGAGTATCCCAAGCCCACTGGCAACTTTGGCACTCGAAAGGAACCTGAAGCCCAGATGCTTTCGGGTCAACGAGCACACCACTCAAGGAAGCTTTACGAATCAGTGTGGTGCTCGTAGGCTTGGTTTTGGTGCTTGCGGATTGGCGTGGGCTCATCGCGCCGGCCACGATGTCGCAATAGGCCAAAACGGTCGGTGTGACACGCTGCGAATACGCTGTGGCGAGTTCCTGAATTTGACGATTCGCGTCAGGAATCATCGATAGAGCTCTGGAGCGAAACTTTTCTGACATCGCTTGAGGGACTTGTGCCCATCGCTTTGTCAAATCCTTGTTGCCCGTTCGAGCCTGGATTCGCAGTTCGGCCAAGCGTTGTTTGATGGCATGGTATTCCTGCGCGATCAAGGCACTTTGTCGCCGCTGGTGAATATTCGCAGAATCCGTTTTGATCGCTTGATCCAGAGTGGCTTGGAGCTGATCGGCTCTGGTTTTCAGCTCTTGGGCTGACCATAGAACTCTCGGTGCATCGCGATCGATCAATCCGACCGTGTCGTTTATCCAAGCTTCAGCCCAAGTTTGAAGGTCAGGGATCGAGGAGAACTCATCCGGTACCGCAGGCAATATCAATCGCATCGAGCTTGGGATCTGTGCAGGAATAGAAACACGATCGAGCTGAAGCTGATCGATCACTAGGTCGCCGCTCCAGATCGTTCGCAAGTCGACTTGAGCAAAGGCTCTTTCGGCGGTGATCGATTGGCCGTTGCCCAGCGTGACGCTCGCTTCGTGCATTTCGAAAGAGTTGTTCTGGAAGGAAGTCTCGAGCGAATTGGACTCAATTCGTGTCGCGAACCTCGATGAGAGCGTCCAGGAGATGATCGAGCGTCGCGCGGAGTAAAGACCCAGGAGGGTCAGTAGGCAGAGGGTGACGAAAGCCCAGCGACGCCATTTCATGTTCAAGTTTCCTGCCGTTCCGCCGGGCTTGTTGTCGTAGGATCGAGAGCCCGTGAAGCTTCGGATCGCACCGCAGATAGGTGCCGAATCAGATACTTCAAGGATTCGCAGTTGCCCTGTACCGCGACGGTCTTGCGCTCTGCGACGCTCTTCGCCCCCTTATCCGAGTCATGCTTCGAAGGCGGGCTTGCGGGATTTTGCATCTCGGTCAGCATAGAATTCCAGGCATGGATAGATTGGGACGGAGAAACGTTCAATTAGAATCGGACTTGCAAGACAATGAATTGAGCGCAAATAGCAACGCATTGGAATTTTACCCAAACCCTCAGAACCATTTGGTTTTGCTATCATTGTGGTGTGGATGGGAACAGGTTTTTAGCAAGGCAAAGAAGTAGCGATGAAAAAATTTGGCGTCATGTTGGTGTGTGTCGGTATGGTTTTGTTGGGGCTAGCTTCTTTTGGGCAAGCACAGGATCGTCCTCCGAACGTGGTTTTGATCTTGGCCGACGACATGGGTGTGTTTGATCTGGGCTGTTACGGTCGAGCAGACCACAAGACACCGAATTTGGATCGGTTAGCAAGTCAGGGGATTCGTCATACGAGTGCTTACTGTGGTTTGCCGATCTGTTCAGCGAGTCGAGCGTCCTTGCTGACAAGCAAGTATGCTGCGAGGTTGCATTTGACAACCTATTTACCAGGCCGAGCCGATGCGACAAGCCAGAGGCTACTTCAGCCTGAAATCGAACCCGCTTTGGTACCTAGCGCCGAAACATTGGCCGAGGCGCTTAAGCGTGCGGGCTATAGCACCGGAGTCTTTGGCAAATGGCATTTGGGCAGCGGGAATTCGTCGGCTTTGAAACAAGGCTTTGATGTTAGCTTTGAGCCGAATGGGAACGGGGATCCAGAGACAACCGGTGGTAAGAACGAGAATCTTATTGCTCAGAAGGCGATCGAGTTTATCAAGTCTCAGGGGGACAAGCCCTATTTCTGCTACGTGCCGCATCATTCACCCCACATCATGCTCCAAGACCGCCAGAGCAAGATCGATCGGAACGCGAAGGCTTGGAATCCGCTCTATGCCGCCGTGATTGAATCGCTCGATGAGTCCGTCGGCAGCTTGTTAACAGCGATCGAGGAGTCGGGTCAATCGGCCAATACAATCGTGATCTTTTCGAGCGACAACGGTGGCTTGCATGTCCCCGAAGGCCATGCGACTCCGGCGACTTACAACGGTGATTTTCGGGCTGGCAAGGGCTACTTGTACGAAGGTGGTTTGCGAGTGCCATTGATTGTTCGCTGGCCGAGCAAGATCGCCGCTGGTCGAATCATCGATGCTCCAATTTCCTTGCTTGACATCATGCCTACGGTTTTGGAGGCTGCGGGAATTGAACCCGGCAGAAGCGTTGGACCTGTCGATGGCTTATCCCAATTCGGGATTTGGACACAAGGCAAGAATCCTTCAGAGGATCGCGTTTTCTACTGGCACTTGCCTCATTACACCAACCAGGGGAGCAAGCCTTCGGGGGCGGTTCGCAAGGGGAACTGGAAGTGGGTCGAGGATTACGAGATGCAAACAGGTGAGCTTTTCGATTTGAGCAACGACATTTCGGAACGCAACAACCTCGCCAAGGCGAATCTGCAAGTAGCTCTACAGATGCAGCAGCTCTTGGCAGGTTGGAAGAGTTCGATCGCCGCTCAGGAATGCATTCCCAACCCGAAGATCAATCCTGAGCTTCATGCAGACATCTATATCGAGCAGAACCCATCGCTGATCGATGGACGCTCGCAATCGGCTCAGCAAATTGCAGACAACTGGGCCGCTTGGCGTGCGAGCATGAACAGGGTGATCGAAAAGAGTCAGCCCAAGCTCAAGAATATATCTGGTGGGATCACACTTCTTGCCAGCGAGTCAAAACCCCATGGCAAGCGGATTCGTTATGAGCCAGAGACATTTAAGAACGTTGTCGGTTATTGGACAGAGCAAGACGATTGGGTCGAGTGGCCAATTACGATCACCAAGGCAGGGAATTACCGTGTTGAGTTTCACTGCGGCTGCGGTGCTGGAAACGGAGGGTCGTTGGTCGAAGTCGAAATCGATCCGCTTACCCCACAAACGCTAGAGTGGAAAGTTCGCGAAACAGGCCACTTTCAAAACATCATCATCGAGTCGTTAGGGGTTGTTAAACTTGAGGCTGGCACAGGGGTATTGAAGGTGCGGCCCAAGACCAAGGCTGCCGCAGCCGTCGCCGATATTCGCCAGATCCAACTCATACCCCTCGGGCCCTAGTCGGCTTGCTGCTGGATATTGGCGGCTCTCCTGCGTCCGTTGAGCAACCAGCCGATGGGTGTATGACGCACCATGATCTGGTAGCTCAGCAGTAGCAGCAGGATGCTCACGGCGCTAATCGCAAAGAGCTTACCATAGCTATTCCAGGGCAGATCCAAGACGCTGGTTTGCAGAATGACCACCAACGGCAAGTGGGCGACATAGAGCCAATACGAAGAATCCGATAGGTAACGGATCCACGATCTTTGCTTATTTAGGCAACTTCGGAACAGTCCGATGAAAGCCAGGGACATCCACCATGCAAACAGAGACTGACTCAGCACCGATAGGGGCCGAATCGAACTCACCGGTAGCTTCCAGGAATCGCGAAGTCCGAAAGTTCCCAGGTTGATTTCCAGGGCCAGGGGAAAGACGACCAGCAAGGTCAAGGGCAAGAGCCATGGCCAGCTACTTGCCAACCGAGCTTGGGTATCCTCCGACAAGTAGTAGATTGCTCCGAAGAGGAAAAACAATGCGTAGTAGGCAACGATCCGGGCCGCAGGGATGAAGCTAACCGAGGTATCTGGACCAAAGATGTATCCAAGGGCTTCCATCCAAAAAATCGGGATGGCTGTCATCAGGATCCAAAAAGGCAAGGCCCAAGGGGAACAGAGATTCAGCTTGTTCAGCGGCTTGGTGTATTTCATCCAAAACGATTCGGTAGCTTGGAAAAACCAAGCCAAGAGAGCAAAGCACACGGCATACCACCAAAGGAACCACAAGAACCAAAGGTAGGAAAAAGCAGGAAAGCTGCTCAACAGATTCCATAGACCTTGGAGCATCGAGTTTGAAGGTTTGGGTAAAGAGGCGTTCGGAGTTGGAGTTGCTGGTTCCCCAAGTTCCAGCTCTGAGAGTTTGTTCTCGATGAGATTTCGTCCCTGCGTAATATTCGCAGGATCGATCTTTAGTCTCAGCATGCCGGCGATCATTGGGACGACTGCCGCGTCGATACGAAGGCTATTGACCGGGGTCTCCTGGTTGTTGTTTTTCTTGCTGATATCGGCTCCTTGTTCGAGCAGATGCTCGGCAACAGGAAAGTGGCCAAAGAACATCGCTGCGTGGAGTGGAGTGTTCCCGTCGGGGTTTGCGATGCTCGGGTCGCAACCTCGTTCGATCAGGAGTCGAGTGCATTCGAGGTCGCCTTGGATGGCCGCCCAACTCAGTGCGTTGGTTTGAAATTCAGGATGAAGCTCGGTCCATTGGAATCCGTGATCGAGGTGGACTTGAGTCGCCTGAGGCTGATGCTGGCGAATGGCGGCCCAGATGTTTTTTTCCGGTGATTCATTCTGGACCACGGCAGCGCGCCGTTGCATTCCATCGGCAATGGCTCGAAACATCACCAAGTTGCAAAGTGGAACCAGGGTGATCGCACCGATGAGGCACGGCAGAAGGATCCGGACGAACCGGTGAGTTACCAGAGCTTTGGAACCTCGTTTTTTCCAGAGCATCGCGGTAAAAAAACCGCTGACGATGAAGAATAAAGGCATACGAAATCCGTGCACCCAAGACTGAAACACATAGAGCGGCTTGCTTGCCGAAGGATCTTGTACCACCCACGGAAACCCCATCGCTAGCGATAGGGCTCCATGGTAAATGATTCCTAGGATCATCGCGCTTGCCCGCAGGGCATCCAGATCGTGCCGCCGATCGGGATTTCGTTGAACTGAACTCAAAGAATTCGACTCCTTGTGTGACATGCGAAGGCCAAGTTTAGGGTAAAGTGTCCAAACAAAATGAGCTATAGGATAAACGGTGTTGTGATCGAAAAACTAACCTTTTCAATTGATCTACAAATGGAAAAATTCAACTCGATCATGACTGCAGACGACTCCATTATGGAGTAATATGCAGTCGAGCCCCCCCAATCGTCCCAACGATGATGGCGGGAATTGTATTGTTTTGTAACACTTCCTTTTTGATCTTGGTACTTTTGTGAACATGTCCCCTTCGGTTTTGTTGGTTGAGGACGATCGCGAGTTGGCCGAGATCGTTCGTGATTACCTCACTGAAAACGGCTTTAGTGTCTCGATCGAGATGCAGGGGGACACGGCTGTTGGAAGGATACTTCAAGACAAACCTGACTTGGTCGTATTGGATGTGAACTTACCGGGAATGGATGGATTTAGTGTCTGCAAGACTGTGCGCGAGCAGTACCAAGGTGCCATTGTGATGCTCACGGCCAGAATCGAGGAGATCGACGAAGTATTAGGTTTAGAGTTTGGTGCGGATGATTACTTGACCAAACCGGTTCGTCCTCGCGTGTTGTTGGCTCGACTCCGCACGCACCTGAGAAAGTCTCCTACTGTCAATTCTGACTTGGAAGATTGCATTTCAGTAGGAGCTTTGTCGGTTTATCCGCGTCGACGGCATGTCGAGCTGCACTCGGTACCTGTGGAACTTACTAGCGCCGAGTTTGATTTGCTGTGCTTCCTTGCTCAGCGAGCCGGAAAGATAGTCAGCCGCGCAGAGATCTACGAATCACTTGCAGGCGAGACCTACGATCCACAGGATCGCTCGATCGATTTACGCATCTCGAGGGTTCGCCGCAAGCTCGGTGACAATCAAAGCAATCCAACGCGAATCAAGTCCGTACGGGGTACCGGTTACCTGTTGTCGGTCGAGCCATGATCCGTCTATTTTTCAAGTTTTTTCTGCTGACCGTCTTGGTACTACTTCTCTCGAAGTGGGCCTTTGAGCAACTGCTTGCAAGGCAAGAATTTGCGGACCGTGAGCGAGTCGTCACCGGCGTTCACCTCGGGGGGATGCGGCTGGTAGCAAGGCAATTGCTCATCAACCCTGAGGATCGTCGCGAGAACATTCTGGGCAAGATTCAATTGCAGTTTCGAGCTCCATTGGAACTTCGTCCTCTGAGTGAATTAGAACCCAAGGAGCAATCAACAGTTAGCGAACCCTATGGCTACTCGTACCGTTTGGAAGACAATTACCGCGAGTATCTTTTGATCCATTTTGATTCAAAGCAGTACTTGCGATTGGGGCCATTTAATGACTATTCCACGATAGCCTTCGAGGACGCGCTTTGGGGTTGGTTGCAACTGCTAGCCTATCGCTATGAGAACTCGGATAAGACACCGCAGGAGGTCGATCAGCTCTCCAAAGACTTCGGACTACCGATCAAGTTGCTCGATTCAGAGGAAATGCCCGACTCGGGTAAAGATCGTTTTGCAAGTGGCCGCGACGTAGCGTTCTACGGTGATCGAGGAGGTTATTATGCTGCAACAAAACTGCAGAGTTCAGACACCTACATGCGGATCGGTCCACTACCGGCATTCAAAGACGTCACCACACCCACTGCGCGGATTATTCTCGGGTGGGCTTTTTTGAGCTCGGCGGTTCTCATTGGACTGCTGGTCCATTCGATTGCAAGAAAGTTCAATAATCTCGCACGCGTTGCCAGAGCAATCGCGCAAGGGAACCTGGGGGCTCGAGTTCAGGAGAGCAAAGCTGGGGAAGCCCGCGAACTGGCTAGAGCATTGAACCTCATGGCAAATAAATCTGAGTCGATGATTCGGTCGAAACGCGAACTGCTTCAAATGGTTTCGCATGAGCTCAGAACCCCACTTGCCCGACTTCGGTTTGCGGTGGATCTGTTAGAGTCCAAGTCGGATGATGCAAAACGGACCAGACGCATGGAAATCATTCATCAATCGATCAATGATCTCGATATGTTGGTCAATGAAATCCTCGAATACGTCAGAAACAAAGAGGAGCTTCCCACGCGTTCGCAAGAATGGATCGATGTGCGCAAGGCCATCGAGCCAGTCTCGAATGCCCTGGCCGAGGAGACACCTCACTTGAGTATCGAGTTTGAGTCAAACTTGACCGGGCAACAAATGCCCCTGATCTATGCCGATCGTAACGCGTTTCTACGGGTCGCAAGGAACGTTTTCGGCAATGCGCAGAGGTACGCCAATTCGAAATTGGTCGTTCGGGTATATCAAGTCACATCGGAAACGACGAGTAACCACCAAGCCGACCCGAATCGTTCCAAATCCCGAACCTGCGTCGAATTCGAGGACGACGGACCTGGGATTCCCGAAGAAAAGTGGACCGATATCATCGAGCCATTCGTACGAATTTCTGATCCTAGTTCATGGATACCAAGCAACACCAATCAAGCTCAAACAATGAACTTGAGTCCGAGGAACCATGCTGGAATCGGTCTAGGTCTAGCCATCGTCAGCCGGATTCTCAAACAACATGGTGGCTCGATCCAAATCGGTCGCGGAAAACTCGGGGGCTGCGTTGTTCGTACCTACTGGCCAAATCCCGCCAGTCAGCCTCCGATGGTTTAGCGATCGGCGACTTGCGTCGCTCGCTTTAGCACCCGCAGCGCATTGCCGTAAAGCACCTTGTGGATCGCTTCTTCCTCGTATCCACGCCTGAGCAAGAGCTCGGTGATCACTGGGTATTTTGAAACATCCTCGATCCCCACTGGGAGTTTCGATATCCCATCAAAGTCGGATCCTAAACCCACATGATCGATCCCTGCGACTTTGATGACATGCTCGATATGATCCACAATGATCTCAGCTTGGCCGGCTGGATAAGGATTCTTTAGTTGCCACTGTTTGATTTCCCGCTCCTGATCTTCCTTGCTGTCGGGATACTTGGACTTGAGCTCTTTCCTCAGTGCCGATTGTTGCAATAGGACTTTCGCGGATTCCGGGACAACGAATCCGGAAAAGAAATTGATCATCACTACACCACCATTCTTTGGCAACTCGGCAAGCACATCGTCCGGGACGTTCCTTGGGTGATCGGCGATCGCCCGGGCCGAGGAGTGTGAGAATATCACGGGGGCTTTCGATATGCGCAGCGCATCGTGCATGGTTGCTGGCGAGACGTGGGAGATATCGACGAGCATTCCTAGGCGATTCATCTCCAAAACAACTTCTTCTCCGAAAGGGCTCAGTCCATCGCTTCGTGCGACATCGGTTGCCGAGTCGGCCCACTCGAGGGTCTCGCTATGGGTGAGTGTCATGTAGCGAGCCCCCATCGCATGCAACTGCCTAAGTTTTCCAATCGAGCCTTCGATGCTATGGCCTCCCTCCATCCCGATGAGCGAAGCGATCTTTCCTTTGGCCTCGATGCGCTGGACGTCTTGAGCATCTAACGCGAGTTCGAAAGTATCAGGATACAGAGCAATCATTTTGTGAACCAAGTCGATTTGCTCTTTGGTGATCTGGAAGGCGTTTCCTGCGGCGATGGTTTCGACCGGAACGTAGACCGACCAGAATTGGGCACCGACGTTTCCTTGGCGTAGTCGCTCGATATCCGTATGAAGCTTGGGTTGGGATTTCGAAATATCCAACTCATCAAAGAGCTTGGTGGTCTTGGTGCGAACTTCCCAAGGCAGATCGTTATGGCCGTCAAAGACATATCCTCGCTGATGGATTGCCGCAGCGCGTTCGGAGATCTGGTAACGGTTGGGAGTCTCCTGCTGGGCTCTTAAGACACCGCACAGCAGACTCACCAATACGGTCAAAGTGATCGTCAGAGCGCTGAAGGAGGATTGGGAATTGGATGGCATTTAGGCAGATCCGAAGTGAATACGATAGGATTCAAGACTCGTCGAAGTTTACCACGAAACGGTCTGCCTTAGGATAAGCGATGCGATTAAACTACTAGGTATATGGACTACAACACTCGGTTGGTGATTCTTGGTTGCGCGATGCTCGGAGCCGTATGCGGCTTGGTCGGGGTTTTTCTGCTACTGCGCAAGCGGTCTTTGATCGCCGATGCGATTTGCCATGCATCTTTGCCTGGAATCGCGCTGGGGTTCTTCGCGAGCCTAGCATTGGGTGGCCAAGGTCGCGAGCCATTGGTTCTTTTGGCCGGAGCGGCGCTGAGCGGGATTCTCGGGGCCTTGGCCGTCATGGGACTTAGGCGCTTCACACAACTCAAAGAGGATGCAGCCCTTGGGATCGTTCTTAGCGTCTTTTTCTCGCTTGGAATGGCTCTGCTGAGTTTGGTTCAGCAGACCGAATCGGGAAATGCAGCGGGGCTCGAGGGGTTCATCTACGGCAATACCGCCGGGATCGTCGCCCAAGATGCTAAACTCATCGCGTATGTATGCATTGGAGTAACCATAGGTGTACTGCTCTTACGAAAAGAACTGCAACTGCTTTGTTTCGATCCGGTCTATGCATCGGCACAAGGTTGGCCTGTGCTAGTCTTGGATTTGATACTTATGAGCTTTGTGCTTTTGATCGTCATCGTTGGAACGTCGATCGTTGGCGTATTGTTGGTTGTGGCCATGGTAGTTATTCCGCCAGCGGCGGCTCGATTTTGGTCCGATCGTCTCGATAGAAACCTCGTCGCCAGCAGCCTCATCGGACTGACTGCAGGGATCCTCGGGGCACTGAGCAGTTGGAGAATCGAGCACCTCCCCTCAGGAGCGTCGATGGTTCTTTTTGCAGCGGCACTCTTTGCAGTGAGCTTGGTGGTCGGAAGCCGTCATGGAATTCTCTGGCGATTACGTCAGAAGGTTTTGCTTCGTTGTCAGGCCGACCAAGAACACCTCTTGCGAGGCGTATACGAACTGCTCGAAGGAGAGCAAAAAGCCCCTGCGATGCATGGAGATGTGAAATCCGATACAGTGGATAAAACCCGTCTTGCGAACAAGCTCAATTGGACGGATCGGCATTTTCGCAAGGTAGCAAGTCAATTGGTGAGTAAGGGTTGGCTGATCGATCGTGGAACCAACTCACTCGTGCTCACCTCGGCTGGGATCCAACAATCCCACCGAGCGATTCGCCGGCATCGGCTCTTGGAGTTGTATTTTTCTCGCTGGGCAGATCTTAGCCCCGACGCGATCGATCGCTGCGCCGATTACACAGAGCATGCGCTCGATGACGAATTATTGGCACGACTCGAACGCGATGCGCTGGATGTCGGAAGCAGGATTGATCCTCCCCCGAGCATCCATCCGGTGGGATAGTACGTGGGCTGGTCCCCCAGATAACCCACAGCTCTCAGGAATCTTTGCAAGCGAAGGAATCCCTGAGGATCCCGGGGAACAACTTGCCGTACCGAAATGAATTACCCGTACGCAGGTTGACGAAGGTGACCATCGCGGGGGCAAAAAGCCCAGGATCGACTTTGTAGAAGTCGTATTGGTATTCACGAAAGGTCTTGGCAAACGGCTTTCCGAAATCCTTCGAAGCGATGCTCGGAACTTTCGCTCCGATCGATTCGATGTCCTCGTCGCTACCATCGACCCACAAGGTGACTTGGCCTCCGTAGAGGATCGCATCGTTGGTTCGACCGATGCCTTCGGCAAAGTCCTTGGCCATCGGAGGGATCGGTGCTGTGCCATGTGCCGAGACAACTTTACGGAGATCAAAACCAAGTTCGTGCAATTTGTGCATCGCCGTCTCGATCGATCTGGCAACCACCTGGATGACACCAGCGATGCTTCGCGTTGGAGCAACACAGAGAGTTGTTCGCTCGACACCAACCCCGCACTCGTTTGCCACCAACTCGATGATGTCGCTCGATGGAATCTCGTCGCATTCAAGTACGCCGACAGCACAATGAGACTCATCGTGGAGGCCTAGGTGATCGAGAACTTCTTCGCGCTTTCGCTTCGATCGCATCGGGCCTGAACCCATGGCAAAGAACTTGCCCTGGGCGACCTTCCAACCGGCGTATTGCGAGGCCATGCAAGCATCCACAGGGTCGTCGGTGGTAACCTGCAGCATTGGCCCGTGCCAGATTCCTAGATCTGCTGGGACGATTTGGACGTTCGCTAGATCGGCCAGGCAGATCTTGGCAAGCAGCAAGCCTGCTTCCAAGCCTCCGGGGACTTGGCATCCAAAATCGAGGATGCAACCATGATTGCCTGTAGCTTGCTGTGCGATTCTTAGTCGCGACAGGTTGGGGACAACCTGCCTATCGATCAATTCCCTTGCCGATGAGTTGAGGTTAGTCGGCAAGTTACTTGTCCTTTTTGTCGCTATCGGATCCTGCCGCTGCAGCAGCACCTTCGAGGATCATCGCTCGCTTGAGGGTGATAGGCTCGATGGGAACATCGCCACTACCTTTGACTCGTCCGGTTTTTACCTTGGCAATTTGATCAACGATTTCTTCACCTTTGACTACCTTGCCAAAGACACAGTAGCCGTAGTTGTCTTGGGAGTATTTGCGGTCCAAGGGGCGATTGTATTTGAGGTTGATGTAGAACTGGGAGGTCGCGCTGTGGGGGGCGGATGTTCGTGCCATCGAGAGGGTCATGCGTTCGTTCTTTAGACCATTACCGGCTTCGTTTTCGATCGGATCTGCGGTTGGCTTTTCCTTCATGTCTGGGGTCAATCCACCACCTTGCACGACGAAATCGGAGATCACTCGGTGAAAAATGGTCCCGTCGTAATGTCCTTTTTTGACATAGCTAAGGAAATTCGCGACCGTTACTGGAGCTTCCTTTTCGAACAGTTCGACCTCGATATCCCCTTTGCTCGTTTCGATGAGCACTCTTGGATTTTGAGCAAAGGCAACTGAACCGACGCTGCATGCCAGGAGCATCGCTCCGGCAAAGGCGCCCTTAAGCAAAGATCCGGCCCGGAATGAACTAGCCCAGTTCGGCATGAGATTTCTCCATAAAGTGAAGTTGGGGAAGTGTTTTCGTCGCTGTATGGTTCGTTATGATAGCCCCTGCGGTTCACAGGATCGACGGCTAATGGCCAGAAAGTTGTTCTCGAAAAGGGAAACCAGATGCTTTTTCCACGTTTTGCTTTAGAGTCGGTATCGTTCCGAGTGCTTGCTGTTGCGTGCTTGGCCAATACACCGGTCTTCATGGGTTCTCAAAGCTTATGGGGCAGCCCCCAAGAACCGACGGCCAGTGCGTCGATTCGAAGTCCGATGACGATTGCCGAGCGTTCGAACTATCTTGCCACTTCGCGCGAGTCGGATGTGCTTGAGTTTCTCGAAAAGTTATCCGTCGAGCACCCGTTGGCCAAACTCGTTGATGTAGGAACGACCCACGAAAACAGGCCGCTGTGGACACTGGTGGTCTCGAAAGAAAAGGCCAATCCATTGCCTCTGGCCAAAGACGACCCGAGGATCGTGATCGTGATGATCGGAGGAATCCATAGTGGGGAATGCGATGGCAAGGAAGCTCTGATGGCACTTGCTCGTGACGTTCTCAAGGGTAGGAATCCCGATTGGCTTGAGCGTTGCGTCTTGGTTTTCTTGCCCAGTTTCAATGCGGATGGCAATCAGCGGGTCGGGCCGATGCACAGGCCTGGCCAAGAGGGACCGGCTCTTGGAATGGGGACGCGCGAAAACGCGTTGGGCCAAGACCTCAATCGGGACTTTGTGAAACTCGATACGCTTGAGGTGCGTTCACTCGTTCGCTTGATCGATGCTTGGCAAGCCGACGTGCTGATCGATGCGCATACGACCAACGGTTCGCTTCACCGTTACGACATGACCTACGGATTGCCACACAATCCAGCGATCGACTCGGATCTGGCTCAATGGTTGCGCCATGACTTTATGCCTGGAGTCGAAACCAGGATGCTCAAGCGGGATTGCCCGGTTTTTCCTTATGGGAATTTCAATCGCGATCACACGGTCTGGGAAAGCTACGGATTCGAGCCTCGCTATAGCACTGAATACATGGCCTTGCGAGGCAAGATTGGAATCCTCGTCGAGTCCTATTCCTACGCAAGTTACCAACGTCGGATCGAGGCATCGTATGCCTTTATCGAAGAGTGCATCGAGGGGCTCAGTGCACAGGCATCCAAGGTGAAGGAGTTGGTAAGCAGGGACATCCAAGAGCCTCCTAAGGGGGTTTTCATTCAAGGCAAGATCGAGCCATCGGAGGCTCAGGCCAAGGTTGCAGGTTACAGGTGGCCCGATGGGCAATCGGAATTTCCATCGCCCAAAGATCGTCGTCGCATCAAGGAGATGGAACCGACGGAGTACAACGTCAAGTTGGCGGTCGATGCGGTAGGAACCTTGCAAGTCGACGCACCGCATGCTTACTACATCCCAGAAGAATGTTCATGGCTAGCAAGTCGCATTCGGTTGCATGGAATTCCGATGATCGAGGTCTCGGGCCAAGTCGATGCCAAGACGCAGCGTTACCGAATTGAGGCTCGCAAGGAACTATCGGAGTTTCAATTTCGCAAGATGGCTAAGTACGAAGTTTCGCTAGAAGAGAACTCCGAACAGCTCGGTCCAGGCTGGATTGTTCCGACAAACAACGCTTTGGGAAGGTTGATTACTTATATCTTAGAACCACACTCCGAGGAGTCGTTAGCCATGTGGGGCTTTCTCGACCCGGAGCTTCGCAAGGACTCGATCTATCCGATTCGCCGACTCGATTCCATTCCGAACTTTAGCACACAACGGGAGCTTGCCAATTTGAAGTGGAAGGATCTTCAAGCAAGTGGCATTCGTGGCGAACGATTGACGATGGAAAAGCTGTTTTCCTCCGACCGCAAGGTTGCTTACAACGGGATGCCTAGCCCATTACCAAAGTGGATGCCGCATGGAGAAAGTTACTTGGTTCGAAAAGAGAATCGCTGGATGCATATTGATGCCATTAGCGGAGCGATGCATCCGTGGGAAACCCCGCTGAAGATGGTCGAAGCCTTGGGGAAACTACCCGAGTTTAAAGATGGGGCAGCCACACCCTATGGCCGTCAGATCGATCTCTTTAACGACACGCTTGAACAAGCCTTGGTCGAGCATAAGCAGGATCTTTATTTCTACGATTTGCCCAGTGACCAAGCGGTGCGTTTGACCGAATCGCCGGATGAAAAAGAGGAACTCTTTGAGCTGAGCCCAAGCAGGCGTCATGTGGCTTTTATCAAGGATCAAAATCTGTGGGTGGTCGATTGCAAATCCAAGGAAGTCAAACAACTCACCGTTGATGGTGGCGGGGAGATTCTTTGCGGGAAACTGGATTGGGTTTATCAAGAAGAGGTTTACGGGCGAGGCCAATTCAAGGCCTATTGGTGGAATCCCGATGGAACCAAGATCGCCTATTTGCGACTCGATGAAACTCCGGTACCGAATTTTGTC
Source organism: Pirellula sp. (assembly GCA_046086605.1). Lineage (GTDB taxonomy): Bacteria > Planctomycetota > Planctomycetia > Pirellulales > Pirellulaceae > JBKCUI01. Next base: position 6,533 of record JBJSXX010000378.1, on the reverse strand, counting down.
ATCGATGATGCGATACCCTTTGCTCAGAGAATCGAAAACATGCGGTATCCCAAGGCTGGGCAGCCGAATCCAAAGGTCGAGCTCAAAGTGGTAGATATCACCACTGGGCAAATTCAGGATGTACCACTTAGCATCAGTGACCCTGAAGATCGGCTCGTGGTTCGTGTTGGCTGGAAACCCGGTGCCGATGATCAGTTGGTCTATCAGATCCAGAACCGGATTCAAAGCAAGCTCGATTTAGTGTTGCACGATTTGAAGACCACAAGTTCTCAGACCCTTGTGCACGAGGAGTCGGACGCTTGGGTCGATGTGATCGATATTCCCCGTTGGTTGCCAGACGGAAGTTTTGTTTGGCTCAGCGATAGCCAAGCTGGTCGTCGTCATTTATTCCATGTGGGGATGGATGGAACAAAACGAGCCCTTAGCAGTGGCGATTGGGATGTTAAGGAGATTCTCTCGGTGAGTGATTCAGGCAAAGTGATATGGTTTACAGGCCATCGCAGTGCTCCGACCAATACCGATGTGCTTAGACTCTCGTTAGAGAGTGGAGCGATTGAAGACATGTCTGGCCAGGTCGGTTCGCATCGCGTGTCGGTTCATCCGACCGGGAGCTATTATCTAGACTCTTGGAGCGACCTATCGAACCCGGCTAAGGTGTGGCTCAAAGATCGCGAGGGAAAACCGGTAAGACTGGTTAGTGAATATCGTTCGGATCGATTTGATTATGTGGCCACAGCGAGTCCCGAGCTGATTCAGATCCCGGCTAGGGATGGTCAAAAGTTGCAAGGACTTTTGTACAAGCCCGCCAAGGGGTTCGATACTGCCAAGGGTTCCATGCCGGTGGTGGTCTATGTTTATGCGGGGCCTTCGGCACCGACGGTCGAGAATTCCTGGACCCACCGAAGCGATCTGTGGCATCGATATCTTACGGATAACGGGATTGCAGTTTTGTTGTGCGACAATCGGTCGGCACTTGGAAGAGGCAATGCCGACACCTGGAAGATTTACAAGGATTTAGGGGCCTTGGAGTTAAGAGACCTGGAAGACACAGTAGCTTGGCTCGGAACTCAAAGCTGGGCTGACACCAAACGTCTAGGGATATGGGGTTGGAGTTACGGAGGTTACTTCACCGCCTATGCGATGACCCATAGTAAGCTCTTTCGTGCGGGGATCGCCGGAGCACCGGTGACTGATTGGAGAAACTACGATTCGATTTACACCGAGCGGTACATGAGCACCCCGCAACTCAATCCGCAGGGCTACAAGAGTTCCTCGGTGGTCGAGGCTGCGGGGAATCTATATGGTCGGCTCATGCTTATCCACGGTGAGATCGACGACAATGTCCACATGACCAATACCTTGCAGTTGGCTTATGCGCTGCAAAAGTCCGGTAAGCAGTTCGAACTAATGGTCTACCCCAAGAGTCGCCATGGAATTACAGACCCACAGCAAGTCCATCATCAGTTCCAAATGATGACAGACTTTTGGATCCGAAACTTGCTTGGTACAGCGCCTAAAGACCAGTAGGATCGGTATTTAGCTTGAGAGAAAAGGTCCTAGGCTGACCTGGAGCGGTATCGACTGGTTCCCAGTGAGCGGACTCGGCGCGAGGCCTGGGCGACGGCTCGTTCGACGGCCTTGATCTTGGTATAGACGCGGTAACGGTTTTGAAAGCGGCTCAAAGAGCGACGGTACTTCAGGAAGAACATAAACGTTTCGGCAAAGTCCTCGCTGGCGTTGGTCGTAGCATAGTCGGTGATGAATTCGTCCAAGAGATATCCGTAGAAGAAATTCAGTTGGCCTTTGGCGTTTCTGCAGCGTTTTTTTCCCGCAAGATACTCTGGATTCCGCTTGAGCGCCTTGCGCCATCGCGAGTAGGGGGCTGGGTTGCAGTTGGTGTAAGCAGCACCGAAGGCTCTTGGAAACCACTCGCCCCGAAAAAATGCTTGGTCCTGGAAATACCAAGCGTGGGCGTATTCGTGACGGATCGTATCGCAGAGGGTCAGACCTGGTTTACGCGGTTGGTGAGGCAGATCACGCGGCAAATAGATCACCCCGGGGCGATACCCCCACTTGGCGTAGTGCCCGACTTGTTCGAAGACGTAGCCTCGTTCGCCGACGCTCTTGTCTCCAGAGATGATCAATTCGACCACATCTAGGTACAGGCCATCGGCGAGCAACCCGACTTGTGCGAGTTCGTTGCGGACTTGGTTGTAAGCTCGATCGACATTAGCCATGGGATGGGAAAAACAAAAGACGGGTAAGAACGCGCATCCCTGCTTGAAATGTCTGCTAGCTAGTCTGCTTGGAGACTTCCTCCCGATCAACATCCAATCCTTGAAAATCCGTTAACCCCCACTTAAGGGGTGTTCGCATCGGGTAGCATTAGTCCGATTGCTAGAAGCGATCGGTAGGGTGATTATTCGCTCGCGAGGGGGTATTGGCCAGGGAGGGAGTTTTTTGAAATCGCCGCAACTACAAGTGAAAACGCGGTTTGCGGAAAAAAATTGCAAAGCATAACTTGGGGACAGACCCCGCGCAAAAGGGACTCAAAGAGGGGACAGACCCTTTGTTAGCCGGGTTTCTATAAGTTTTTTTTCTTCGGCTTGCATTGCTAGTGACTAAACCAATAGAATACCCCAGGCCGTTTTTGGTGGCCGTTGGACCGTTCTGTATACTGGCAAGAGGTGGCCTCTTGGCAATTTATCCTTCAAGCCAGAAAGTGCCGGCTGTGAAATCTATGTCTACCGCGAGTTCGATTCGCTTTGCGATCTTGGTTCTTTCCATTTTGTCTTGGGGTTACCCTACGCGATCCTTTGCAGACAACTCCGAGGCCAAGGATCTCGCAAAAACCGCTAGTTGGAAGTGGTCTGCTGGCCCGTTGTGGGTTGAACGTTCTTTGAATTGGATTGAATCGAGTCTATCGGGTGATTCAAAGGCGCTTGCTAGAGAGTCGGCCAACCGAATGGTCGATTTCCGAGGAATAGAACTTCACGAGGCGCTCTTGCGACTTGCTGGACAACTCGATCCGTCGGTAGCCGAGTTTCTTCGCACTCTGGAAGAACCCTGGTCTGCCGACACTCACCAGAAACTCGATTCTCAGCTCAGTTCGTTGATCGCCAACGGAGCTCTGCCTGGCTGGATCAAACCTGATTTGCAGTTGGCCTTCTGTCGGAACCTAATCCAAAACAACTGGATCGACGAAGCTTGGTCGCGCCTCCAGACGTTGGACATCGATACCCTGAGCGATCCTTCGAGTTGGCTTTTCTCAGCAGCAGTTTGCCAGCATTTTTTGCTTCAAAAACCTCAATGCGTCGAGTCTCTCAAGAAGCTCTTGGAACGGGAATCCGAGATTCCAACGCGTTATGCGATTACAGCCAAACTGATGCTCACAGACATTGAGCCGCTCAAGGAAAACTCTCTCGACGAGGTGGCTCGGTTGATGAACGATGTGGAACGACGCTTGGCATTGGGCAGGACTGGTAAACAGGTGCGAGATCAAGAGCAAGCGATTGTCGAGAAGCTTGATAAATTGATCGATCAGCTAGAACAACAGCAGCAACAGCAACAAAAGCAGCGTCAGCAACAACAACAGCAACCGCAGCAACAACCCCAAAAAGCAGCCGACGAATCGATGCCCGGAGGAGGCGATGGCCAGGGTGCCGTCGACGACAAGGACATTGGGGACAAGTCTGGGTGGGGAAATTTGCCCCCTGCGGCCAGGCAAGAGGCTCTGCAGAGCATCACCAAGGATTTACCAAGTCACTACCGGGAAGTGATCGAAGCTTACTTCAAACGGCTCTCGAAGGCCCCAGAAAAATAGAACCGAATTTTCTCGTTCGTGACAAGTCTCGCCGTTGCTGTTACGATGTTCGAGTCGCGACGGTCAGAATTCGCTGGACCTCGCTACAAAACTGTGAATTCCTTGTCCTGTTGGCGATCTATTAGGCACACTATGTCTGAACTCAATGAAGTCTCCGAACGCAAAACGGAGATTCGCAAGCAAGCTCACGAAAACCGACGAACTCAGGCCGATAAAGATGGTGTTTCTGTCCTTATCGTCGATCGCTTTATGAAACTTCCCGAGTACGCCTCGGCAAACACCGTGATGTTCTATGTCGACGTTCGAGACGAAGTTCGAACCCGTCACGCACTTCCAGAATCGCTTACGACAGGCAAGCGAATCGTCGTTCCTTACTGCGTTGATGGCGAACTCGAGCTTTTTTGGCTTGAGTCGATGGACGAGTTGGAGTTGGGGATGTATCGAATCCTTGAGCCCAAAGCTGAGCTTCGAACCGTCGCATCGAAGAAACTCCAGCCTGAAGATCTCGACTTGATCATGGTTCCAGGGGTTGCATTCGATCGCACCGGGGGCCGCACAGGACATGGCAAAGGTTACTACGACAAACTCTTAGAACATGCCAAGCCGCAAACGCCTCTGGTGGCACTGGCATTTGAATGCCAGTTGTTCGATGAAATCCCAATGGACTCCCATGATATCTACATGGATAAAGTCGTCACCGAGTCGGCGGTCTACAATGGTCGTGGCAGGAACTGATCATGGACTCTCCAAGTCAGCTTTCGACCAGTGAGCCATGGAAGTCCTCACGCTGGCAAGAGCTGGTCGATGATACATACGCAGAAGCCTTTCGAAGTCTCTACGCAAGGGTTTTGGTCACTGCAAAGGATCGCAAATGGCTCTTGGCTGCTTGCCAAAAGGCCACAGGGCATGCCAGCAGCACGATCTTGTGCGATTGCGAAGCTGGGATCGAAGGAATACTTGATGGAAAGTCTTCTGGCCAAGAAACGCCCGATGGTCGTGTTGGGGCATATCTTCAATTTCATGTGCCTCGTTTCCGAAAGGATCGCGTCGAGCATCTCGAGCGCGTTCTCTTGGCCCGCTTATCGCAAAACATTTTGACGTGCCCGACAACTCGTTTGTTCAACGCACTCGACACGGATCCCTATTACAAACTCGGTCGCAAAATCGCCTTCTTTGGCGATGGCCATGAGTTTCGTAGCGAAATGTTCGGTCAAAAGGGCTGGACGATACCAACCCTCGGAGGCGAGTTCTTCCTCTCGCGACGATTCGGGTATGCCGATGGAATCATGGGAGGAAACCTTTGGTTCCTCGGAAGAACCGAGGACGCGGCGATCGAAGCTGCCGATCGCGCCGCACTTGCAGCTGATGCAGCGGCAGATGTGATTACGACTTTCCCCGGCGGTGTTGCTGCAAGCGCAAGCAAAGCCGGTAGCAAGTACAAATTCCTCATCGCAAGCACTTATGCGGAATACTGCCCAACGCTCAAGCAAAAGTTAGGCACCCAGTCTCGCGTTCCCGATCAGGTCACGTCCATCATGGAAATCATTGTCAACGGTTCCTCGCTCGAAGCCGTCGCCAAGGCAACCTATGCTGCGATCGATGCAGCCCTCGGAGTAGACGACTTAGTCCGAATCTCTGCGGGTAACTATGGAGGACGGCTAGGAAAATCTTTCGTCTACCTGCATCCAGATAAACACACAGCTTAACGACCGCCAGGAGCGCCCGCCGGTTTGCGTTGCTGATGCTTCTCTTTGATTTCCCCTAATCGCCGGGGTGCCGACTGCGAAGTTGCCCCTTGCGACACCGCAGTGACCCTCACTGTCTTGGCTTCTAGAGTACCACTTGCCAAGCGAACATTTGCGTCTTGCGTAGCAAGGCTCTCTAGCTCTTGTCGGTCTGCATCAGGCTCGTTGGGAATCGTTCTTTGAGCATGATTGCTTAGCAAGAGCTTTGGTGGCGATTCCGCAGATGCCACCACCTTGGCGACTCTCACCGGAGCGTTCCACTCCAAAGCATACGACTGGTCGCTTTCGGTAGAGGTGTCATCGAGCTTGTAACTAGGTGGCTCGATCCACGCGTCGCACTCGATGCGCGACCCATTTTTACGCCCGAGCCACTTGGCTTCGAAGCGGTCGCCCGCTTGGCTAAGTGGCATCATCAGCAAAGTTTGAAGCGATGGGATACAGAAACCCTCGCGTTGTTCCTGGCAAACTTTTCCTGTCGCCAACTCATCACAAGAGCTCTGGCCCAGAGCAGATGGCATGGCGTAAAAAGACACGGATCCGAGGATTAGCCCTAACTTGATCAGCGAAGTCCGATATCTGTGCATGGTGTGGTTTCCGGGTGTAGTGAATCCTGCTCTTAGCATCGAACAGAAAAAGTCGACTTGGCCAGCACGACTGCAACAAGCGTCAAACTCAACCCAAACCCCCATGCATTGGTTTTGGGCAAGATCTCGAACTGTTTAGGCAGTAAAAACCCAGGCTGTTGTCGTTGCGAACAATTCTTAGGCTCATGGAAACAGATCCTCCTAGACGATCAACCTTAACAAACTTACCGGGAATAGCGATCGTTCCGCCTTTAGCGATCAACACCAATCCATAGGCATTCGGTAAGTACTCTCGTAATCATCGGCATTTGCAATGAAGCCTTTGGCGAACAGAACTTCTCCACCAAAACTTTCACGAGAACATCTGCGAATCGGCTCGCT
>JBJSXX010000377.1:0-5876 GCA_046086605.1 Pirellula sp. | reverse complement strand
CAGTGCGAGTTGTGGCGGTGGGGGATGTGGTTGATGCGGTGTTGGAGATTGATTTCCGCGAGCAAAACATAAAAAGAGTGTCGAATGGAATGGTCCAAGTTACCGCAACTAGGTGTAGGTATCGGTTTTCGAGAACCTTTTTTGTCCGAGCTTTTTGGATGCCGCAGATCGATCGATTTTCTAGAGATCACGGCTGATCACTACTTTGAACCGATCGATTCGAAAGCGGCTGAGTTGGAATTGCTTGCTGGTAATTTTCCTTTGATCCCGCATGGGCTTGCCATGTCGCTCGGGAGTGCCGAGGGTCTCGATGCTGTTTATTTGAAGAGGTATGCGGATTTGGTTCAGCGACTCAAGCCCGCTTGGTGCAGCGAACACATTTCATTTACGCGGGCTGGAGGCATTGATATCGGACACTTGACCCCTCTGCCCAAAACCGATGCGGTACTATCTGTGCTGCATGACAATATCGCTCGATTGCAGGATACAAGTCAAACGCCGCTGATCCTTGAAAACATCACCGATACGATCCGCTATCCAACCGAGAAATACGATGGTGCGGATTTTCTGTGCAGGCTCTGCGAGCATAACGAGATAGGACTGCTTTTGGATGTAACGAATCTTTTTATCAATTCACAAAACCAACGATTCGATCCGATAGAATTCTTGCATCGATTGCCTGCAGATCGGATTGTCCAGTTGCACTTCGTCGGTAGTCACATCGAGGAAGGCATCTGGGTTGACAGCCACAGCAAAGCGACCCAAAGCGAGATATGGGAGTTGCTCGAGCAAGTGGTCCGATTTGCACCTGTCAAAGGAATGATCCTTGAACGCGACGAAAATATCCCGAATCTAAGAGAATTGATACCCGAGCTAGAGCATGCCAAGTCCATCGTCCAGCGAGTCCGAGCAGCGCAGAGAACTTGAGCAACTCCAAGTTGCTTTGGCCACTCGATTGGTACACCCTGAGCAATCGTCCGAATGCTTTGACTTTGACCCAAAGGAATTGGATCGGGCAACTGAGACGTTGATTCGCAAGCGACTCTCGCAGACCCGCTCGCTACTCTCCGAAAGCGTAAAGTGCATTGGGAAAGATTACCGCCGATTGTTTCGAGAATATTCCAGAACGCACCATTTTGATGGCCACCGAGCCATTCTCCTTGATGCCGTTCACTTTGCCGACTGGATGCTGGCTCGTGTGAACAACCAGACCGATCCGGATGCGAAGAAACTTGTAGACTCGTTGCGATGGGAACAGGAACTATGCCGATTAAGACTGAGTCGTTTCCGAGTCCGGCTTATCAGGAACTCGCAAGGTCGCTACCTGATGGTTCGAGTTGGTAAGTTCCTGAGGATATGGAAGTTATAAAGCACAGGGATTAGCGTTCATGAGTGTTCATCAGCGGTTCAAAAACGGGGCCGCTCATGGATGCCTTTCTTTCTAAGCGGTTTTGGCATCATTCGGAAGGCGAACCAGCCTATAGCAGCCAGCCCGATGATCGTCGTTACGATCGAACCCATCGAGAGCTTGGATTGCTGATTCTTTTCATCATCGAGCGATGGACCTTGGGACAACTCCCAGCGATCTACGATCATCATCGGAGCTTGCTGGTAACCGGTGTCTTGCGTTGCGGCCGAGACCTGGGGTGTACGAAATCGCCAGACGCGGTAAGCGTACCCCATGACGTCCACCCGTATTTTGGTCGACCATACGATCGAAGAGGATGTATCTAGATCGGTGTTGGCTTCAAGCGACTGGCCCTGGGCACCCAAAGTCGTTGGGTCGGCAAGGATCCAGCTCGGTAGTCCTGCTGCGACCAAAGTGATGGGAAACTCTCGCTCATAACTGATCGGTTCGAAATCCTTGCCATACTTGACCTCGATGCGACTCGGTCCGATATCCGCAACTCCATCGAGCTGGTAATAATGGTTGCTACCCAACCAAGCTTGATGCTGTGGATTGCGAACGTCAACCCTCTGGATACGACGAACTTGAACCCTCGCTCTGACCCGTTCGCCGACGGTTCGCTTCAGAGAGCCATCATCCCTTTTGGCCGTTTTCATCGCTTCGGTTCCTCGGATCCATTGCATCACACTCATGCTCTCACTCAAAACATCATGATCTTGATGTTGACTGTTCTTGCTTTGAGAATTGTATGAATTAGCGAGTAGCGTGTAAAAAGCTCTCGATTCTCTGTTGCTGATCGATTGGCCATGCATGCTTTCGAGCGCATCTAATTGGGATAAATTCCAACCACTACTGAGCAATTGACGATGGCCAGGGCTCAACGAGGGAATCCGTTCTCCGGTCGAAACATCCGTATCGGTAGTCGTCGAGGCCATTTGCCAAGCGACCCTTGATGCCAACACGATGCTCGGTAGATTCCTTGAGGTTGAATCAAGCGATGGCGATCTTTCGGCAGTTGGCACAAGCCCCAGACCTGAGAGGAGCACAGGCTGACGGATCTGAGCTTGTTTTTTCCAAAGAATCGGAATGTCCTTAGCAAGCACCGTTGTCGATTTCAAAGAGTTCGCATCACCGGCGATCTCCACTTTCAATGCATAGACCTCTGGCCAATCGATTCCCGGCAGAAGTTGAGGATCGACTTTGCAAGCACTCCAACTGACCACGGTTCCGGGCCAACTGCTCAGTACAGGCTCGTAGGCTCCGGGCACCTTGCCAAGCATGGCGCTGTTGCCGCCTTCTACAACCGTATCGACTTCATTTTGGAACTTGACCAAATTCGCTAAGCTTGCCAATACTTTTGGATCGTCGACCAACGCTTCGGGTGCTGTAGTTGTAGCGTCGATCGCAGCTAGATTATCCAAGTACTTCGAGATCGATTGCTGCACCAAGTCCAAGGGGGCTTGGCGATCCACAGGGGGTGTCCACACAAGAAGGTTACGGCTTGCAGAGAGGCTTTTGGCAACCGCCAAGCTTCGAGCACGTTGCTCTGGGGGGCTTGATACATCGCCCACGACAACCGATGTGGCGATCAGTACGGGTGCGATCTCTCCTCCTCGCTGCGATGCATAGGCGCGTTTTTTGGCAATCAGTCCAGCCACTTGCACCGTATCGCCTTGCTTGAGCTGGCCGTTGGCTTTCACCGATTCGGGGATGTAGATATTGATCGGTTGATCGCTAAGGTCGTCGGGTCTAAGCCAAATGACCGAGTAGTTTAGCTTGCGAGAGTTCGCTAACTCCATGCTCGTTGGTTGATCGATCAAGCCCACGGTGCCTTGCACCCTGTAGCATCGACCGCGCAGCGTGTCGGTCTGCGATAGCAGTTGTGGGATGGCGATCAGAGGAACTGCATCGATCCAGATCGATTCCTCGAAGTATTTTCCGAGTTGTGAACCGCGATCGAGCAGACGCGCAAGACTGAGCCGCTCGGTGCTTCTCCAGGGTGTGTTGTCCGACAGGTCGGTCATGAGGTTGCGGTCGAGCGCCAATCGGAGGCTTCGCAGGAGTTGCTCGGGGACTTGAGCAAGGTCACCTTTCGAGATCGCTGAGGTAGAGTTTTCGAAGGCGTCGCGAAGAGCCTCCAAATTCACGTGATCGGGCGATTGAATATCGGTCAGGTCGACCCAGCGCGAGAGAGTGGCTTTTGAGGTTTCAAGCCAACTGTCGATCGATTCGGCAGAGCTCGGGTCACTCTTAGCGTTCGTCTTGGAGCGATCAACGAGCCCAAAGAGTTGTTCGACGAGTCTCGCTTTTGCATTCGGCGAGAGGTTCCGCATGAGTTGCTCGAAGGCTTGCGAGCCCAAGTCGACAGTCGGATCGCTAGCAGATAGCCCTAGAGATTCGATTTGAAGGTTTGTGTCCGAAGGGTCCTCGGTAGAAGGCATCGAGTTGTCGGGCTCGGTAGAATTTAACGCATCGAGTGGCAGCAGACCGACTGCCCCGGCGACCTTAGCGACTTTCTTGGAATCGGAGACTTGCTGGATCATCATCAAGACCAGTAGCAGCAAGACAACGAGCGAAATCAAACGTCTTGGGCCGGTATTGTTCTGGAGTGCCGACTGGTGGATTCGGCGTTGACCGTCCAGGGAATACCATCTTTCACGGCGTTTGGGAGCCATAGGAATCTGTCCTGCAACTGGAAATTTGAGGGCAAGGAGTTTTCGCCTGGGACGTTCTATCCGGCGTGAAGAGCGTTATAATGCCCTGACTACTTTTCCTCATTATACCCGCGTTTGTCAAACGAGCGATCTATGCTTCCAAGTTGCAATCGGCAGCCTTATGGATTGGTAAATTCTCAAACCGCTAAGTTGCTCCGGCGTTTTATCCTAACCGGATTAGGGATTATTGCTTCGACTAGCCCAAGTCTGCCGGTGCGTGCCGATGAGCCCGCTGCAAAATTTTTGCAGAGTCTCAAGGACTCCGGCTACTACGATGAGGCTCTGAAGTACCTCGAAATCAGTGCGCAGCGCAATCGTTTGCCCGAATCGCTCAAAGCGGATCTTGGGCTAGAAAAGATCATGCTCCTGCAGTTGTCGTTGGCTGATGTCCGAACGTCGAAGGATCTCGATGAAAAGCTTGCTCAGGTCGAACAAGGTTTTAAGGATTTTTTAACCAACTCCCCGACGCATCCTCGAAGAGGCGAGACACTTTTGAAACTCGCAGATCTGTACCTGAATCGGGGCACCAAATTCATCGACGATGCCAAGGAGAACGCCGCGAAGCCCGAGACGGCCGCCAAAGCCAAAGAGCTTAGAGAAAAAGCACGCCCCTCGTTGCAACAAGCCTTCGACACTTTCGCAACCACCATCGATACCTTGAGGCCAACGCTTGAGCAAATGCAGGGAGCCAACGTCAAACCGAACGAGACGGATCGTTTGGCTCTCAGGGAGAAATTGCAAAAGGAGTATCGACAAGCTCAGATTCTCCAAGCCATCACCTCGAAACTCATCGCTGAGACTTTTGATGCCAACACTCCAGAGTGGAAACAGCGGCTCGAGGAGGCCGACAAGAAGCTCAACGAAGTATCCGAGAAGAGCACCGGCGCAAAGAATGCCGGAGCCAAGTACTTGAGCTTACTCAACCGAGGACGCGTGCAGGCTCTGCTTGGACAGATCGACGGGGCGCGTGAGACCTTTAAGCGTGTTGCTGAAAACGAGGAGGCTGGGATCTTTCGAACCTGGAGAGTTCAAGCCATGGCCGAGATGGTGCGACTCGATAGCACACCTGCTTCGGGCAAATACGAAGCGGCGGTGATGGCAGGTGAAGAGCAGCTCAAGATGGCTGATTATCGCGAGCGAGAAAAGCCTGAGTGGCAAGAACTCATGCTGGCTGTCGCCCAAGCCCGCTTGGCTTGGATCGATTCCTTGGATGCTAAAAACGATGATGCGAAAATTCGCAATATACGCCGCGAGGCTCGCGAAGATTTACAACTCTTGGCCAAAAAGAATGGCCCCATCGCCAATCAAGCTCGCGGTTACCTGAAAGATCTGGGAATCGAAGCAAAGGCCAATGAGGATACCAAATTGCCGGAGGTGAAGAATTTTGCCGAAGCGATGAAGGCTGCTCGATCACGGCTCGATCGGGCCGAAGAGGGGGATGCCACGATCAAGCTTTTAGAAAAACAGCTCGCTGGTGCCCCCGAGGCGGATCGCAAAGGGATCGAGGACCAAGTCGCTTTGGTGGGTTCGGATGCCAAGCGAGATCGCCAGCAAGCCATCGAGCTCAACGACATGGCTTTGCGACTGTATCGAGACGACGACTCCCGCGAGGATTTAGCCCAAGTTCGATTCCTTCAAGCGTACCTGAACTTACGCCTTGAAAACTATTGGGAAGCTTTGGCGATTTCCGAAGTCCTACTCAAAAGCGGCAAGGGAACCGAGACGGCACAAAAGGCCGGTTCGTTTGCTCTGAT
>JBJSXX010000376.1:0-32079 GCA_046086605.1 Pirellula sp. | reverse complement strand
TAGCGCTAGCACGCTCATTTTGTTTCCCAAACCTGATCGGTCTTGATGAGGTAATTGAGAATGGTTATGAACTTTCTCATACACACAAGTTCTATAAAAGAGCTTATCCGTACTATTCCTCGGTGGGTAGATATCGGAGATACTACGAGCATGAGTACGAAAAAAGCCAGAAAGCGTATCCGCCTAGCCACAATAATTCCTGTAGGGCCGTTTTTAGGTATTCGATCCCAAGCACCGTTGCCTCTTCCGAGCACTTGACGATGAGTTCGGTTAGCAATTTAAGTACCGATCCCATGAATAGCTTGGACAAGCCAATCGTTGGATAAACCCAAGCCAGCCAACAGTAGGAGCTTTTAAGAGCAGGTTTGCTGACGGAATTAGTCGACGATCTAACGATCGTTAAGAAGGCAAACCCCGATCTCAAGGCAAAGAGAGATCGGGGTTTTTCATTAATTATCTATCTTGCTGTCCAACCTCCGTCGACGACCATCATGCTACCGGTGGTAAAACTGCTTGCAGGGCTTGCCAAGTAGATCGCGGCCCCTTGGATTTCATGAAGTTCACCCCAACGGCCCATGACGGTGGCCCCCACAATATTGGTCTTGATGTCCGGACTGTCGGCCACAGCTTTGTTCATCTCGGTGAGGAACGGTCCAGGGCAAATTGCATTGCAGGTGATATTCCACGGGGCGAACTCCATAGCCATCGCGCGGGTGAGTTGAACCACCGCCCCTTTGCTTGCCGTATAAGGAGTCCGGTTGGCGAGTCCGACCAAGCCCAGGGTGCTCGCGACATGGATGATCCTGCCATAACGATTCTGCTTCATCGTTTCGATGAAGGCTCGCGTTACGAGCCAAGGTGCTTGGACATTCGTCGATAACACCTGATTGAATTGCTCGAGGCTCAGTTCATCGATCGCGCCTCGAATATTGATCCCTGCATTGTTGATTAGGATCGATGGTGAGCCGATCTGACTCAAACAGTAGGATTTGAGCCCCTCGACGGATGACTCATTGCTGACATCGGCGGCATACCCCCAAGCTTGGGTTCCATAGGTGCTTGCGATTTGCTCGACCCGCTCATCGAGTTGATCCTGACTGCGGCTTACAAGCAACAGATTTGCCCCTGCGCTGGCCAGTCCGCAGGCCATAGCCCAGCCGAGTCCACGACTTGCTCCAGTGATCACGGCCAATTGGCCGTCGATCCGAAAAAGGTTCACTCCTGGCAAATTTTCGCTCATTGCTATTTGGCTCATGGTGGTTGATTTGCTCCGAATTTTCTAACTGACCCAAGAGTCTCCCGTTGGTTCGATTGGACAACGCAATGCCAACAGGGCCGCTTGGATTTCATGACACACCCAATCTACATCGGTCCCGGGTAATAAGTAGCGGGCACCTGTACTAATCCTGCTTGTTTGGGTCTTCGCTGAAGCATCGGCGATGCCTGAATTGGCAAAGCCCATGGCTAAGGCCCAGGGCAGGCAGTAATCCTCCCACTGAATGTTTTCAGGGTCAGGCACCTCGACGCAGGCCATGTACAAGTCGGCTTGAGAACACTCTTGCGACCAACCCGATGGTTCATGGCTTACAAAAAGCTGTACTTTTTTTGGATCGACCAAGCTGTCTTGTCGCAAAAGAGTTTCGATATGATTTGCCAGGGACTCGGTGCTACATGCCATAGAGATACGGGGCGAGTCGATCGCTTTCAAAAGGTTGGATAACTCGCGGATTGAGCAGCCTGATACTGGATCGATCCATTCAGGAGCAATTTCGCAGGCCGGGTGGATCACGAATGTCCTCATGCTCATCCGCGGATGCGGTACCTTTAAATGCGGTGTCCAGACGCGTTCCTGGTCATGCATCAGCAGGTCGATATCGATTCGCCTAGATTCCCATCGACGAAATCGCTGGCGTCCCAATTCGTTTTCGATTCTTTTGATTCTGTCCCATACATCCCAAACACTCAGGGTGTGATCGACGCGAACGACCGCATTGAGAAAATCACCTTGTCCGGTTGGACCACCGACCGGAGGTGTCTTGAAAATTGGGCTCAGTTCGATTCTTGAGCTTTTAAAGGTATCGCGAAGGAGCCTAGAAGCGGCCCGCATCGTTTCGAGTGTATTCCCAAGGTTCGCACCCAAGCTTATCAGCGAACTTGGCATCTCGGATTTCCCAATACCAGAAGGTCGACATCCGTAAGGACGTCACTACCGAGCCGCTTCAATGGTATCGACGTACCAATGAATCTCTTTCTTGGTTGCAAAACGCTCCTGCACATCTTTACGAGCATACACGAAATAGGTCGGGGGATTGGTCTGACCTTCGTCCCGGTACCTTAGTTTGTAGGAGTATCCAGCCGATCCCATCGATTCGCCATCGAGGGATATAAAAGTCCACTTGGCTGGATCGCGACGCCTTTGAATCTCAAGATGGGACGCGTCTGTTGCGAGGCGTTTTTTCGCTTTCTGCAGCTCCGTCTCTGGGGCATCATCCGTTGGACGTCGCTCCCCTTCGAATTGGAACCCGACGAGGAAGTAGACGCTATCGAGATCCTTTTTCGACAATGCATTTAGATACAGCTCGGCAACCTTCCGAGCTTGTTGCAATTCATAGTTGCTATGGAGAAAACTTCTAGAGACACCCCAAGACGCACAGGTTGCTCCAATGAACACGGCCATAAAGCCAAAGGTTCTCGATAGCTGACTCAGCGCATACTTTTTTGAGAAAAGCAGCACGAACATGCCTAGAACTGTTCCTACGATCGCAAGGGGCATGAAATGCACGTATTGGATCGAAAGAACGCCAATCACCGACGCGATTAGACCTAGCAGAGAAAAGCCCGAGAAAGCCTCGCTGTCAACGACTTCATCGGATTCCGGAGAGAAGGTAATTTCTGAATTTGACATGGGGTCTTAGGGAGCATCTGGGACTCGGTTCGCCGCCAATCCTATCGACGGACAAGCTCTTTACGCAGCCGACTGCGGTTCGGTTCGCACCGGCAGATACGTCGGCTCGGCAGACGGCGGGCCAAGCCCTGAGTTTGACGTTTCGAGTCGGAGGAAACTGCGCGTTTACCTCGAAAATCTGGGACTAGCCCGTTATTTCTCTGGCAGGATCCGGGGCCCATCGGTCTCATAGCGTCCTAGACCACCTTGCTCTCGTCGTCCGTGGGTCCAAAGCAACCAGGTGTTGCGTTTGAAATGAAGTCCGGTGTAATCGTACCCAAAGGTGCCTTCGGTCGGCCTTCGGCAATCCCCCTGCAAAATGCCGCTGTAAGGGCCCTTAAAGGGTGTTGAACCACCGACGTATCCGACGGTGTGCTGTGGGTCCGTTCCCCAAGTAGCAAAGATTCCAGGAATCCAGGGGGATCCTGATCTTTGCATGCCATCGGTGCAGTAGCGACCGGTTTTCTTTCCCGTAGGAGTCTCAACGCCTCGGTTTTCCAGCGAGTAAGACTCTGCCAGGGAATCATCTCGATTCCCCAGTTTGAGCGTACGTTTAGGAGCACCTTGGACGGGCTTAACATCCCCGAAGGGTTCTTCGGTTGGGACTCGGATAATTTGGCCATTTGGATCGGCCGAGATATCCTCTAAGGAGGGCTTTTTGAAAGACACGCGAACCGGGCCGTGATTTTCTTGAGCCAAGCAATACGATGATAGGAACAAGATGGCCGAGCTCAAGTATAGCAATCGCATGATCAGCCCTCCGTGGCTGGTGTAACGACAACATATCGGTGCCGATGGACTTATTGAAATTTCGGCAGAAACGTCATGACCGATGCAAGCATCCTAAGCGATCAAGCATAACACGCAAAATCGTTACAAAGCGATCAGAGCGTCCGATACTGCCCGCCAGCGTTGTGTTACTTAAATGTTAAACGGCTGTCCTCAGCCGTTTTTCTAGTCGCTTTAGCGACGCGTGAATGTAGAACGACTGTCCTCAGCCGTTTTTTCCAGTCGCTTTAGCGACGCGTGAGTGTAGAACGCCCTTGCCGGTGGTTAACACCGCCGGCATAGGTTGTGCCAGCCCTCCGGGCTTTGAAGAAGCCAAAGGACCCTATGGGAGTTTATGTCCCATCTTGTCCCTTTTGGTCGCCAAGTAGGCTGCGTTGTGTTCGTTGGGCGGGCAAATGATCGGTACTTGATCAACCACCGTGATGTCGAATCCACGCAAATTGAATGCTTCGGTTTTCTTGGGATTGTTGGTCAAAAGCCGTACTTTTTTGAGCCCGAGATCCTTGAGGATTTGCAATCCAACACCGTAGTCGCGCATGTCGGACTTGAACCCAAGTCGATGGTTCGCCTCGACGGTGTCGAGCCCCTGGTCTTGGAGCGCATAAGCCTTGATCTTTTGCGCCAGACCAATTCCCCGCCCCTCCTGTGGGAGATACACCAGCACTCCGCGACCTTCCTTGGCGATCGCTTCGAGGGCCAAATGCAACTGATCTCCGCAGTCGCACCGCAAGGAACCGAGGAGGTCTCCAGTGAAACAACTGCTGTGCATGCGAACCAAGGGAGGTCGGTCGCTCGGTGCATCCAAATCTCCAAACGTCAGAGCAATCGGTTCTTGATCCTCGTACTGCACATCGTAAACAACCACCTGAAACTCGCCAAAGCGAGTCGGCAAGCGACATTGCGCTGAGCGAGTCACAAGTTTTTCACTCACACGACGATGCGCGATGAGTTGCTCGACGGTGATGATCTCCAATCGATGCTTACGCGCTATCTCGACCAACTCGTCGCGCGTTGCGCGATCGCCTGAGGTGTTGAGAATTTCGCAGAGCACACCCGCTGGATTCAATCCTGCCATCCGAGCAAGATCCATGGAAGCTTCGGTATGACCGGCCCTGCGCAATACTCCTCCCTCCATGGCCAAAAGGGGGAAGACGTGTCCGGGCCGAACAAAGTCTCCGGGCTTGGTTGTTTCGGAGGCAAGGCGACGAATCGTCTCGGATCTTTCCATTGCGGTGATCCCCGTTTTGCAACCCGCGAAATCAACCGGGGTGAGAAAAGCAGTCGAAAGGGGTGATGTGTTGTTCTCGACCATCGGACGCAACTCCAACCGATTGGCCGTCGCTGGCAAGATCGAGCAGCACAATTGACCGTGCCCTGCGAGCATAAAGTTGATGATCTCGGGGGTGACGCGATCCGCAGCGCAGACAAAGTCCCCCTCGTTCTCGCGATCCTCGTCATCAAGCACGATCACGACCTTGCCCGTGGCAATCGCTTCAACGGCCGCCTGAATGGTGCTAAATCGATCTGGCATCCTTCGCTTCTCCAAGTTCTTCTGGCGATCAAGTCTCTGACGACTCATCCCCTTCGAGATTGTAGTCTTTCATCTTTTTGTGCAATGTGTTTCGATTGATCCCAAGCTTTATCGCGGTTTTCGTTTGGACTTGTCCGCAAGCCTGAAGGACTTGAACGATCAACTCACGCTCGACCTTATCGACCACCCTCGAGTGCAGATCATTGCTGTCGCTAGGTGCTAACCGCAAACCTTCGGCAACGAGCAACTTCGATAAACTCTCAAAGTCCGGAGGTGCAACTGGGGCTCCCACCGTGAAATCCTGCGCCGGCTGACTGCCGGTCAGGACCCCGGGCAAGAGGTCGAGCGTCAGCTCATCGGTTTCCGACATTACCACAGCGCGCTCGACGTAGTTTTGCAACTCCCGAACGTTTCCGGGCCAATGGTAATCTTGCATCGCTGCAATCGCTTCGCGCTGGATATGGACTACGAACCGTTGGTTCTGCTCGTTGTAGTGTTTGAGAAAGAATGAGACCAACAGTGGGATGTCTTCTCTTCGTTTGCGCAGCGGTGGTAACTCGATCGGAACAACATTGAGCCGCCAGTAAAGATCTTCGCGAAAACGCTCATTGCGAATCTCTTCGGCCAAATCTCGATTGCTCGCCGCGATCAATCGGGTGTCGACCGTGACCGTCTCGGTGTCTCCGACCCGTTCAAATTGCTTTTGCTGCAACACCCTCAAAAGTTTGACCTGCAGATGCAAGGAGGTGCTGTTGATTTCATCCAAAAAGATCGTTCCGGTATGGGCTGCTTCGAATCTCCCAGCCCGATTTCCAACCGCACCGGTAAATGCACCTCGCACGTGACCGAACAATTCGCTTTCGAGCAAACTCTCGCTCAGCGCCCCGCAATTGACCTTCACAAAAGGCCCCGATACCCGATGACTCAATTGGTGGATCGCATTGGCGATGACTTCTTTGCCAGTCCCGGTTTCACCTAAAAGCAATACCGATGCATTGGTCTTGGCCACCCGCTTGGTCAGATGCGCAACGTCCCTCATCGCTGGCGAGGATCCGATTACGCCAGGGAGATGCTCCCCTAAAGATTTCGATAATTTGCCGTTCTCACGAACGTCCTCTGACATCGGCTGATCCCATCTCCAGGATGCGAGCCATAGTGTGTCAAGAAGCGTCTAAGGCTTTGGATCCGAAGCTGTCCTGCCATAGAGCTCGTCGATGGCATCCAGAATTTGGCCCATCACCAAACGGGTTACCGGCTCGTTGGCACCCCGCGTGTTATAAACATCGTACTGGGCATTCAGCGTATCGGTAGATATCAAAACCCCAAACCGGCGTATTGATTGCACAAAAATTTGGCTGGCCTGCTCCCGTTGTCGCGGCGTCTGTGCCATATCCGAAGCGACCCGCAAGAGGTTGTTTTGCTCCTCTTGGGTGTCCGCCAAGCGGACTGTCACTCCGGTTGCCTCCGAAACCTGTATGTCTGGATGGGCCACCCTCAAGTAGTCCGCAGCTTGGTTTTTCCAAAGAATTCGATCCTCAGGCGCTGCCCTTGGATAAGCGATGACCTGGTTCATTCGCGCAAGAATATCACCTAAGCCTTCGACTGAGGGCGGAACACTCCCCACTACCACCCCATGGTCGGCCCCCGCGACCAGATGCTCGCCTCTGCTGAGATTCTCAGCAAGCAACGCGATAGGTACCGTCGAGGTCGAGGGGTTGGCTCTAATCCGTTGAATTAGCTGTCCTAAATCTAGATCTCGAAGGTGATCAACAATGAAGACACCTTCAAAGGGCACTGCATTTCGAAGCCCATTAAAAACGTCCTCAACTGAGGAGGCTTCCCAGTACCGAAGCCCCATCGAGCTCACAAGGTCGTGGGTGTGAGATCGAAGCGATGGGCTTGCACCGACGATCATGACCATCGGATCGGCCATGAGTTGTTGCATTTCACGAGCGTTGAAATCGACTCGACTGGAACCTTGGAATCCACCGTCTTTGAACCCTTGAACATCTGTTTTTGGCGCAGAAACAAACTGCACCGGATCGACTGCTAGTCCTTTTTGGTCGATCAGAGAATTCATCAAAGCGACCGTCGCGGGGTATCGAACGCTCGGATGTCCGGACTTCATCGCACCCACCAATCGATCTCGCACAGGCGTTGGCATCAACGCCCCTTGCCATCGCGCTAAATTCGCGACCGCAAGAGCCTGGGCTCCTGGCAACCGTTCTTCGAGGGCCGCATCCCAAATGAGGGCCCCAAATTCATGGCTGTTGCGAAGCGACTCTGGCAAGAGCGATTGGAAGACGGTGGAGTTGGCTAGATCGGGCGAGCCATCTCTTGAGAAATCTTCGAAATGGGCCGCAATCGCCCGAGCCGATACAAAGTCTCCAGTGGCAGAGGTTCTCAAGGCGGTTATCGCCGCTTGGGATGCGCGTGCCAAGGCTTGGTCAGCCCCGTTTCCGGATCGGAGCGACACGCCTCGACCGTCTTTGTTTAAGGTCCAGACGTTCCGGGTGTCTACATCGTTGAGAGCCGAAAGCTGACGATACTGGTCTAGCGATTTATCTAAAGTTGCGACACTTAGGTCATAGGCTTGCTTTGCATCAGGCAGCGTCTTGCCTCGATCGGCCAACGTTTTCTCAACGGCTTGTTTGGTTTCTTGGGGGATCGTTGGATCGTGCAATATCGACAATAGTTCTGCGCCCATCGAAGGCTTTGGCAGTGGAGTCACCAATTGGACCAGTCGGTCACGCACTTCACCGTGGGGTGATGTCATCGCCGCTTGCCAAGCCGAAACGGCACTTGGGCCGAGCAACGAATAGGCTTCGATCATCGATGGTGTTGGATTCAAGCCATTTGGCCGCATCAGAGCATCGAGCAATGCGGCGATGCCTGAGTCGCCAGCAGAACGAATTGCATTGAATCCAGCCAGACGTTCCGATTGATTTGGGCTCGTTAGGCGGCTGACTTGTCGAGCGAGATTTGCAGGGGAGTGAACCTCGTCGTCGGCTAGCTTCCTGAGCTTACCGATGATCTCGAGTTGCTGTGGTTTGAAGGCAGCAGCATTCGATTCGATTGCGGCCCAGGTTCGCGGTCCGCCAGCCCTCAGCACATCGACGGCGGTCTGGCCATCGATTTGCTCCTGGCCGAGTTTATCGAGCCATCGCGCTGTTTCGTCCCAACGACGAATGCGGGTCATGAGGCCGATGGCCTCTGCCAGTTCCTTAGGGCTCGTCGGCGGGTTTGCCCTCAGCGAGCGAACCACTGCATTGGTTTCATTGGTATCGATGGAGGACTCAGAGCCCTTCGCCTTATCGATTCGATTGACTTCTGGGGTGGTTCCCAGATCGCCGAACGGGTCTTGTGCGAATGCTAGCGTAGAGCAGCATGCGCCAAGGACTGCGAAAGCGGTTCGAGAAATCGCAAGCATGCGTGGTTTGAATTGGGGAGCGGTCGCAAAAGTCATTGGATCTACGAGGCTAGTCAGTTGCGTCATGATGAGAATTAGGCCCGACGGGCCGCCTAAAAGTTTACCATGGTGCTGGCAACTTCCCCAACTGTCCAAGTCGGTTTATCCGGGAAAGTTTATCTAGGTCGATATTTCCCGGGCGAAGGTTGCTTGTCTGGCTTTAAACTCGATTTTGCCAAGCGAATTTAGGGTTTGGGCAGGTAGCTTGCTGTCGCTCACGCCCGAATCCGGTACACTACGGCCAAGGGTTGCCGAAGTTCCACCTGTTCCTATTTTCGCCTTTAAACGCTTGGCTCATGACTGTATCCGAAAGTGCGCTGGATTTATCGGCAGCTTTAGCCAAGTTTGGCTTGCAGAGTTTTCGGCGTGGGCAAAAGGAGGTCATCGAGCACGTTATATCCGGCAAAGATTGCCTATGCGTCATGCCCACCGGAGGTGGAAAAAGCCTCTGTTACCAGCTTCCTAGTCTGGTTCGTCCCGGCATGACGATTGTCGTCTCGCCGCTGATTGCGCTGATGAAGGACCAAGTCGATGGGCTGGCTAAACGAGGCATCTCGGCGACCCTGATCAACAGCTCGCTGTCCCTGCAGGAGCAATCAGAGCGACTCGATCAAGTTGCATCGGGGAAGTTCTCGATGGTTTATGTTGCTCCGGAGCGGCTGCGAAACCCTCGGTTCCTTGATGCGATCCGCGCAACACCGATCCAACTCTTGGCGATCGACGAAGCCCACTGCATCAGCGAGTGGGGGCATGATTTCCGACCCGACTACCAGCGGCTTGGGAAATTCCGAGAAGCCCTCGGAAACGTTCAAACGATCGCTCTGACTGCGACGGCCACCCCTAGGGTTCGAACCGACATCCTTGAAAGTTTGCAGCTGAAGACCGCTCGAACTTTCATCACTGGCTTTGCTCGAGACAATCTCTATTTCGGATCCGCGTTCTGCATGAGTGATCGGGACAAGGACAAGCATCTGCATGATTTTTTAAGTAGTCGCGATGAATCGGGCATCATCTATGTCGCTACGAGAAAGCGATGTGAAGCTCTCGTCGAGCAACTTGGGAAAGAACTGAAACTCTCCGTGGGAGCCTATCACGCCGGTTTGCTTCCCGAGCAACGGAAGCTCATCCAGGACAAGTTTATGGCAGGTGAGCTCAAGGCGATCGTTGCGACCAATGCTTTTGGGATGGGGATCGACAAATCGGACTTGCGCTACGTCATCCACTACAACATGCCAGGAACACTCGAAGCCTACTACCAGGAGGCGGGTCGTGCAGGTCGCGATGGATATCTGTCTCAGTGCGTGTTGTTGTTTAGTCCGCAAGATCGTTACATCCAAGAGTTCTTCATCGAAAAC
Source organism: Pirellula sp. (assembly GCA_046086605.1). Classification (GTDB taxonomy): domain Bacteria; phylum Planctomycetota; class Planctomycetia; order Pirellulales; family Pirellulaceae; genus JBKCUI01. The sequence goes on along the minus strand of JBJSXX010000376.1, from coordinate 21,991 downwards.
GCCAACCCATCGAAAGATGTCTTGCGTGCCGTCTATGATTTCCTGGTGTCTTGTGAAGACGATCCGATCGAGCTTACAGCAGAGGAAATCAAGGATCAGATTTCCCAGTCCGCAACATCCGAAGCGGTCAACTCAACCTTGCAAATCCTCAGTCGTACCGGGGTGCTCGAACGGCTTGATGTCGCAAGTGGATTGGCCATGTTCAGGCTATCGAGCCGAATGCACACCTTCATCGATTTGCTTCCTCGCGACGCATCCCAGCGTCGGAATGTGCTTCGAACCATCGAAAAAGCGATCGGGGATCGGCGCGACGAAGCAGTCTATATCCACCCAAGATGGCTGAGCGAGCAACTCGGGATGGATAAGGAACAAATGACCAGGCATTTGCGAGAGTTGTGCAAGCTCGATGACTTCGAGTATGTCCCTCCGTTCCGAGGTCGGGCGATCCACTTTCGGCGCAAAAACGTCCACTTCGATGATCTGCAAATCGACCACGCAAAGCTCGATGCTCGACGCAAAGCGGACTACGAGAAACTCGATCAAATGGTCGCTTATGCACGCACCAAGTCTTGTCGTCAAAAAACCATCCTTCTTTATTTCGGTGACACGACCGCGTCGGATTGCAAAATCTGCGATCGATGCCAAGGCCGTTCGGGTTGGCCCAAACTCCCCAAGCAAACCATCAACCCGCCAAGTTCTAAGCCTGTGGTGATCACACAAGTTGAGCCCTTGCAAACAACGACCACATTAGCGGTCGCACCCCCTCAACCCAATAAAACCGATCCTGCGAATAAGCCTGCCGAGACTAACGCACCTGCGAAGCCTCGAACTCTTGCAGGCAAGAAATCGACCGGAACCCCTTCGATCGAAGTCACACGCAAGAGCATTCAAACCCTACAAATGCTCTTGGCCGGGATCGAGCGCACACACGGTTATTTGAGCAAAACCGTTTTGGCTCAGCATTTTGCGGGGACTGCAAGCAAGGCTGTTGTCGGACTGAGGCTCGAGCGATTGGCCGAGTTCGGGTTGCTCAAGGCCTGGAAAAAGTCGCATGCGACCCAGTTGATCGAAATCCTGATCGAACAAAAACTCCTTTCGCAAATCGAACTCAAGATCGGCAAACCGACGATCATCATCACCGAACTCGGAAAGAAATGCATCCAAGATCCTGACTCGATTCCATCTGACGTTTTGCAATTCACAACCAACGCATGGATCGCAAGCAACGATCCAGAGAGTCAATTGGATGTTAACCCTCCAACCGGTAAACAACGAGATACGGTTTGGTCAACTCCGTCCGCTCACACAGCGACTCCTGCCGAGCCGTTAGCAATTCCCTCGCCGAGAACAGTTTCGGTTGAGCAAGCCCCACGGCAAGCCCCCGAGAGCCGCGATATCGCCGAGTCCGAATCAATAAGAGGGGCCGATGAGCTACCAAGGCCGACCGCATCGGATGCGGCCAAAGAGGCGACCAATCAGTCGATCCTCGCCGATTGGCAATGGACATTGCGATTGGTCAGGCATGGCTACAGACTCGGTGAATGCGCGTTGATTCGGGGCAAAACCCCCGATGGAGTCCTCGCAGATCTGACCATAGCCCTTCAAATGGATGAGAAGGTGCCGTTGGATCACTTGTTCGATACCCGTACCCTGCTTACGATCCAAGAACTCGCGAGCCTCAAGTCGCTTCCCGATCGACCTCCGACGATGCTCATGGTCTTCTCTGGACTATGGGACTTTGTTCAGCAATGGCTCAAAACAAAACCAGGATAAGCACGATTTGGCGATGACCGATCCAACTGACCAGACACAAGCCACAGGCATCGACGCGACGCAACCTTCCGAGCGAGCTTATTTGCTCGATTGGACTACCGAAGAACTTTCTAGTTGGCTCGTTGCGCGAGGTTTACCGAAATTCCGAGCCGCGCAGATACAGCGTTGGATCCACCAGCGGCGTGCAAAACGATTCGATGAAATGACCGACTTGCCGAAAGATTTGCGATTGCTGCTCGATCAGCATTTCGATTTGTTTCGCACAACAACCGCTGTCCATCAACAAGCCGCAGATGGAACTGAGAAGCTCTTGTTGCAGTTGGCCGATGGGGGACGTATCGAATGCGTATTGCTCAGGGATGGTCCCAGACGCTCGATTTGTGTCAGTAGCCAAGTTGGATGCGCGATGGGTTGTGTGTTTTGTGCAAGCGGTCTTGACGGTGTTGAACGGAACCTCTCGCGAGGTGAAATCCTTGAGCAAATGCTCAAATTGCAACATTTGCTCGAAGCCGATGAGCGCCTTAGTCATATCGTCATGATGGGAATGGGAGAGCCACTAGCGAATCTACCCCGCGTTTTGGCCGCTTTGAGTGTCGCAAAAGACTCTGAACTTGGGCTGGGGATCAGTCCTCGCAGAATCACCATTAGCACAGTCGGTTTGCCACCGGCGATCGATAAACTGGCGGCTTCCGATGCCCCCTATCATCTTGCAATCAGCTTGCATGCCCCAAACGATCCGCTGAGAAATAGGCTCGTGCCTGTCAATCAAACCATCGGGATCCAATCGATCCTTGATGCGGCCGACAGGTACTTTGCCAAGACCAAGCGACGATTGACCTTCGAGTATGTGCTGCTCGGTGGACTCAACGACTCGATGCAGTGTGCACGTGAATTAGTTCAACTGCTCCGAAGCCGAACCGCGATGCTCAACGTGATTCCCTACAATCCAGTGCCTGGACTTCCCTATGAGACACCCACCCCGAGTGCCATCCTGCAGTTTCGCAAGACGTTGCTCGATGGTGGGGTAAATGCCATGTTTCGACAGCGAAAAGGGGATGAGATTCAAGCTGCCTGTGGGCAACTACGAAGGCTTCGAGAGCGCGAACCACAAGTTGTTTCAATTCAACCGACGAAAAGCAGTTAGCCGTTTCGCAAGGGGCTTGTATCCTGTAAGATACTGTCCGATTTGCAAGGTCATCCTTGGTTCTCGTCCGGCGGAGTCTTATGAGCGAACTGTATCACGAGTGTGGAGTTGCTGCTGTCTATCATCTCCCATCGGCGCCCGAGAGCCCGCTGGTCAGCGATGTCGGAATCGACGCAGCATCGACGATCATGCCCAGGATGCTTCAAGACATCCAGAACCGCGGCCAATTGGCTGCTGGTATGACGAGCTACAATCCCAAACGGTCGTTGCTGCTCGAAACGCACAAGGACATCGGAACCGTCAGCGAGGTCTTTCACCTCTCGCACCGTGGCAAGCATGAAGCGATCATGCAACAGCTTGTTGGATCGGCGGCGATCGGTCATGTGCGTTATGCGACCTGTGGTCGAGACGATCGCAACTATGCGCAACCTTTTGAACGACAGCACATCCACAAGCACAAATGGTTCAGTTTTTGCTTCAATGGGCAGCTTGCCAACTATCAAGAGCTCAAGGACAAGCTCACTCGCGAAGGGGATCATCATCTTGCTCGCGATACCGACACGGAAATCATCCTGCATGAGATCGGACGCGAACTGACGGTCAATCCAAGTCTCTCGCTGATCGATGTTTTTGCAAATGCCGCAAAGAACTTCGATGGAGCTTACTCGCTGGCCTTGATCACGGCCAAAGGCGAACTGCTTATTGCTCGAGATCCACGTGGAATCAAGCCGCTGTGTTATGCGTTTGATGGCTCGCTGTTTGCTGCGGCTAGTGAGAGTGTAGCCCTCTTGAATCTTGGATTCGATCGATCATTGATCAAGTCGGTTCAGCCGGGTGCTTGCATGATGATCACAGCCGAGGGGATCGAAGAGCGGCGTTACACGAATAAAGTGGATCCAGCCCATTGTTTCTTCGAGTGGGTCTACTTTGCGAATGTTGCCAGCACGCTCGATAACCGAAGCGTTTATCTTTCACGCACTCGTCTCGGTGAGGAGTTGGCACGCATCGAATTGGCACGGAACGAAATCCCTATCGATGGCGATACGATTGTTGTGCCGGTTCCAGATACCAGCAAAGCCGCTGCCGATGCGATGGCCTTCCGTTTGCGCATCCCTTGCCGTGAAGGATTGATTCGAAACCGATACTCCGGACGTACCTTCATCGAAGGCAACCGAGCTCGCAAGGTCACGGCTTCCATGAAATACACTCCCCTTCGCGAGGTCCTCGAAGGTAAGCGGGTGATCTTGGTCGAAGACTCGATCGTGCGTTCGACAACCATGAAAGTTCTCCTGAAGCGAATTCGGGAACTTGGTGGAGCTAAAGAAATTCACGTCCGTGTCGCTTGCCCACCGATCGTTGCTCCCTGTTTTTATGGGATCGATATGTCGACGATCGATGAACTCTATGCACCGAAGTTTCTCGGTAACGGTGGACTGACCGAAGAGGCCCAGCGCCGCATGGCCGAAAATCTCGAAGCTGATTCTCTTAGGTATCTGCCCATTGACTCGATCGCTCGAGCCATCGATCTGCCTCACGGACACCTTTGCCAAGCCTGTATCACCGGTGAATATCCCACGCCCTTTGGGCAAAAGCTTTACGGGATTGCCCGGACGAATTACGTCAACGGTTGTGCTGCCAAGCGAACTTATGATTCCTAGTTCTAAGGAACCTAGACTATGAAAAAAATCCTCGAAGCCACTTTCTTTGGTTTCATGCTCTTTGGATCCTTGCTTGCAGGTTTGCAAGCACAAGAAGCCCCACCTAAGGTGCTAGAAAAGGCACCGGCGGAAGTTGTCGAAAAGTCCAAGTCCTTGTTTAACGGCAAAGATTTGACCGATTGGGATGGAGATCCGGATTTGTGGTCTGTCAAAGATGGAGTCATCCATGGAGAAACAACACCTGAACATCCAGCCAATGGCAACACTTTTCTGATCTGGAAAGGTGGGAAACTAGGCGACTTTGAATTGCGATTCTCCTTTCGTTGCAACGACGCGAACAACTCCGGTGTGCAGTATCGATCCAAGCATATCGATACGCCCCAAGCGAAAAACAAGTGGGTCGTGCGCGGCTACCAGCACGAGATTCGCAACGAGAGTAAATTCCCAAATGTATCGGGTTTCATCTACGACGAAGGTGGTAAGCGAGGCCGCTTGTGCCTAGCCGGCGAAAAAGCCACTTGGGAAAACGGAGCGAAAAAGGTCGTTGGGCAAACCATCACCGACAATGAGTTTGCAAGCTTGTTTCGTTTGGATCAATGGAACGATGTGGTGATCGTCGCGCAAGGCAACCGCATCAAGCACTATCTCAATGATCGATTGATCCTGGATTTCACCGACAATGATCCAGAGCTAGCTCTCAAAGAGGGGATCTTGGCCTTGCAGCTCCACGCCGGTAAACCGATGTGGGCTGAGTTCAAAAACATTAAGCTTCGCGATCTTTCAAAGTAGTTCTTGGCCAAGCGGACAACCATGATCGATTGGTCTTCGTTGCAAAGTTCTAAAAAGCTCCTGCTTGGGACGACCAATCGTAAGAAGCTCCTCGAGCTCAATGCTCATCTTGAGCCAAGAGGGTTCGAGTTGCTGACGTTGTCGGATGTGCCCAGCCCCATCGAAGTCGAGGAGACAGGGAGCACGTTCATCGAGAATGCGAGGCTCAAAGCTGTCGCCCAATCACTAGAGCATCGGCTTTGGACGATCGGCGAAGACAGTGGGCTATGCGTGCCGGCACTTGGCGGAGCCCCGGGAATTTTTTCAGCTAGATACTCCATCGAGCAGGATGCAAAATCGGATCTGCTCGAGCGCTGGCAGATCGATCAGCGAAACAATGACAAACTCCTCAGGGAGCTAGCAACTGTACCAGCTGAAAAACGAGACGGGTATTACGTTTCTGCCATCGTGCTATGTGACCCGATGGGGAATGTCGCCATGGAGGTTCAAGGGGAATGCTGGGGTAGGATACGCCATGAGCGTCGTGGCTCGGAGGGCTTTGGCTACGATCCACTTTTCGAGGTGCTAGAATACCATCGGACGTTTGCGGAACTTGGATTAAATGTCAAACGAGCCATCAGCCATCGATCGCGTGCTCTGCGTGAGTTTCTCCGCCAATTGGATGCTCGATTGGTTGGCTAGTGGTTCACAAGAGCCTTGGAGATAATCACCGAATGGCACAGCAGCCAACTTGGCCGCGTCGCGTTTTACAAGCTGCGGCGATTTACAACTTGCTATGGGGTGCTTGGGTCATCCTCTTTCCACATCACTGGTTCGATCTGACGGGCATCGAGCGTCCGAATTACCCAGGGATTTGGCAATGCGTCGGGATGATTGTCGGCGTCTATGGGCTTGGTTATTGGTGGGCATCGCGGGATTTTGCCAAGCATTGGCCTGTGATCGCGGTGGGTTTTCTGGGGAAGATTTTTGGGCCCATTGGATTTCTGCAGTCAGCCATCGAGGGGTCATTGCCTTGGAGCTGGGGCTGGATGATTCTGACCAATGATTTGATTTGGTGGGTTCCCTTTGGCGCGATGCTTTACTTGGGCTTTAAGTCCAACTCGGATCCCACACGAGGGCAGGTGCAAAATAGCGATGACGATTGGACATTGGCGCAAGCCAACGAGCTTGCCAGAACCGCTAATGGTCAGTCGATTGCGGAGCTGAGTTCCGATCGGGAGGTGCTTCTGGTTTTTCTTCGTCATGCAGGATGTACTTTTTGTCGTGAGACCCTCGATGAGCTCAAGAAGGCTCGGCAGCAATGGCAAAGTCGATCTTTGTTGCCTGTGGTTGTCCACATGGGGAGTGTCGAGCAAGGTCTAGAGATGATGAAGAAGTTCGGGCTTGAGGATTGCCCTGTTATCAGCGATCCGGAGTGCCGCTTGTTCCGAGCTTATCAATTGCCAAGAGGTACTTGGCCGCAGCTTTTTGGAATCCGGGTATGGATCGAAGGATTCAAAGCTGCGATTTTGAAGGGGTATGGATTCGGTAAGCTCGTGGGGGATGGGTTTCAAATGTCGGGCGCTTTTGTAGTTCGGCATGGTCAGATCGTCCGAGCATATCCGTCGAAAGATGCTGCCGACAGTTGCTCTTGGAAACCCGCTCTATCGGCAAGCCTATTGATCGCAACAGTTATGACTTGTTTCAGTGCGACGGCGGCACTCGCGCAAAACACGATTGGCGAAACGAGCGCAAACTCCAAGGAGAGAGGTTCCGTGCAAGATATCCAAATTGCTGATGTCAAAGATGGAGATCGAGTAAGACTCGTTCAAGACCAATCAGGAGTTACTGAAAGCTTGACTATCGACATCCAGAGCATGAAGGGGATCGGTAGTTTCAAACTCATCAAGAACAAAGGACGATGGCCTGAAAAACTGATGGTTCGGCTACACACAAAGGGGCTTGAGCAGATTCAGTTAGTCATCGGTGATCGTTCGAGGTCGTATTCTGGAGAGTTCAATTCGTCGCGTTTGCAGGAGAGTTGGACAGAGGTCCACCAGCAGGCCACTCAGACAGGGGAGACCAAGACCTCGTCAAGGCAACTGCAAACACAGGAGAAGATGATAAGAGTGATGGATCAAGCGGGCAAAGAGGTCGAATTGAAAGAGCTACCGCTTGAGCAGGGACAATTTTTCCAGTGGACAGTTCCTGCGAAATGGCTGACCGACGAGAGTTCAACTTGGGTCGAAATCAAGTGGGTGGATTTCTTTAGGAATTAACGCTCCACCTTTCGGAAACCAATGGACCGCTGATGGACACTGACTAGACGCTGATGGAAGATTTTTTTGGCGATTGTCCTGATTCGGCCTCCCCCTTTGGCTGTACCTCAGGGTTTGGTGCAACGGTACAAACTTGTTCCGATCAGGATATTGTTTCCAGAGCTGGACGGCGAAATTCTATAAACCCGTGCGGTTACGAAAAGTAGCTGGAAAGCTCTCGTCGGTACGCTGCTTCGTGTTTTGGGAATATCGACTCAAAGACATCGTCGCTTGCCGCACCGTGCTGGAATCGTCGTTTTGGAAAAACTGGCAACTTATGTCCCGTGACCTGTTGAACCCCGCTAGCGACGATCTGTCCCTTGAGCTGATACAGCCGATCGTGATCCCAATCGGTCAATTCGATGAATGGTATCCCCTCTGCAATCTCAATGACTCGGGGTAAGGCAAAAGGACTAAAACCGACGAATCCGAGTTGCTTGGCCGGAGCCCAAGTTCTTACATGTCCGCGGCTTTGTCCTCCAGAGTAAACCAAGGAATGCTTGATCGCATGGACCCCCCACCCTTCCTGATACAACATCAGATTATTAAACACACTTCGTATGGTCAGTTCTGGGTTTTCCTCGATCGGATAATCTTTGAGGTTCTCATCTCCACCGTCTCCATCGACCAAGTATTTCCAGTCTGGATAACGACTTCGGATCGCTTCGCAAAGCGCCAGACCCATCGTCGCAGCTTGGATGTCTAGAGGTTTGTAGTCCTCGGTGATTCGAACGGCTCTGCGCCAATCGAGCTTGCTTGAAGATACGTCGAGTACCTCAAGGAGCATTTGCAGTCCGGACACTTTGAGAAATTCGTGTGCCTGCTGGGCATCTTGCGCACGACTGTCGACCGATAACGTAAAGGCTTTTAGCCTTTGTGGAGCTTGGCCCCGACGAAGTATCAAATGATGGAGTACCAACAAAACCGCTCCGCTGTCGATCCCACCCGAAAACATGACGCCGATGGGTTCATCAGGCCCGATACGATCGAGCCAAAGTTCGCATTCGGAGGCAAGCTGTCCGATGTATTTTGCACCGATACTCTCGATGTCATTCGACCAACGATTGCGCTCGGGTGTGAAGTAACGCGTGTAGACTGGGTTGGGATCCGGGCAGCCTATGAGTTCAAGCTCAACGACGTAATGGGCTGGGACCATCCGGGTGTAGGAGGGATGGAATTGATCGTCTAACCCAAGTTCGCACAGCTTTTCTCTAATTTGATGGATTTGCTCTGCGACGATCAAACAGGGGCCCTCTGCTTTTTTTGCTAAGAAATAACGCATCGGACGTCCGATCGATCGAGCCATACGCACCGTTTTTCCTTGAGCTACGCAGATTGCAAACTGGCCGTTGATCTGCGCGACCAGGTCCGCATCGCCGCTATGGACGTGCTGCTCGGCTTGTTCGATCGTCATGTTCAGCAGAATATTGCCATGAGGATCCATCAGGTTTTCGATCCGAGAAATATATTCGTGGTGCGTCATCGCTTGGTTTTTTTTCATCGAGAGGTAATGATGGACAAGTGCAGATGTCGGAGCCTGCGAATATACACCAAATTCATCGCAAACGGAACTCACGGAGAATAAACTCGAATGTCGAATGGATTCTCGAAAATCAGTAAGCCCCTGGCGTTGATACTGCTTGACCTTTGCGATGGCGACGAAATCTGGTCTTGCGACTACTGCCGTTCGAAGCGGGTCCCAGAGGACTGGATCGCCAAGTTGAGAGATGTTTTCGAGAGCGATTTTTCTGATCCAGGAAGCACCATCTTCGAGGATGGAAAACGTGTTACGCAGTATGAAGGTGTTCGCTCAGTAGACATCGCAACTTGCGTCGCAGAAAGCCTAGGTATTCAAGTCGACCCGTGGGTTCTACATAACAACCATCGAGGCTTGATCGTTTCGTGGATCAAGGAGAGGATCGAGGAGTGATCCAAGCGCTTTGGTGTCGGGTCATTCCGATATGAGGATAGTAACTCTCGGCTTTAGGTGCCGAAAGCAAAATCAGTGTCGTATCAAGTCCCGCATATTGATGGGTTTTGGCGATCAGTTCGCGACCGATGCCGCTGCGCTGGTAATCTACATCGACGGCAAGATCCGACAGATAGGTGCAGTAGTGAAAGTCCGTGAGGGCTCGCGAGACACCCACCAGTAGCCCCGATGGAGTGCGGGCGGTGATGATAAGATCGGCGTGCCGAAGCATCCCTTCGATCCTGGCAAGATCATCCACTGGTCGACGCTCGGCGAGGGTCGATCGGATCAAGCAGTCGACGAACTCATCTAGCTGCAGATGAAGTTCATTCTCGTAATGAATCATTGGGTTTTTCCATGAAATAAGCGGGAAGCCTGCCCTCGCTGGCGTTTGTCCCTTGTCGACTCGATTTTCCCCGACTAAAACCTTGGATTGTCACCCCCTGAGAGGATTTAAACAAGCAATGATTTTCTGGAAGAAAAAGAAGCCCTCTGCCAACGACTCAAGCGCCTCGGAAACCGAGCAAAGCGCCCCGCGAGAGTCTCAGGATGCAGTGGTTCACCAAGAGCAGCCCGCAACCCCTACGGAGGAAAGTTCGACGACCAAGGTTGGGTGGTTCCGTCGCGCCCTGCAGAAAACCAACGAGCTGCTTAGAACCGACATTCGAGATTTGTGGAAATCCGAAGGCGAATTGGTGGACGATGAGTTCCTCTCGCGTCTTTATGCGATTTTGATTCGTACCGACATGGGGCCAAATATGGCCACAAAGATCAAGGATTCGATCCACGATCAATACCGTGCTCGCAAGGTTCATCAGGAAGACGTTTTAAAGATCATTCGCGATCGAGTCTCCGAGTCACTCAAGAGCAAAGGTGGTACGCTGAATCTGCCCGACACCAAGCCGGCCGTTATCTTGGTCGTTGGTGTCAATGGTTCGGGCAAGACGACATCGATTGCCAAGATCGCTTATCGATTGACGCAAGAGGGTAATCGAGTGTTGTTGGCTGCAGGGGACACATTCAGAGCTGCGGCTGTCGAGCAACTGAAAATTTGGTCCGATCGGATTGGTTGCGATATCATGCTAGGTGAGCAAGGTTCCGATCCAGCATCGGTGGCATTCAAGGCCATGCAGAAGGCGGTATCCGAGGGGTACGATGTTTGCATTGTTGATACAGCCGGAAGACTTCAGACTCAAAGCCACTTGATGCAACAATTGGAGAAAATCAAGCGTGTGCTTCAGAAACACGTCGAGTCCGCTCCCCATGAAGTTCTTTTAGTTCTCGATGCGACAGCGGGCCAGAATGCAATCAGCCAAGCCAAGGGGTTCTCGGAGGCGGCCGGTTGCACAGGGATCGTGCTATCGAAGCTCGATGGGACGGCAAAAGGTGGCGTGATCATACCGATCGCCGAGCAATTCGGGCTCCCCGTGAAATTTGTTGGACTTGGAGAGAAATTACCGGACCTCCAAGAATTCTCGCCGGACGACTTTGCCGCTGCACTTTTCTCCTAGTCAATCGATCGAAAGTCTATTCTTTGGATACCGCACAGTCCGCTTACGAATCAAAGACCAAAGAGCTCGATGGCCGCATCGCAATCGGAGAGTCGCTTTCGAAGAAACTCAGTATCGGCAGGATCGCGACGGCTATTCCTGGTCTTGTGCTCGTGATCGTCGGTTTGAGTGAGCCGAAGCTACCAAGCATCGTTTGGATATTTGGTTTGCTGCTCATTGTGGGTTTCCTGGCCCTTGCCTCTTGGCAAGAGGTGCTTCGGGATCAACTGGATTGGGCGATTCAAAAGCGCAGTTTTTATCGAAGAATGCTTGCCCGATGTCGAAGGCAATGGGATCAACTGCCAGCCTTGCCTACAGAGATTGCTGCAACGGAATTCTCTAGCGAGCTATCTAAGGATTTGGACTTGTTTGGGGATCGTTCATTGTTTCGATGGTTTTCATTGGCTGTTACCGAGTCGGGTGCTAAAACCATCGGCCAGTGGATGGCCACCTGGACGGCCGTCGAAGTGATCCATCAGCGGCAACAAGCGGCCATCGAACTCAAAGAACAAAGAGGCTGGCGGGAATCTTTTTGGGATGCTGCGCTGGGCTTTCGAGGTTGCGATACTTCGCCAGAGCGAATCGCCCGATGGGGAAGCTCCCCGTCCTTTTTTGAAAGTCGCCCCTGGCTAAAGCCACTGACTTGGATCGGGCCGAGTATCACACTTGTGGCGATCGCCGGGATGATTCTAAGTTTGGTTATCAAGCAGATCGAACTGTTCAATTACAGTTTTTTTGCTTTCTTGGCAGGCGTCGCGTTTAACTTGCTTGTAACTGTATCAATCGTTGGAAAGATCCACGATCTTTTTGTTCAGATAGGAAATGCAAACCGTGAGCTTTCCTCGCTCAAGGATTTGTTGGATTTAGGTCAGCGGCTTGAAGCCAAGTCTTCCTTGTTGCAGGACCTTAGGGGTCGTTTTCACAACGGTACTGTGCCTGCAACCGATGCGATAGCGAGCCTACAACGGCGGATGCGTTTCGCTGGTATTCAACGCAATCCGCTTTTGTTCATTCCTTATTGGTGCCTGCAATTGCTCATGTTTTGGGATGCCCGAGTACTTGAGGGATTGGAGAAATGGAAAGCTCGTCATGGCTCAAGCATCGAAGGCTGGATCGAGGGGCTTGGGCATTTGGAGGCTTTGGTCAGTTCTGCAGCAATAGCCGACGAGTATCCTGATTGGACTTTTCCAGAGTGTTCCGATACCGCAAAGCGCGATCTGAAGGTAAATGCACTTGGGCATCCCTTGATTCCCGATAACCAACGCGTGTTGAATGATGTTCAAATCAACGAATCAAAGCCGTTGTTGCTCGTTACTGGAAGCAACATGGCTGGTAAATCGACGTTACTGCGTTCGTTGGGGATCAACACGGTGCTTGGTCGACTCGGAAGCCCCGTGGCTTGCAGTTTTTGGCAAGGACCCAACTGCCAGTTGGCGTCGAGTATCCGAGTCCAGGACAGCCTGGCCGACGGGGTCTCTTTTTTCATGGCTGAACTCAAAAGGCTTCGAGCCATAACCGACGCGACTCGAGAGCATCAGCAAGGTGGATCGAATCGGGTGTCGTTGGTTCTTCTGGATGAGATCCTTCAGGGAACCAATTCTCGCGAGCGGCAGATCGCCGTCGAACAAGTGCTCGATCAATTCGTACAATTAGGAGCGATGGTTATTGCTAGCACACACGACCTGGAGTTGGCCAATTGCCAAGGGGTCGCTAGAGCGTCGCAGGTGGTGCATTTTCGTGAGTTTTTCGAGACGATTGACGGCCGAGAGCAGATGCGATTCGATTACAAGATGCGCCCGGGGGTTACCCCGACGACGAATGCCTTAAAGTTGCTGGAAATGGTTGGTTTGGCCAAAAAGTAGACTCCGCCAGGGAGGGCTTTAGCCGCATCTTTGTGGTATTCCAATCGCGGGAATAACGTTTAGAATTTCCGGACTGTTAAGCACTCCCGGTAAGAGATTTTTTTCCTTCGAAAGCAAAGTCTGCTATGTCCAACGCGACCCTCCGAGGCATTGTCCATCTGATCGAAGATACCAAGACCTTTGGACAAAAAGGTTTTCGCAAGCGGCTTGTGGTGCTCGAACAGAACCTTGGGCGATTCACCAATTATGTACCGTTGGATTTCATCGGTGATGCTTGTGATAGCGTGGATGCCTTGAGTGTCGGGGATGACATCACAGTCAACTATCGGCTCTCGGGGCGCAAGTGGCAGCGAGATCCTCAGAGCGAGGTCAAGTATTTTCTCAGTGCCGAAGCCCTTTCATTCCGACGCTCTGCGGAGGCTTCGCCAAGTTCAGACGCATCGGTCAACGACGAGTTCTCCCAAGCCTCTTCAGACGATGCAGAGGATGCACCGTTCTAAAGGGGTTACGCTTGACGTTTTAGGATGTAGACAACATCCTCGCTGGTCTCATCGATTTCGATAGGCTCTTCGATATCGTAGCTAAAGTCATAGGCTGTTTCGATTTTCCAAGCCGGAACTTTCTTTACAAGCGATTCGAATTGCTTGTAGGTGTAACTACGCAGAACCAAGCAATCATCGATTCGCATCGAGCCGGTTGGTCGGTAGATATCGAACCGGATATTAAAGCGTTCGACGCGGGCCTTTGGATCTTTATCTCGAGGCCACATCTGCGTGTTGACTTGCAAATGCCCTCGCCGGGCCGTCCAGCTTTCTTCGTCGGTCGTCGGCCCTACCAAGGGAGTCAAGTGAAATCCGAGGGCATAGATACCACCTGGTCGTACCGCTGCAGCCATGGCTTGCAAGTGTTTTACCGCTTGCTGCTCGCTCGATAGATGTCGAAAGGAGTTGATGGTGTTAAAGGCTGCGTCGCAAGGTTTGTCGATTTGAAAATTGCACATGTCGGCAACAAATGCGGTCGGTTTGAGTCCGTGACGCTTAAGCCGTTTGTTGCAGAAATCGATTGCCTTTGCATTCAAATCTAGCCCCTGGCACTGGTAGCCCCCTCGGATCATTCGATACAGCAGTCGGCCTGTACCGCAAGCTGGCTCCAAGAGCTTCTTGGTCTTTCCCCGCACGTGCTTGGCGAAAGCAGCAGAGAGAAATTTGTATTCAGCAGCCCAGTCGCTCCCAAAGATCAAATCGTAGTAGACTGGGTGATCGTAGATGCTTTCTTGTACGGTTTGCATGGTTAGATTGTCCATCAGTGGCCTTGGGGCGGTTCGAGGACTCGATAGAATAGCCGAAAGATTGGCTCTATTGCACCCGGGGCATGGGCTCGTAGCGATTTGTTTTCGAAGTTTTCGAAGGTTCGAATGTCTAGCGACACCTACCGCGTCAGAGAGTATCACATCTCGCACACGACCCAATATCGCTACAGCTTTGCCGCCTCACTTTGCCACAACCACCTCCATCTGCGGCCCCGTGAAGCACCAGGCCAAAAGCTGCTTCATGCGTCGATCGATATCAACCCCGATCCGGAGTATCGTTCCAAAGGATTCGACGGTTTTGGGAATCCAATCGAGTTCTACAGCATCGAGCGACCCCATCAGGAAATGCTCGTGCATTCAAAATGCTGCGTTGAGCGGCAAGAGCCTATCCATCGATGGTATGCAGGTTATCCAATCCGAGAGTATCCCCATCTGCTCCAACGGGATCGGACCCAACAGGGGCTTTGCTCTCAAGAGTTTATGAGCCCATCTCGCTACTGTGCGGTCGATTCAGACTTCGAAGCATTCCTGCATCCGATTTGGGACCCCCAGCGAGATACTTTGGAAATGCTCGATCTGATCAACAAGCATATTTACAACTCGATCCAATACACGCCTCTATCCACCGACGTGACGACCCGATCGCTCGATACGCTTCGAACACGCCAGGGGGTGTGCCAAGACTTAGCCAGCGTGTTTATCTCATGCATGCGAACCATCGGAATCCCAGCTAGGTACGTCAGTGGGTATCTTCTCACTGTTCCCCCTCCGGGGCAGTCCAAGCTCATTGGAGCCGATGCCTCACACGCTTGGGTCGGAATCTATCTTCCGGAATTCGGTTGGATCGATTGGGATCCAACCAACAATATGCGTGCAGATCTCGATCACATCACCCTTGCATGGGGTAGGGATTACTCCGATGTACCACCTATCCAAGGGGTTTTTGTCGGGGGTGGGAACACCACGCTCACGGTAGGCGTCGATGTTTTGCTAGCAAACGAAGTTGTGTTGGAGAGGTCAAAAACGGCTGAATGATATTGCTTCGAGTCCATTGATTTTGGACACTCCGGCTGGGTTCACGCAAGGACATTCGCCTCGGAGGGAATCGAGGCTGTACCGACTAGGATTCGAGCAAGGAAGAGCCAATGGAAATCCGCCGGCGATCGCACATCTTCAGATTCGTACGGACAGTCAGCCTTGGCTGTGCATTTCTATTCGGCATCGTTTTCCAAGTGGCTTACGGGCAAGTTTCGACCGAACCCAGTGCCCGAGGTGTCGGGGATTGCATGGCGATTCTTTTTGTTGATTCGCAACAGCCTGAAAGTCTTTCGATGAACGACTTGGCGGCTCAAGCCGTCGAGCGTGGGTGGGCGATACGTTTGGTCGATGTACGGGGAGAATCGCATGTCGCACAACGATGGCGTGTACACAATACACCAACGACTGTCCTAGTTCGTAGCGGACGTGAGGTCGATCGTATTCTAGGCCCAAGCACTTGGACCGAATTCTCAAGGCGGATGCTCAGATTCTCCGCTCCGGACTCCATCAGATCGATCGATGTCGATCAGTTGGTACCGATGCAGCAACGTCCCAGCAACCAAGCGACACTGGTAAGTCCTAGGATCGCAACGGACCCACAAGCGGCTACGGTACGAATCATTGTTGACGAACCCGAATCGCATGCCGTCGGGTCCGGGACGATCATCGAAAGCAACCAAAATGGTGCAGTGGTTCTGACCTGTGGGCATTTGTTTAGGAATTGGAACAAGAGTTCTGTTGTTTTCGTCGAGCGATTCGAGGCAGGTGTGCCAGTTCGGTATCAGGCGTCGTTGGTCGATTATCAAATCGACGATATCGACATCGGAGTGCTTGCGATCAACCCTGGCAAGATTGTGCCCAGTGCTCGCGTCGCACAGCAAGCAGACTTGTTACGAGAGGGCGATCCTGTCTTTAGTCTTGGATGCGATCACGGTGATGTGCCCTCTAGGCGAGACTCCAGAGTCACGAAGCTGAATCGATATATGGGTTCAGCCAATATTGAAACCGCAGGAGCGCCGGTTCAAGGGCGCAGCGGAGGAGGTCTTTTTAATTCCAGCGGAGAGTTACTTGGTGTTTGCTTTGCCGCAGATGCCCAGTTGGATGAAGGGCTTTACTGCGGTACACGAAGCGTTCTCGATCGTCTTCAAAAATTAGGGGGTACTGGTTCCGCAAACATGCCCAGCGTAGTGGCTGAGCCGTCCAAGCCCGCCCCGCAAAGAACCATGACGGTGATTCTGACCGATTCGTCGGGGGATACGCGGCAGCTTACGATCGATCAGCCGACAGAACAATTGGTCAACGCCATGAGACAGGAGTCCCAAAGAACTCGTTAAGTCAACGCGACTAATTAAGTTTGATGGAAGATACAGGGATCCGCTGAAACTCGATGAAAATAGGACTCATGGTAAATAGGTTGACGCAAAACTGCGTTCTAGTATGCATCGCGCTGAGTCTTTTGGCTTTCAGTGGATGTGGGACTACCAAATCAGTCACTGCAACCGAGCAATTACTGATGTCGGATGCTGTTGATTCTACGATTTCGAAAATCGACTTTAGGCCTTTAACTGGCTATAAAGTGTATCTCGATACGACCTACATGGCATCGGCTGGCAAGCCGATACCTGGTGTGCCGATGCAAGCGAATTTGGTTACTTCCGATTACGTGATTAGTTCGATTCGCCAGCAGTTAACGGCCGCCGGTTGCCAAATTGTAGATACCAAGGACGTGGCGGATATCATTTGCGAGGCTCGATGTGGGGCGCTAGGTACAGACGGACACAACGTCACTTACGGTATCCCATCGATCAATCTTTTTGGAGGTACAAGCACGTTGATCGCCGCAGCACCAACACTGCCGTCGATCCCTGAAATTTCTCTTGCGAAAAAAGAGGTCAAGAGTGCTGCTTCAAAGATCGCTGTGTTTGCTTATGATCGGGAAACACGAGAACCTCTATGGCAGTCTGGTATCGCGCAGGCAGGAAGCAATGCAAAGGATACATGGTTTTTAGGGATCGGACCTATTCAACAAGGAACCATCTACCGGGGGCCGCGATTTGCAGGCCGTCGAATCATGGGCCAACGGGTACTGAATGATGAGATTCCCGGTGGCGAGTCCCCGAACGGCATCGACCCCCGCTTTCAATTGACCTTTGCCAATCCGCTTTTCGAGCCATCGAAGGCGGAGTCTTCCGATCCGCAGCCACCTGAAGATCGCATCGCTTCGGACTTGCCATCACCTAAAGAACCTTATGGAGCCAAGAAAGGTGTTAAGGCACGACTGACAAGCGACTCTCGCTAGATGTGAGCGTTCACTGAAGACGTTTTGGTGCCGAGGGCGAATCGATGCGGTGCTCGGATCCATGTTTCCGTCCGATGAGTTCGGCGGCTGGGTCGCGGAAATCACGTAGTCTTCGGCTTGTGACCACCAGTCGGATCCCGCATTCCACAGCGAGCCATTCTTTTGCCTTTTCATGTACGGCAAGCGAACGTTGTTTCATCAAAGCGAATTGCGAGGACTCGGACGAGGAGCTCTCTGCGACTTGATCTTTGGCCGATTGACCACTTAGGGCATCGGATTTTGGAAGTGAGTTGACATACCCTTCAGCATACGACGCACCGCTTCCGCGAGTATATCCGCCATAGAGTAGCTTGGCCGCCGTGGCGATTGTCAGCAACAATTCGCGAAAGAGTTGGATCGCGTTTTCGACATCGGTGCGAGGTCCGTAAAAAAAGAACATCGTACGGTGCCCCTTGCGACCTGAGTACCATTGAATCAATGGGAAGACATGCTGAGTGATGTAATACGCGAGGTCTTTTTCCCATGCAAGGGATTTAGAACTGTTGACCGGGCAAGCGATCCGGGCATACCCTGTGGATTCGATTCCGTCTTGGCTAGCCAAGTCTTCGCGGGTCAGATTGTGACGCAACATGAGGCTTTGCATCATGCGAAGAGCATTTTCTCGTTCCCCTTCGGTTGCCGCCTGATTCCTTGCGGTGTTATCGATCGCTCGGAGCCTTTGGATGATTTTTTCAAACTCCGATTGCGTCAAATCTCCTTGGTGTTTGGGTTCGTTTTTTCCCGAAGCAAATTTCGTGTTGCAAACTGCACCTTGGGTTGGCCTCCAAATTTTGTTGACCAGATAGGTATTGTCATCATCGCGGGGATCCCAAGTATCATGCAGGACAGAATCGATCACCGCGACCAGGTGGCTTTTGCGTCCATAAGCATCCTGCACCAAGGCGATGTGGTAGCCATCGGAAAAATCGAAGGCTTCGAGTGGCAAAAACGGTTTTGCAACCGAGTGCTCTTCCCATCGCAATTCAACAAGATAGGGCCCATAGACCGACAGTGGAACACCGTTTCGCGGCGAGCTACCGTGGCGTTGCATGAGCGTCTGGTAGATATCCCGGTAAGCAAGTCCCGTTGCGATCGCAATCGAGCGGGTAACGCAATCACCTGTCAAGCCAACAAAACCGCTGACAGCGCGACCCCCGTCGTCCCAAAGGAACTTTTCTATTCTTGGCATAACCGATCACCCCTGATGTGCATTGATTGCTCGAGGTGAGCAATATCATCAAAAGGGAATCGAATGGCAAGAGGTCAGTTCGAGTCGATCGATAGCTCGGTGTGCTCTGTTGAGACTTGCTTATTTGCAGAGGAGCTTGATTGAGCCTGGATCGTCTGAACTCTGGCGGCGAAATTCTTTAGTCCGACAGCGCGTGCCCCAAGATGGGATGCGACCTGAATGGTTCGGAGCCCTCTGTTGAAGGACGATCGGATCAGATTGGAAAACAGCATCCAGAAGATCAACTGCTCTTGATCAGGATGAACTCGCACTTCCATCCAGAACACATACCGCGAAGCACCATGATCCACATACACAGCGCCAGCGATGGGATTGCCTTTCCAATGCAGATTGCAGGTACCCAGTCGCCCGATGTCCGAAAGGCTCTGCGGTGTTCCGGGAGCAAATCGGTAGTCGATCACTCTTTGAGTCATTGCGATCGCACCGAAACGATGCTTCAACTCCGGTGCATCGTTCTTGATCATCCCCCGTATCCCGAGGATCTGTTTGATGACGAGATTTTTATCTGTGTCCTCAAAGGCTTGGTCATACTGAAAAAGTCCACTCTGGCAAGCTTTCTTGACAAGCCCGATGGTGCGACGCGACGCCAGGGGCCAAATCGGTTCTCCGTCAGGGCCGATTGTCGGTGAGAAAACATATCTCGCAGGTGAATCCAGACGGCTTGTCGCATTCCAAGCCGAATCGCAGACCAAATGATTAACCATCGAGAGGATCCCAGGGTCGTCATCATGCACACGCTTGAATTCGATCCGACTTGACCGACCAATCCACTGACTAGACAGGTAGCTTGCAAAGGCCTCTCCGAGCGCAGTTTGGTCTGCTGGATCGCCAAGGATTCCCTTACAGTCCCCAAAGCAACCGTGGGAGCCGATGAGTCGAAATTCCGATCCCTCAGGTCCGTCGTGAATCATCAGTGGCAGAATCCCACGAACCTGACCGCCTGAACTTGCCACAAGAACCAGAGGTTCTCTCTGTTGTTCTGGAAGCTCGTTCAACCAACCAAGAAGCCACGGAAAAGATCGATCCCAGGAACCGCCGTCTGGTCCTTGGGGGGGTGAACTAATCTCCGAAAGGCGATTCCAGTCATCACCGATCCCTAGAAGCTTCTTTGGGTCGGTGATTTGAGAAACCGTGAAACCTTGTTTCATTGCACGAAAAGGGAAGTTGGGCGTTGGGACTACAAGATTTAAACTCAATATCTTAGCTACAATAGTCACTGTCCTGATTACAAACAAGATTTTCAATCTTCCTACGAGGAGTCCACCATGCCAATAACACACGGGCTACCGCTTAAACCTTGGATATCCCTCTCCTTGTTTCTCTGTTGCTTTTTCCCCTCTTTCGAGGACTCTTTGGCACAAGCCCCCCCTTACGATGTTTTCCCAGAGGCGAGCCGGCCGTATTACCGAGTTCGACTGGAACCGTCCTCGGAGTCCGGCGAACTTTCTTATGGAGCAAATTTCACGATTTGGATACCACCCGGAGTAAAGACTCTGCGAGGTGTTGTCGTACACCAGCATGGATGTGGAGAAGGTTCATGCAAGTCGGGATTGACCGGTGCTTATGACCTGCATTGGCAAGCCTTAGCCAAGAAGCATTCCTGTGCGCTATTATCTCCAGCTTACGAACAACCTGATAAAGCCGATTGCCAGTTGTGGTGCGATCCACGTAAAGGTTCGGCCAAGGCCTTTCTCAAGGCTTTGGAGTTGCTTGCTGAGAAAACAGAACATCCGGAGCTCAAGCAAGTGCCGTGGGCGCTTTGGGGACACAGCGGTGGCGGTCATTGGTGTGGAGGAATCGCAATGCTCTATCCACAAAGGACCGTAGCAGCTTGGCTCAGATCAGGTGTCCCGCTGGTTGAACCTGTAGCATCGAAAGGGAACATTCAAAATTACGCCGTCAACGAAGGAGTGCTGAGTGTTCCTCTGATGTGCAACGTTGGAACCAAAGAAGGTGTGACCGTGCAAGACGAACGCTTTGGATCGGTATGGCCAGCGAACCTCGAGTTCTTTAACAATCTTCGATCACGAGGGGCGCTTATCGCAACATCGGTCGATCCCCTGACGAGCCACGAATGCGGGAATCAAAGGTACCTTGCGATCCCATGGCTCGATGAATGCCTCCGGCAACGCTTGCCTGAACATCCCACAGAGCCACTCAAGCCCATGAATTCCAATCAAGCTTGGCTGGTTCCTCAAGGTGGAGAGCCTCTATCGCTGAGTGAAGAGGGCAATGCAACACCGGACGCTTTGAAGTGCTCTTGGTTGCCCAATCAGAGGATAGCCAAGCTCTGGACGCAGTATTCGAAAGACTCCATGGTGCCCGATGACTCTCCACCGCCAGCACCCACCGAAGCGTACTTCGATCAAGAAGCGGTTGTTTGGGAATGCGACGGCGATGTCGAAAGCGGGCTGGCTTATTTCGTCATCGAGTGCGATGGCAAAGAGATCGGGCGAATTCCTGAAAAGAGCAACAATCCGTTCGGGAGAGGAGTCTTTCAAGGTTTGCAGTACAGCGATACGCCTCCACAGCCACTTATGACCATGCAATTGCCCCTCAAGGAGGGCATGGTTCCAAAAGAATCAATCGGCAAGTTGGTTGTCTATTCGGTCAACACCTTTGGACTAACTTCTGCGAAGACCGCTGTCAAGCAGCGTTAGGTTTGAGCCGCCTGTAAAAACGGAATGCAAGAACCAAGAGCATGATGGTCGCAAGTAGCCCGAGCACTCGGAGCCAGCCGGACTTAAAGACCACCACGCCATTGAAGGCGATGAAAAGCAAATAGCACCTTCCGAGAATCCTAACGTATTTTTGGAGCAAAGAGGTAGATTTCGTACCGAGCCACATCATGGCTATGTCTATGCCCCAAACAAGCAGGAATAGATAATTGAAGTAGACGCCAGATCCGTAAGCAAACCCCATTTTCTCGCGAGTCTCGTTGGCCGTCGCGAGGTAGGCAGCGTTGTGGCTCCAGTGGTGGACAAAGTGAAATGCTGCGGCGACATGCAATAGAAA
>JBJSXX010000375.1:0-4992 GCA_046086605.1 Pirellula sp. | reverse complement strand
GATCATGGAGGTTTTCAAAGCCCTCCGCGATGCGATCATCCTCGTGGCAATCGTTGTACTTGCGTTTCTCCAGTCATGGCGCGCTAGCGTCATACCTTTGATCGCCGTACCGGTTGCTATCATCGGAACTTTTGCTGTCATGCATGGCATCGGATATAGCCTGAACAATCTCTCCTTGTTCGGGTTGGTGCTCGCCATCGGTATCGTTGTCGATGATGCGATCGTGGTGGTCGAAGCCGTCGAACATCATCTTGAACACGGCCTATCCCCGCGCGATGCGGCGATCAAGGCGATGGAGGAAGTCTCCGGACCGATCCTCGCGATTTCGTTGGTGCTCATGTGCGTGTTTATCCCATGCATTTTTATCTCGGGAATCACTGGACAGTTCTTTCGGCAGTTTGCAGTGACCATCGCCGTCTCGACGTTTTTCTCTGCCATCAATTCACTGACACTAAGCCCTGCACTTTGTGCGGTACTTTTGCAACCCGAGGACAAGCAGACCGATCCTCTTTCGAGAATCCTCAAAGCTACCCTAGGCTGGTTCTTCCACCTCTTTAACCGCTTCTTCTCTTGGAGTTCCAATCTTTACGCTGGAACGGTCGGACGACTGATCACGGGTCGACTCGTGGTGATGGCTCTGTACGCAGGTCTACTGTACTGGACTTACCACAGCATGACCCACACTCCCACAGGTTTTATTCCTGCCCAAGACAAAGGCTATCTGTTGGTCGATTTGCGACTCCCGGATTCCGCATCCGTCGAGCGCACCGCTCGAACCCTCAACGCATTTGAGAAGATCGTTAAAGAGATTCATGGGGTCGAACATACAATCGGTGTGACAGGTCAGTCGTTCGTTCAAAACGCTGTCGGTTCGAACTTCGGTAGCATGTTTATCATCCTCGAACCTTTCCATGATCGCAAATCGATCGAAACCAAGGCCCAAGTCATCGGTGCAAGGATTCGCGAACTGAGCTCGAAGGAAGTCGATGAAGGGATCTTCAGCGTCTTTGGACCTCCTCCGGTCGATGGCATTGGAAGTGCCGGCGGCTTTAAACTGATGCTTCGAGACTCAGGAAATCTTGGATACGAATCCCTACAGTCGCTAGCCGATGAAGTCAGTAGCCAATCGAGTCAAACGCCCGGAATTCTGGGGATGTTCAATGGATTCCGCAGCAACACACCTCAGATGTTCGTCGACATTGACCGCCAGAAAGTGAAAACGCTAGGCATTCCCTTGCAAGAGGTTTTCAACACCCTGCAAGTCCAACTCGGTGGAGCCTATGCCAACGACTTCAATCAATTCGGAAGGACTTGGCAAGTCAACGTGCAGGCTGACCCGCAGTACCGCCGCACGCCAGAGCAAGTAGGACAGTTTCGAGTCCGCACACCACTTCGCGAGATGGTTCCCTTAGCCACCTTTGCGACGGTCCGCGAATCCCTAGGGCCTTCGATGATCACCCGTTACAACGGCGACGTGGCTGCAGCGATCAACGGCATCACCGCACCGGGACTCAGTTCCGGGGATATGGTCAAAGGGATCGAAGGTGTCTTGAATCAAACTCTACCCGACGGGATCAAACCCGAGTGGACCGAACTGACTTACCTGCAGTTGAAGGCTGGAAATACTGCATTGCTAGTTTTTGCGATGGCAGTTGTCTTGGTCTATTTAGTCTTGGCAGCCCAGTATGAAAGTGTCATTCTGCCACTGTCTGTGATCTTGGTCGTTCCTATGTGCTTGCTCTGCTCCGTCTTAGGAGTCGGTATGGTGGGCCTCGATATCAACATCTTTGTGCAGATCGGATTTGTTGTGTTGGTTGGTTTGGCGAGCAAGAACGCGATCTTGATCGTTGAATTCGCCAAGCAGCTTCAGGAGTCTGGCAAATCCGCTCGCGAAGCCACTATCGAAGCGTGTCGCATGCGACTCAGACCGATCTTGATGACATCCTTTGCATTCATCCTGGGTGTTGTTCCGCTGGTACTTGCCCAAGGTGCAGGAGCCGAGATGCGAAAGACCTTAGGTATTGCTGTTTTTGCTGGAATGCTCGGCGTGACCTTCTTCGGTATCTTCCTGACACCGGTCTTCTATTACCTCGTAGCCGGGGTAGTCAAAACCAAACCAAAAAACAACTAAATCGATGCGAATTGCTCTCATTCTCTGCTCGCTGTGGACGCTGTCGTTGTGTGTACAGCCATTGGATCTTTTTGCACAAGACAACGTCAAGAGTTTGAGTGTCCTTGATCATTCGGCGATTATTCGCTCTCAGCGATTTATGGATAACCAAGACTGGGATTGGTTCGTCGAGAACATTCCATTTTTGGATTGTCCCAGCCACGACATCCAGACGACTTATTACTACCGCTGGGAATTGATCACCAAGCATCTAACATACGGGAATCCTGATACCGGCTATCTGTTCACTGAGTTCATCGATCGACCATTTTGGTCGGGTGCTTACGGTGCAATCAGTTGTCCAGCGGGTCATCAACTCTATGAAGCCCGGTGGCTGCGTAGCGGGACGATCGCCAAAGACTACTCGCGGTATTGGGTCACCACGCCGGGCGCTCAGCCTAGGAACTACTCGACATGGCTGGCCGACTCGGTTCTTGCCGTCGATGCTGTTCACCCCGACCCAGAGCATCTACGTGAATTACTCGATGGACTGATCACCAACTATGAAGGTTGGAAGAAGAGGCATTTCGATGCTTCGGTGGGTTTGTTTTGGCAGACCGGACATGACGACGGGATGGAGTTCAATATTGCCAGTCGGCAAACCCAAGACATCTTGCGAGGCGCACCGAGTTATCGTCCCTCCTTCAATGCCTACATGTGGGCTGATGCCAAGGCGATCGCCAAGATCGCCTCTAAACAAGGCAAACCCGAAATCGAAAAACAGTTCAACGAATTTGCCGACAAGCTCCGAGCGACGATGCTCGCAAAACTTTGGGATCCAAGCCGCAAGTTCTTTTTCCCCATGTTCAAGAACAACGAGAATCGAGATGGATACGAGATCTCGGCCGGGACGCTCGTTTACCAAGAAGGACGATTTGCCGGGGACAGTCATGGCCGGGAACTCATCGGCTATGTCCCTTGGCAATTTCCGATGTTAGAGCCTAACAGTTCCTACGAAGTGGCATGGGCCAAGCTCATGGATAGGGATGGATTCTTTGCCGACTATGGCCCAACGACGGTCGAACGCAATGATCCGATGTTCCTTCTCCAAAAAAGCTGTTGTTGGTGGAGTGGTCAGTCCTGGCCGTACGCGACCACTCAGACGCTCAAAGCACTCGCGAACGTCTTGCAAACTAGCAATCCCGAGTTCGTACGCGCTGAAGACTATGTGCGACTCTTGGATATCTATGCCAAGTCGCATCGCAAGGAAGGGAAACCGTATTTGGCCGAAGCTCTTCATCCTGACACCGGATCCTTTGAGGGTCATGATGGCTACAACCACAGCGAACATTATTTTCACTCAGGTTTCTGCGATCTGGTGATCACTGGACTCGTCGGGTTGCAGCCTACAGATGCCGACGAGATCGTACTCCATCCCTTGGCACCCCCGAACTGGGATTATCTTGCTCTCGATGGGTTGAATCTAAGAGGCCGACAAGTGTCGATTCTCTGGGATCGCACCGGTGATCGCTACAAGCGAGGCAAGGGACTTATGGTATTTGCTGACGGACAACAAATCGCGCAGCAAAGTGAGCTTAAACCGCTCAGGGTCAAATTACCTGAGAAAATCAAAACGGTGTCCAAGCCAGCGGATCGACTCGTCAATCATTTGGTCAACAACGATGGAAACTACTATCCAAGGATTCAAACAAGTAGTACTCGATCTGGTACTTCGATTGCCAAGTTGCAGGATGGGAACTATTGGTACATGCAAAATCCTCCCAATCGTTGGGAGAGCGCTGCGAGTGAGACGGTGACGATCGAAGCGCAGTTCGGTTTGCCAAGGCAGATTCAGTCGATCGATCTCTTATTCTTGGACGATTCCATCGAGACTCTAGGTCATGGCCAAATAGCGGACATCTCCAAGGCCCAAGTCGTTGTTCCAAAGCGAGTGAAACTTGAGGGTTACCGCGAAGGAAAATGGGAACTGATCGAGGAGCGAAGCAAAGAAAATTTGAGAGGCAAGCACCCGACTAAGTTCAGCGTCGCTTCGCAGAGTTTTGAGAAGGTTCGTATCGAGTTGCAACCGCAAGAAGGGAAACGTCTGGGACTAACTGAGATAGAAGCTTGGGGTGTTGGCGAGAGTCCTTATCGGTTAGCCTCGATGCCCTCAGGAAATCTAGCTTATCGCGGTCCCGGTAAGGAGTATCCAAAGGCCAGTGCATCGCACAGCGATCGTTTTGGTGGAACCCCTGAAAAGTCCAATGATGGAAAGACCGTGTTCGATCCTAATCCCTTGAATCGGTGGACCAGTTACGAGTCACCCCAATCCGAGGATTGGCTCGAGTTGGATCTTGGGCAACCACGCACTTTTGGTCGCTTAGAGTTAGCGATTTATGACGATCGCGGTGGCGTGCAAGCTCCGGAAGCCTATCGCGTTGAGGTTTGGCAGGAGGGTAAGTGGGTTGGTGTCGAGGATGAAGTCCATCGGCCTGAGAAGCCTGCTGGGAGTCAGTGGAACCAGGCAACCTTCAAGAGCGTCACAAGTTCGAAGGTGCGAGTTGTGTTTCGTCACAAATTGCCCGCCAAGAGTGGAGTCACCGAGTGGATGCTCTGGGAAGAGTAACTTTCGTCAAATAGATTTTGCTCTCCCCTTTTTTGCCTTCCCGTTTTTTTGCCCTACTATCTTATTGCCATCAACTCTTATTCTTGAAGCGTTCCTAGTAGCTGCTTGACTTTCGTTTCGATCAAATCGCGGACGGCATTGAACTCCTGGGGTGTCATCTCTCTTGGGTCATGGATCTGCCAATCGACCCGCTCTTTGGCAAGCACCAGAGGGCACTCGTCTCCGCAGCCCATCGTGACAGCAACATCGACTTGGG
>JBJSXX010000374.1:0-16497 GCA_046086605.1 Pirellula sp. | reverse complement strand
GGCATGGATGCGTCTTGTAGCGGGCCGCCTGGAATCACGATACCGCTATTCCGCCAAGCTCGTCTACAACAACTTTCCCTGGCCTCAAAACCCGACGGACAAACAGAAGGCCAACGTCGAAGCTAAGGCACAACGTCGAGGAATCCAAACCGGCGAAATTTTATGTCCAAGCGATCCTGGCGGAGCTCGACGAACTCGAACAGCAACTAACCGGCGATTTACTCATCAGCGGTTGCTTGCATACGGAATCGATCAGTGAGTTCGTCCCAGGTTTTTGATAATCGCTCGAGTTCCTGCGGTCGGTCTTGGGCAAGGTTTTTTGTTTCTGCCCGATCTTGCGAAAGGTCGTAAAGTTCCCATGGGGAATCCTTTCCTGACGCAACTATTTTCCAGTCTCCATCGCGCAACGCGCGGTTCGCTTCGTGTTGCCACCAAAGGACTCGCGTCGAAGCCTTGGGTATCTGTGTTTGGGGATGATTGAATTCCTTTGCAAAACTTTGTCCGGGCAAGGCTGGATCCTTCCAGTCCGACTTGCGTGTTCCAGAGTGCTCACTGGCAAGTGCCAGGATGGTTGGGGCGATATCGATGACGTGGTATGGGTTTGATACAAGATTCGTGTTTGACTGGATGCCTGCAGGCCAATGGGCGATCATCGGTGTGGAGATTCCACCTTCGTGTACCCAGGTTTTATGCCTACGGAAGGGGGTGTTTGAGACCGATGACCAACCAGGGCCAAGACACAAGTAGGATTCGGCTGAACCGGCTTGTGCATCGAGGCGGTGTCCATCTCCTCGTACCATAATTTCGGCACTCGCTCCGTTGTCCGAGAGAAAAAGAACGAGGGTGTTTTGCCAACCGATCGGGTCTTGTTTTATAAAGTCGAAAATTCGCCCTATCTGAATATCCATTGCTTCGATCATCGCTGCATGGACGGCCATCTTATCGGCTTGAAATGCTCTTTGCGCTGGGGTGAGTTTGTCCCATGGAAGAGGTCGATTCAGTTCGCCCGGTCCGAGTTTTTCCAAAGCGTCGGGAAAATGATAAGGGGGGCCGATCTCGGTTTCGACATCGCTTGGGTGCTGGACTCCTTGAGCAAGCCCCAGGCGTTTGAGTTTTTCCCACCGCTGTTGGCGGATTTGGTCCCAGCCTTGTTGATAAATGGGTCTGTATTTATCGATGAGGTTCTTAGGGGCATGCAGAGGGAAATGCGGAGCGGTAAAGGCGACAAAGGAGAAGAACGGCTTTGCCGGATAATTTTCCTGATGGTACTTCAACTGCTCGATCGCGCGAGAGGCGATCTCGTTGCTCGAATAATAGTTGTCCGAAGGTGCTACGGGCGGAAGAGGTTTGTCATCGAGCGTGTGGTTCTTGGGTTGGAAATGCCGGTCGTGGTCTTGAAGGCTATAGGATTTCTCGAATCCATTTTTGGTGGGTAACCCATCGACATGCCATTTGCCCGAATGGTAACTGTGATACCCATGGGCCGAGATTCTTTCAGGAAGAAGCTTTGCCCACTTGGGGCGAACCCCTTGCCCACCGCTTTTAACTCCAGGGACGGTGTCGCGTCGAATCTGCTGTGCATAATAGCCCGTTAGCAACGCACCACGCGTCGGCCAGCATCGTGCCGTATTGTAGAACTGCGAGAACCGCAAGCCTGATGAGGCGATCGCATCAAGTTGCGGTGTGCTGATTTCGCTACCGTAGCAACCCAAGTCCGAGTAGCCCAAATCATCGCAAAGGATGACCAGGAAATTCGGGGGCTTAGCGGCAGAAGTCTCCCCAGCATAGAAATGGTTCAGCATCGCCAAAAGGAGCCAAACCACGCTGGTTTTTACAAGCAGAGTTTTTCTAGTCATTGGGCAGAAGATTTCGATTCGTTCGATAGAGTGAATTGCATGAGTTCCCGGACAATCGGCAATGATAGCGAGTTGCCGAGCAAATGCCACAAACGCCGATCAGAGAGTGATTCGGGTAGGATGAAATCTTTTGGGAAGCCCAAGAGGTTTGCGACCTCGCGCGGGGAAAATCGCCGATAGCCGCCGTCTTGCCATAGATAGGATCCAGAGCGGGTGATTGCTTTGCCATAGGATGAGCCGAAACAAGCGGTCTTGGCTTGTTCATCCGCAGGATTGACCCGATCGAGTGATACGCTGTACTGCTGGTAAATGCGTTCATCGAGCCATAGTCCGGGATCTCGGCTACGTGTGATGGAATGATCGAGAAACTCGTTTAGATTCCGGGGCAGGGGAGGGGGGATGGTTTCTTTCAGGGATTCCTCCATCCAGTTTCGCTCGATTCGCTCTTGGACTTGCTCATGAATAATTTTTTTCCAAGCCAGTAGATAGATCCGCTGCCGGCGGGTCGGCCAACCGATCTGGCTTGGGCATCGTAAACACGTTCGGGTTTCATAGCCCGCATGTGTGAGTACTGTTTGCAGTTGATTGTATGACTTGGAAAGCTCGAAACCGGGCACGTTCTCGATCACCAGATATCTCGGACTGAGTTTCGAAGCGAGTTGGATTAGATGGCCAAGTGCTTTTGTTCGTGAATCCGCGTTGTCTTTTCGTTTTCCTTTTTGGGTAAAGGGAGTGCAAGGTGGACTCATCCACCAGAGTTCGGCTTGGTATTCATCGAGTTGATTTGCTCGCACAGATCCAAGTTCGCAGCATAGGTAGTTTCCTGCGAAGTTACTTGTGTAAACGTATCTGGCGTCTTGATCGATATCCATGGCGGCTTGGACATCAAGCCACGGACAAGCAGCCTTAATCCCGCCGATACCTGCGAAGAACTCAAGCGTCCGCACGGGCTGCGGCTTGGTGCTCAAGGATCGTCGAGACCAGCGCTGTCCATCCTGTTTGATGGCTTGCACCAAGCCCACTGCCGTTATCACCGTGGAAATACTCGTAGAAGAGCACAAGGTCCTGCCAGTTGGAGTCTTTCCAGTATCGGGGGTCTTGGCCGTGGCATGGACGTCGTCCTTCGGAGTCTTTCATGAACAGTTGAACCAATCGGCGTTCAATCTCGTCGGCAATCTGTTTAAGATTTCGGTGTTGTCCTGAACCCGTTGGGCATTCCATGGTAAAGCTATCGCCGTAGTACTCGTGATAGGATCGCAAAGACGCGACGATCAGATAATTCAGCGGGAACCAGACCGGACCTCTCCAATTACTATTCCCACCGAACATTCCCGAATTGCTTTCCCCTGGTACGTACCCTACGGAACTAGTGCCACCAGCATGTTCAAAGACAAAGGGTTTATCGCGATGGACTAGGGAAAGTGATCGAATACCAAATGGAGAGAGGAACTCGGACTCATCGAGCATGTAGGTCAATAGCCGCTTGAGTCTTTCGGTCGACGGGATCGCAAGCAGTCGCATGCCCCCCGAATTCGAGTCTCCTTGGTTGCTAGGTTTTTGTTCCAAGTAGGTCATGTACTTGGACATGTGAGGCTTGTTGTTTAGAAACCAGTCCATGCGACGTTTGAAGCCCGGTAGCTTATCGATGACCTTATCATAGAGGATCACATTCGAGCAAAGTGGGATCAGTCCCACGAGCGACCGAACCTTAAGTGGAATACTCTTCCCATCGCGGTAAAGGTGATCGTAATAGAATCCGTCATGTTCTTCCCACAGTCCGGTGCCGTGGAGTGAATTCATGGCCTCGGAGATTGCGACGTAGTGTTCGAAGAACTTGCTAGCCATATCCGAATAGGCTTTGGAGTTGTCTGACAATTCCAGAGCCATTTGCAGCATGCAACCGCAGTAGAAGGCCATCCAAGCTGTCGCGTCAGCTTGATCGAGAATACCCCCACCGGGCAGTGGAGCACTGCGGTCAAACACTCCGATGTTATCCAAACCGAGGAATCCGCCACTGAAAACATGCTGGCCGCGAGTGTCTTTGCGATTCACCCACCAAGTAAAGTTCAACAGCAGTTTCTGGAAGGTTCTTGCGAGGAACTCGCGATCTCCGGATTGCTGGTAGACTTGCCAGCATGCCCAAGCGTGCACGGGAGGATTGACGTCGCTCAAGGCCCATTCGTAGGCTGGGATTTGTCCGTTGGGATGCATGTACCATTCGCGAAGGAAAAGCAGCAACTGGGCCTTCGCAAAATCCGGATCGATTCTTGACATGGGGATCATGTGGAAGGCTAGATCCCAAGCGGCATACCAAGGGTATTCCCACTTGTCGGGCATGCTGATGACGTCGCGATTGAAAAGATGTTGCCAATCTGCGTTGCGGCCTTGGAATCTGGAGGTTGGTAGTTGTCTGCCTTCGGGATCACCTTGCATCCACGCGTCGACGACGTAGTAATAGAATTGCTTAGTCCAAATCAGACCTGCGTAAGCTTGCCGTGCAACGGTCTTCTCGTCTTGGCTAAGTTCGTTTGGGATGCACGCATCGTAGTATTCGTCGGCTTCCTTTTTTCGCTGGGCAAAGATTTCGTCGAATTGGTTATCGATGGTTGCAAGCGGCACATAGCTTTCGGACGCTTTGCCTCCGATGACGGGGATCGCCTTGAGCCTATCTTTGTCACCGGAACTTGTCAGTCGGCATCGTAGAACTGTCGGACGATTCGGGTGGACGATCGTCATGAAGTGGGCACCGCACTTGGTTCCAAAGGGCTTGGGGTTAACCTTGCTTTTGTCTCCTTGGATGATGTACTCGTGGAAGGCGTCTTTAAAATGGCTGCCGCTTGAAAGTGCCCCGGGGTGTCGAACTGTATTGGTTTCGTTCTCGGTAAAGAGCCATTCGGGTTTATCGAGATCTTGATCCGATTGAACGCGGAACTCTAGATGCCCAAGGGTTTCGTGATCGCAAAAGACAACCCCTGAAGGTTCGTTCTCGGGATAGATGAGTTTCATTCTGGGTTTGGCTGAACAGCCCTCGTGGTTGCATCCCCAAACCCATGAATTGTGGAACCATAATTGGGGGAGCAAGTGCAAGACCGCAGGTCTTGAACTGCGGTTGAAGACAGTGAGCTTCATCAGGATGTCGTCGGGGGACTCCTTGGCGTATTCGATCTGGCAATCGAAGTAGTCGTTCTCATCAAAAGCACCTGCATCGACCAGTTCAAACTCTGGTTCAAAGCGGGAACGAGAACGATTTGTATCGGTCAATTTTTCATAGGGGAAGCGAGATTGAGGGTACTTGTAGATCCCTTTGGCATACGAGCAAGTTGGGGTTGCATCGACATAGAAATAAGTTTCCTTGACATCTTCGCCGTGGTTTCCCTCAGGTCCTGAAAGGCCATAGAGACGTTCTTTAAGGATCGGATCTCGAGTGTTCCAGAAAGCGAATGAAAAACAGAGCCTACCTTGGCGATCGCACAGCCCCATCAATCCGTCTTCGCCCCAGCGATAGGCCCGAGAGCGCGCATGGTCATGGGGCAGAAAAAACCATGCCTCTTGGTTATCTGAGTAGTCCTCGCGCACCGTACCCCATTGGCGTTCGGAAAGGTAGGTTCCCCATCGCTGCCAGTTGGCTTGCCGCTTACTCGATTCCTTTAGTCTGGCGTGCTCGGCCGTTGAAGTGTGATAGTTCTTGGGGTTCATAGGGATTGCTGATTTCTTTCGCATTCCAAGTAGTAATCGAGATGGGCAAGTTTGCTAGCAGCCGCTTGATCCAAGACCAATGTTGCATTGGGATGGAATTGGAGGATCGACGCAGGAACCATGGACGTCACGGGGCCTTCGACCGTATCCCTGATGGTATCGGCTTTATGGGTACCGGTAGCCAGCAGCAATATCGCACGAGCGTTCATGATTGTGCCGAGTCCCATCGTGATGGCCATTTTGGGCACACGTTCGAGGGACTCAAAGAATCTCGCGTTGTCCTGCCGCGTTTTGGATGTGAGGGTCTTGACCCGTGTGGCCGAGGACAAGGAGGATCCAAGCTCGTTGAATCCGATATGCCCTTCGCTTCCAATACCTAAGATCTGCAAATCGATTCCGCCGGCTTGAGCAATCGCGATCTCATAAGCTTCGGCACTTGCCGGAAGATCCTCGCAAGAGGTGTTGGGAATGTGTGTGTTTTGGGGCAGAATATCGATGTGCTTAAAGAGATTTTCCTGCATGAAATAGTGGTAGCTTTGAATGTCTTCGGGAGGCACTCCGCAGTATTCATCGAGATTGAAGGACACGACGTTGCGAAAGGATATCTCACCGGATCGATGGCGCTCGATCCATTTTTGGTAGAGGCCTAATGGGGTGCTACCGGTTGCCAGTCCTAAGACGGTTTTATCTTGGGAATGGCTCGATGAGTTGCAAGCAAGCCCCAGGTATTCGATCGATTCATCGGCTGCAACAGCAGCGACCTGATCAGGCGATTCGCAGACTACAATGCGCACAAGAACCTCAAGCGAAAACGGGATAGGTGGTCACCGCAGGTGAAGGATTGATCTCCACGCGCAGCGTCGTATTCTAAATGAAATTTCGAATCCGATACAGAATAGTTGAATTCTTTTCCCGGTGTTACGCTGAGTTCTTGGGGCCTCTACCTACCAGCCACAGGCTGTTTTGCGTTAGACTAGTAGACCATATGGGTGTTCGTGTAGCCTGTAATCGTTCCCTTCCTCTTCAATCCCATCGACATTTTGGTGCCTCTATGCGTCGTGTTTTTCGCTTTGGTCTGCTCGGTCGATCCCTCGCAGGGATCGTCGTTTGTCTACCTGCTATTGCCCCAGGGGTCTCGATAGGGATCGCAAGCGGGCAGGAGTCTGCTGGCAAACCGGCAAAGATCTACAGCCAACCAAGCATCGCAGCACCGATTCAGGGAGCACCCCAAGGTGCGGTCGATTCCGCAGGCGCCGCCCTTCGGGACAAAGCACTTAAAGAGGGTGGGCGTCCTTTGTGGATTTGGGGTGACAATGAAAATACAAGGTATGTGATTCGCAAGTCATTCGAGGTATCTGGCAAAACCCAAGGCTGGTTGGCTGCATCGGCCGACAACGGCATGTCGATCATGCTCAATGGTAAGCCCATTGGACAGAGTGAGTCTTGGGAAGAAGGATTGCAAGTCGATATCAGCAACGCTTTGGTCACCGGTAAGAACGAAATTGTTTTCGAGACCTGGAATGCAGGTGGAGTGGCAGCTCTGGTAGCCAAACTTGCCTGGGTCGATGCCAGCGGCAAGGTGCAGACTCTCCAAAGCGATGAAACTTGGGTCGCTGCTCCTAAAGACAAGCCAACCGAAAGCAAAGCGGTCAAAGTGATCGCTAAATATGGTGATTCGCCTTGGGGGAAAGTTCTCGAAGGCTCCGGCGGCGGTTCCTCGAGCGAATTTGCTGTTCCCCCTGGATTTGTCATCGATCAATTGTTCCGCGTTCCCAAAGAGGAACTTGGATCATGGGTTTGTATCACCACCGATCCCAAAGGGCGTTTGATTGTTAGCGATCAAGGTGACAAAGGTTTGTTTCGAGTCACCCCGGCCAAGCCTGGAACGCAAGAGGAGACGAAGGTTGAACGTATCCCTTTGAATATCTCGGCAGCCCAAGGCCTTCTCTATGCCTTTGATAGTTTGTACGTATGCGTCAACGGTGGCATTGGAAGTGGGCTTTATCGCTTAAAAGATACCAACGGGGACGACCAGTACGACGAGATCAAGAAATTGAAAGAGTTTCGCGGGGGTGGTGAACATGGACCTCACGCTCTGAGGCTATCACCAGACGGCAAATCGATCTATGTTTCTTGCGGCAATCACACGTTGCCCCCGATGGATCGCAAAACCAATGCACCACCTCAAACGATGGGTGGAACGCGTAACGAACAACTAACTGCGACTCTTCCGCCAGGTTTCACCAGCAGGATTGTTCCAAGTTGGGATGAGGATCTACTTCTTCCGCGCCAATGGGATTCCAATGGACATGCTGCCGGTATTTTGGCACCGGGGGGATGGGTTGCTAAAACCGATCCCGAAGGCAAAGAGTGGGAGATGTTCAGCGTTGGATATCGAAATCAATACGACTTTGATTTTGATTCTGCCGGGGAAATGTTCGTCTACGATGCGGACATGGAATGGGATGTCGGTACACCTTGGTATCGTCCAACACGTGTGGTGCATGCCACCAGCGGTAGCGAATTCGGATGGCGAAGCGGTACGGGCAAATGGCCTGAGTACTATGCCGACAGTTTACCAGCGTTGGTCAATATTGGCCCTGGATCTCCTGTTGGAGTTGAATTCGGCACGGGGGCGAAATTCCCATCCAAATATCAACGGGCGTTGTACATCTGCGACTGGACATTCGGCACTATGTATGCGATCCACATGGAACCCAACGGAGCGTCGTATTCCGCGACCAAAGAAGAATTTGTCTCGCGAACTCCCCTGCCACTAACGGACGTGACCGTTGGCAAAGATGGGCATCTCTATTTCACTGTCGGAGGACGTGGGACTCAGTCGGAACTCTACCGAGTTCGATACGTTGGAAACGAGTCGACGGCTCCTGCACCTAAGCTTGCTCTCAACGAAGCGCATGCTCAGCGCCGGGCTATCGAAGCGTTCCACAATGATCAGCCTAAAGACGATGCAACAATCGCTAAACTTGTTTCTCAGCTTGGCAGTAGTGATCGTCACATTCGCTACGCTGCACGTGTGGCGCTCGAAAGGGTTCCTGCGGCCAAGTGGCAATCGGAGATTCTCAAAAGCACCGATGCCAACACGGTTCTAACTGGAGTTGTTGGGTTAGCTCGCGTCGGAGAACCCGATATCAAAGAATTGCTCCTCAGACAGCTTGGAAGTCTCCAACTCTCTTCCCTTTCGGCTTCACAGAGGCTCGATTTAGCACGGGGAGCACAGCTTGTTCTGATTCGTCTGGGAGCCGTCGATAACTCCTTCCGAGACTCGCTGCTCGGGGCGATCGAACCTCTTTTCCCGTCTGGCGATGATTTGCTCGATCGGGAATTGGTGATCTTGCTAACTCATTTGCAATCCCCGGTGCTCTCGAAGAAAGCCTTGCCGCTGCTCTCCAAAGAGCGCAAGAAAACCGAGGCCGACTATCGCGAAATCTTGGAACGCAATCGAGGTTATGGCGGCCCGATCGTTGCCATGCTCGAAAATCAACCCGACTTGCAGCAGTTCCACATGGCCTTCTCGATGAGAAATCTCAAAGAGGGTTGGACGGTCGATCAACGCAAAGAGTTCTTTCAGTGGTTTGAAAAGGCGCAAACTTGGAGCGGCGGGAACAGTTACCAAAAATTCCTGATCAACGCTGCCAATGACGCTTACTCTTTCTCAAACGACCAAGAGCGATTTGTGCTCGAAGCCCTCGGGGTACGCAAGCCTGCGGCGTTGCCCAAGACCCTTCCTGAACCCAAGGGACCTGGTAAGGCATACACGACAGAGTCCTTGGTAAAATTGGCTTCGGACAAGATGAAAGGTCGAAACTTTGAAAACGGCAAGAATATGTATGCGGCGGCCCGCTGCGTGATTTGCCATCGATTCGGAGGTGACGGTGGGGCAACGGGTCCAGATCTCACCCAAGCCGCTGGGCGATTCGCAATTGGCGACCTGATCGATGCAATCGTGCGTCCTAGCCAAGTCATCTCGGATCAATACAAAACCATGGTTTTGCAAATGGAAGACGGTACGGTTCACACCGGACGTATCGTCAACGATGTTGCTGGCAAGGTGACGATGGTCGTCGATCCAGAGGACGCGACCAAAACAGTCACCGTCGATCGCAAAGACATCGAGCAAGAGAAAACTTCTGCACTTTCTTTGATGCCAGCCGAGTTGATGAACAAGCTAAACGAGGACGAAGCGCTCGATCTGATCGCTTATCTGCTCTCACGCGGCAATCCCAATTCACCGATGTTCAAATCCAATTGATAGCAAGTGTAGGAACGATGACCGAGAAGCAGGAATTTCGAGTCCTATTGCAAAAAGAGCAACTTGTATTTTCGTCCGCGCATTTCATAACCTTTGCGGGTGACATTTGCGAATGTTTGCACGGTCACAACTATGGGCTCAAAGCCGAGGTTGCCGGAGAACTCGATGAGAATCGTTACGTGATCGATTTCATTGCCTTTCGCGATTCACTCGCGGAATTGGTAAAGCAACTCGATCACCATATGCTCATCGCATTGAATCACCCGATGATCCACGTCGAGGAGCAAGACCAGGAAGTGGTATTACGGTTCCGGCAAAAACGCTGGGTCTTTCCCAAGGAAGATTGTATGCTGATGCCAATCGTCAATACCACGGCTGAAGAGATAGCCGGTTGGATCGCCAGTCAAATGCGGGCGAAACTCTATCCAAAGATCGGCGATCGTTTGAAGTGGATTGAAATCGGAGTCGATGAAAACAACGGGCAGTGGGGCTATTGCCGACTCCCGTGGAACTCCAAATAACACTCAGTCGGATATCGATGCAGTATGGTCGCAGTCGAGCAGTACCTTAAGCCCGAGTTGGCCTCGCAGATCAAACGCCTGGATCTGCGTGCCCAGCTTGTGGTCAAAGGGTTCCTGCAGGGGTTGCACGCAAGCCCCTATCATGGATTTTCGGTCGAGTTCAGCGAGCATCGCCGCTATTCGCATGGCGACGATCCGAAGGATATCGATTGGTTGGCGTATGCTAAAACCGATCGGTATTACGTCAAAAAGTTCGAGTCCGAGACGAATCTGACCGGCTATATCATGATGGATACGAGCCGATCGATGGCTTACACCTACCGCCAGCAGTTGACCAAGTTCGATTACTGCATCTGTCTTGCCGCTGCCTTGTCCTACTTGATGCTCATGCAGCAAGATCCTGTAGGCTTGGTGACCTTCGATCAGAAAATCAAGGCGAGTATCTATCCTCGATCGCGCAGAAGCCAGTTTGCGGCTATTCTTAGCCAATTGGTCAAGCTCAAGACGTCGGGTAAGACGGAACTGCGGGGCCCGATCCAGCAGATGATGGCGATGCTCAACCATCGATCCTTGATCATGATCATGAGCGATCTGCTAACCGACTCGGAATCGTCGCTCGATGCGGTTCGGATGCTCAAGCATGCTGGACATGACGTGATCGTGTTCCAGGTGCTCGATGAGGCCGAGGTCCATTTTCCATTCCAGGGGTTGGTGGAACTGAAAGATCCAGAGACCGACGAGATCGTACCGGTCAATGCCGATGACATCGGTCACGAATATCGGGAAAATGTTCGAGCCTTTCGTGAGGATTTGAAATCAAATTTCAGTCAATCGAGGATTGATTATGTACCGCTCGATACGAGTGTTCCTTACGACAAGGCGTTGATGGAATACTTGATCAGTCGAAGGAATCGCTTCTAAGTGGGGCAAGTAGATCGATGACCTTCCTACATGTCTCTGTTCTGGCTGGATGTTTAGCAGCGCTAGCACCGATCCTTTTTCACATGCTCGGGCGAAGGCAGCCAAAGACGCTCGAGTTTCCTGCGATACGCTTTGTGAAAAAGACGGCGGTCGAGGCCCAGCGAGGTTGGTCGGTCAAGCGTTGGATACTGCTTGCGCTCAGGGTTTTGATGGTCCTATTGCTCGCTGCCGCGCTGGCAGCACCGCGAGTGGCAAGCGGACTTTTTGCGAATAGTTTGCTCGCTGGATTGCTCGCTATTTTGGCCACGCTAAGTTCGCTCGCAGCGATCGTGCTCTGGGGGCGAAAACGCGGATGGATTGCGATCGTATTACCTGCCATGCTAGCCTTGGGACTTTGGATGGGCGCCGGTTTCTATGGCTGGGCAGTGTTGAATCGATCCAGTGACACACCACTGGCCAATAACCAAGGGCCCGTGTGCGCGGCGATTGTGATCGATACCTCGCCGACGATGGGTTACAAGTACCTGAACCATACGCGGCTTGAGGATGCCAAGGAGATGGCAAGCTGGCTGATGGATCGATTGCCAGTCGGAAGCGAAATCGCGATCATCGGAAGCGACAATGGTGGTCGAGTGAACCAAGATCGTTTGTCTGCCGAAAGGCAACTCGATCGCGTTGCTGTGGATGGCAAAGCTTGCGACTTGATCGAGAGAATCACCCTTGCGGCAGAC
Source organism: Pirellula sp. (assembly GCA_046086605.1). GTDB lineage: Bacteria > Planctomycetota > Planctomycetia > Pirellulales > Pirellulaceae > JBKCUI01. Next base: position 4,499 of record JBJSXX010000374.1, on the reverse strand, counting down.
ACTTTGCGCAAGAGCAAACTCGAGCGACGTGAGGTGTATGTCCTGTCGGATATGAGAAAGAATGCTTGGCGAAATGCAGAGAATGCCGACCTGGTTCCCTTTATCACAGGCGAAAGCGCTGATCCGAATCTTGAAAAGCAACCACGTATACTTTTGCAAATCATCGATTTGGGAGTTCCCCAAAAGGACATACGCAACTGGTCGCTGGAGAACTTGAGACTCTCGTCCGAAAGCGTAGCGCCCGGTGGAAGTGTCACCTTGCAGGCAGATCTACGAGCACTCGAAGGGGATATTAAAGAGCAATTGATGGTCGAGCTCGCAGCCGAGCCTGTCGAGAAAAAGGCCGCCTCGGGTCGAGATGGCCAATGGCAAATCCCGGATGCAAAGCTGCTCGATCGACAAGTCGTCCAACCCAATGAGCAGGGATCGGCAAGTGTGCAGATCCCTTGGAAAGATCTTTCAGAGGGAACCAATCACGCGGTCTTGCGATTGGCTAGGCCCGATCCGCTGGAGATCGATAACGCTTACTATTTGACCATCGAAGCCAGAGAGCAGGGCAAGTCGGTAGTCATTTGTGATGATGCCAACGATGGGCAGTTGGTGGCACTGATGCTTGACTCCTCGATCGCGGCAAGTCGAGACAAAGCTTCAGAGGCAGCCAACAGCGTCGATGTAGAGCCCAGGGCGAGAATTAGTCAGATCGATCTTTCCAAGTATTCGAGCCTTGTACTGTTCAATCCATCCGAATTAACGGGTGACGAAGCCGACCGCATTTCAGGCTGGGTTCGAAACGGAGGCGGCCTGCTGATCGTGCTCGGACCGGGTGCTCTTGGGCCGCAGGCACTTGGCAACAACGGACAGGCGATACCACTTGGTAGCACACTTTTGGAAAAGGGGGCTCAAGGAGGGGTGCCTAGTTTGCTTCCGGGGAAAATTCGCGGGATAACCAAATCGGCCATGGACGGTACGATTACAGTTCTAAGACCCGCTCTGGCGAATCATCCGATTTGGAGTATTTTCGAAAGACCTCCAGAGGAGATCCCGTGGGTAAACTATCCGGTTTATCAGCATTGGAACTTGGTCGAGCTCGATCCGACAGCTTCGGTGATCGCAAGTTACACGCAAAGCGAGCTTCCCATGATGGTCGAGTCGATACGGGGCTCAGGTCGAATCATCGTCATGACGCTCCCTTATCCAGAGCCTTCAGTCACGGCCAGCAAGGGAGCTTGGAGCGAGTTGTTTTCGACCAGTTCGGACGCTTGGCCTGGTTTCGCGTTGTTCTTGGGGACGGTCCGTTATTTGGCAACGCAGAACAAGCATCCTTTGAATTACAACGTAGGTACCACGGCTGTCTTGGAGAACAACACCAAGGAGTTTCCAAAGACCTATGAGTTGAGGCCGCCCAGTGGCGAAGAGATTCGCGTCGATGCCGAAGACGATTTGATCACCTATGGTTTCACCCAGCAACCAGGACATTATCGGCTGCGAGGGATCCGAGCTCGCGGGGTTCTCAGCAGAGGCTTTAGTGTCAACGTCGATCGCAACGAAGTTTCCCTCGAAGCCGTCGATCGGAGCGTCTTAGAGAAATCCATCGGAATTGATAATCTCTTGATCGCGAAGGACAAAGAGCAAGTACAAAGCTCGATCGGAGAAGGGCGGTACGGTCGAGATTTGACACCGTTTCTATGGGTGATCTTGGCCATGATGGTGATGGCCGAGCAAACCATGTCGAGTCGCTTCTATTCCTCGAAGCAGAATTCGAAACAGAAGGGGAAGTCCTGATGGAGTGGACACTTTCCCCGGTCTTTGGCAGTTACGGCCTGGTCTCGCTGATCGCGATCGGGCTGCTTTTTGTTTGGTTCTTTGTGATGGATCTGCAAGGGCTGACACGGTTCCAGAAGTGGATTTTGCGACTCATTAGATTGATGCTGATCGCGCTTCTGATGCTTGCGATTCTCAAGCCGGGCGTCAATTGGACCAAGCAGCGAGAGCCGGAGGGAACGATTGCCGTCTTGATGGATAAATCATCAAGCATGCAACTGAGTTCAGGGGATGGAAAAAAGAGCCGTTGGGATCAACAGTTAGAGGTATGGAACGGCCTGTGGGGCAACCGCTCTCAACTTGGAAATCAGATCAAACTCGCCCCATTTGTCTACGACACGCAGTTGCAATCTCTCGGGGATATCGAAGCTGCGGCAACGGCACCTCCGATGCTACCTCCGAAGGCCGAGGGGGCCAGCACCGATATCGGCGGCCCGTTGTCTCAACTAACAAGCACGACGTTGCCGAGTCCTTTGATGGCGGTGATTTGGATGGGTGATGGCGCTCAGACACTCGCCCCCGCCAAGACCGATCCGCAGCAGGTGGCCAAGCAGTTTGCTAGGCAGGATATTCCCCTGTACTTGGTAGGGATTGGACCTCGGGGGGATAGCGATCAAGCTCGGGATCTGGGGCTCGAAGGGGTTCCCGAGCAACTCGACGCTTATGCCAAGAATCAGATCTACGTTCGAGGCATGCTCAAGGCTCGGGGTGTAGCCAATCGCGATGTTACGATCACCATGAAGATCGTTGGTAAGGATGGACTAGCCAGGCTCGCCGAGCAGACGACAGTCCGTCCGACCAAGAGCGATCAAGCCATCTCGTTTCAGTTACCGTTGGTTGCACCTGACGAAGGCTCCTATGAGTTGTGGATCGAGGCCAAACCGGTCGATGGCGAATCGGTTTTAGAGAACAACCGAATGACCTCGTATTTGAATGTGCGGGGTGGTGGGGCGAGGGTATTGTTCATCGAGGGTGAACCGAGGACGGAGTCGAAGTTCATCGCCAATGCACTTCTTGAGTCCCCGGACATGCAAGTCGATCGCTTGTGGATCGCAAGAGAGCCGATTCAAAGATGGCCAATCGACTTGAGTCAACGCCTTTCCAATGGCGTGTATGACCTATTCATTCTCGGCGATTTAGATTCCGATGCCATTGGTGCTGCTGGTTGCAAGTTGCTCGTTGAGCAAGTGCAGCAAGGTGCAGGGATCATTACGCTTGGAGGCTATTTTGCCTACGGGGCAGGGGGGTGGAACAGTACACCACTGGCCGATGTGCTACCGATTCAGATGGGGGCAGCGATTCGCCAGCCGAGAAGCGGGCCGATCGATTTGAGGAATCACTACGAGGGTGCGGTGCAGTTTGTGCCCGTGGCGATCGATCGATTGTTGCAGATCGGCGAACCAGGAATGGATTATTCCGCATTATGGAAAGAGATGAAGCCACTGACGGGGGCGAATCGATGGGGCGGGATCAAGAATGCACCGGGCGTAAAAGTCTTGGCCACAAGCGATTCGGGGCAGCCGCTCATGGTCAATGGCATTGCCGGTAATGGACGGGTGATGAGTTTGGCTTTTGATTCCACATTTCAATGGCTTAGGCAGGGCAAGAGCAAAGAGTTCAAGCAGTTTTGGCGACAGATGGCTTTGTGGGGGTTGAGGCGTGAGGCGGTCGAAGAGGGGATGCAACTGAGCATGGGGCGTCGGCGTTTGTTGTTGCAACAAGGATCCGAGTTGATGATGAATTGGAACCCTGGAAGCAAAGAGGTCAAAATGCCAACGGAGGTCGGTCTTCAGTTGTGGAAGTATGAGACTTCGACGCAAGAGGATCAGCCGGCCAAAGAGCAGCCCGTGGGAGAGTTTCGGTTTAATCCTAGGGATGCCACGAGCATGAAGATGGCGTTTGATGGCGTCAAGCAGCCGGGTCGATACGAGTGGAGAGCATCGGCGGCGGGTTCGAAGGGCAATATGCTCGAGGCAAGGTTGCCGTTTGTTGTGATTGATCAGAGTTTGGAGACACTGCAACCACTACCTGATTGGCAGTTGATGAGTCAGTTAGTGAAACTCAATGAAGTTGCTGGTGGTATGTTGGTAAGTCCCGAGCAAACAGGGGATTTGATAAGTCGACTGTTGGAGCGTCGGAGGCAGGCGACCGAGACGGCAGTAGAGACATTTCAATTGGGCGATACGGCACTTGATTCCTGGATCGTTTTTCTATCGATCGCAGGTTTGCTCATCTTGCAATGGGGCTTGCGCAAACGCTGGGGCGTGCCCTAGTTGTGTCGCATTGTGCGTGCTCGTGCTCAGTGAAACGGTGCTCGTGATCGTACTCGACAAGTAGCTGTGGCTAACGAATTAGATTTTGGATCGATGCGGAATTTCAATAGTCTAGTCGCTCAAACTCTATCGGAAGGGCTTCGAGTACGAGTACGAGTACGAGCACGAGCACGAGCACGAAGATTTCCAGTAGAATATATCTTTAGCCACAATAATTCCTGAAGAGCTCTCATTTTCAAAACAGAAGAGATGATTTCCTATGTCTAGCGGTGCGTTGTTTGAACCTTTTGCTCTTCGTGATCTGGCCCTCCGAAACCGTGTCGTTCTTGCACCGATGACCCGCTCAAGGGCCGGGACTTCTCGCATCGCAAATCGGCTCATGGCCGAATATTATGCCCAACGAAG
>JBJSXX010000373.1:0-16351 GCA_046086605.1 Pirellula sp. | reverse complement strand
GTCGGACCACCGACATAACCGGCGCCGATGCAGCAAATACGAAGAGGATTGGCGGTGGAATTCATGTTCAGAATCAGTAGAGGTTTAGGGTTCTTCAGGCAGTTTTTTCAATCGATAGCTTCATCAGTCAAAGAAAGCACTACTCCGGGCCACCTAGTATGATTCTCGATCCCAATTTGAATAGGCATTTTCGGAGAGAAATCATCGAGGTCGCTTTGTAAAAAATTCCTAAGCCAAACGGAAGTTTTTACAAAAAGCCGCCGTGAAAAGCTGGTTTTTCAGTCTCAAAGAACCCCCCAATTTACCCAGGCGCTTCAAAGTGAAACCCTCCAAATCATTTTCGAGTTTGGCACGGTTGTTGCGTCTTATGGGTTCGTCGAGTCTCAAACGAGCTCTCGATTGTCCGACACAAGGAAGTCCCGTGATCTTAGTGGCGTCGAACCCCAGCAACCCTGGATAAACCGACAGACCTTCCCATCAGGTTAGGCCCAGTTTTCACGGTCACCGGTCGTTACGGTGGATCGCACATCCTCGGAGAAGGCTCGCTCCGCAAGCCTTCGCAAGTGGCCCTTGCCCGCACTTGCGGGGCGAGTCGTTTCCCCTTCTGCTTGGCCTAGCTGTAGCTAAACTATCGGGACTGCTTTTTTCCAGTCCTTTAGCAAACGGCTTGAGCATGGTTGAACTGGGCGTCAATATCGATCACGTAGCAACAGTACGTCAGGCGCGTCGGACGGTCGAACCCGATCCGGTAGCCGCAGCGGTCTTGGCCGAACTCGGCGGGGCCGACGGAATCACCATCCATCTTCGAGAGGATCGTCGCCACATCCAAGACCGCGACGTGCAGATCCTATCGCAGACCCTCCGCACGAAGATGAACTTTGAACTCTCGTGCGCTCCGGAGATTGTCCAAATAGCTTGCAGTGTTAAGCCCCAGCAAGCGACGCTTGTTCCAGAGAAGCGTCAAGAAGTCACCACCGAAGGCGGGTTGGATTTGCGTCCTAAGAGCAACCAGCTGCGAGATGCCATCGCAGCCCTCAAGGATTCTCGAATCCTGGTAAGCCTGTTTATTGATCCAGACGACCAGCAAGTTCATATCGCCAAAGAATTAGGAGTCGAAGCCATCGAGCTCCACACAGGTCAGTATGCCGAAGCCCGTGGTCAAGAGCAGCAAAGTCAACTGTACAGACTCCAGCGCGCTTCCCAGCTAGCCATCGATCTTGGGCTCAAACTCCATGCAGGACACGGATTGACCTATCAGAATGTACGTCCCATCGCAGCGATTCCAGGGATGCGAGAGCTCAATATCGGACACAGCATCGTTTCGAGGGCTGTTCTAGTCGGCATGAAAGAAGCCGTGCGGGAAATGAAACTCTTGCTCATCACTCCTTAAAAGCATGGCCGAATCCTCCGAATCTTCTCTGAGTTGGCTTCGATGGCAAACGACCCTCATCGCTATCTTGTCATTGGTATGCATCGCAATCTACCTTACGCTACGATTCACCGGCGTGTCGGATCATCCATGGCCCCTTTGGATCGTACTTGGCGTTGGTGGATTGCCTTTGGTCGCGGGTCTTCTGGCGAAAGTGATCAAGCTGGAATTCGGTGCGGATTTGCTTGGGGGCATTTCGATCATTGTCTCGATATTGCTGGGCGAATATTTGGCTGGAGCGATCATCGTCCTGATGCTCTCGGGTGGCGAAGCCCTCGAGACCTATGCGATGTCCAATGCAACGAGTGTTCTTTCGGCCCTGGCAAAGCGTTTGCCGACGATGGCTCATCGACGAGGAACCCCAGCTTCTGAGATTCAGACAGTCCCCCTGGAACAGATCCTCGTCGGGGATGTCGTTGTGATTTATCCCCATGAAGTCGCACCGGTCGATGGTCGGGTGATCGAAGGCCATAGCGTCATGGACGAGTCGTACTTAACTGGCGAACCTTTTTTGATCACCAAGACCAGTGGTTCAGCAGTGATCTCCGGCGCGGTCAACGGAGATGGAGTGCTGGTGATTGAAACGACTCACAAAGCTGCTGACTCCCGGTATGCCAGGATCATGGCCGTCATGCAGGAGTCCGAACAGAGCCGTCCGGCGATGCGACGCCTTGGAGATCAAATCGGAGCCTGGTTTACTCCCATCGCCTTAGCGGTCGCACTGATCGCCTGGTGGCTCTCTGGCGAATCCACCCGATTCCTTTCGGTCCTGGTTGTCGCGACTCCTTGTCCACTGCTCTTAGCGATCCCCATCGCGATCCTAGGATCCATCTCTTTATGTGCCTCACGAGCGATCATCGTCAAGAGTCCAGTGGCCCTCGAACAGGTCTCCTCGGTGCGGACTGCGATCTTTGATAAGACCGGAACACTGACCTATGGGCAGCCAACCTTAACCCAGCAAATCGCTGCGCCAGGGTTCGATGCAAATCAAGTTTTGTCTTTGGTGGCAAGCTTAGAGCATTACTCCAAACACCCTTTGGCCCATGCGATCGTCTCGGCGGCCAATGCCCAAGGCGTCGCGACTTATCCCGCCGCATCGGTAAGCGAACGTCCAGGAATGGGGCTTACCGGAAGCGTTCAAGGCCAAAAAATTCTCGTAACGAGTCGCAAGAAGATCGGCCAGCAAACAATCGCGGGACTCGAGTACATGCCTGAGTCCTCCGAAGGACTCGAGTGTGTCATCGCGATCGATGATCGCTATGCGGCCATCTATCGCATGCACGATGCACCTCGGCTGGACTCCAAAGCGTTCATCGACCATCTAGGTGGTAACCATCGCATCGGTAAAACCATGATCGTCTCGGGGGATCGGGAATCCGAGGTGCGGTATTTGGCCGAGCAAGTTGGAATCGAGGATGTTCTGGCGCAGCAGAGTCCAGAGCAAAAGTTGGAGATTGTCCGCAAGGAAACGGCCAAGGCCAAGACACTCTATGTCGGGGACGGAATCAACGATGCACCGGCGATGATGGCAGCCAGTGTCGGTATTGCGATCGGAAACAACAGCGATGTGACGGCACAAGCCGCCGATGTGGTGGTTTTGGACAACAAGCTCACCAAGGTCGACGAGTTCTTGCATATCGGTCGGCGAATGAAATCGATCGCCCTTCAATGCGCTCTGGGTGGCATGGCCTTGAGTGTCGTCGCCATGATCCTTTCAGCCTTTGGATATTTGAATCCTGTTTCGGGTGCGATCGTTCAAGAAGCGATCGATGTTGTGGCGGTGCTAAACGCCATGCGAGCAGTTTGGCCCCCGAAAAACCTCTCGGACGTTTAAGCCTATTGGTACTGGTCGTGATCCTGATCGAGCTTACCAATCCCTTTGCCAATCGACTCCGACTCGGTTGGCCCAGGCTTCCCACTGACCCACCATTCGCTCGACAATATCTTTATGGTCTTGCGATCGATCGGTCGTCTCGCAACGATCAAGCGAAAGATTGAATAGCTCCCATCGGATGGGCTCAGCGGAACGCTTGGTCCAAACAATCTTCCAATCACCTTGCCGAAGAGCGTGTGCTCCTTGATGATCAAAACCTAAGATTCTTTCTTGGGTAGCCTGAGTATCATCGGCGATTTTCCAAAGCGAGAGGCCTTCGGGTCGATGCAAATCGGGCTGCTCGTCGCGTGTCGGATAATCAACTCCTGCTGCCTCCAAAATCGTCGGAACGATGTCGATCATATGGGCTGGACGATGCACCCAACCCGATTTATCCTTCCAAGGAAAATGCACAACGCACGGATTGATGATACCACCTTCGTAGGTAAAGTGCTTGTAACTGCGAAGGGGTGTGTTGCTGAGATTGGCCCAAGCACTCCCGTAGGATTGATGCGAGTCGCGAGCACCGACCTGCTCGAGTTGTGATTCCTGATGTAGCTTATTGATCCCCTTGCGAGACTCTCCGTCGAATCCAAATGGCCCCCACTCGTAACAAGCCCCGTTGTCGCTCAAGAAAATAATGAGCGTCTTTTCAAACTCTCCTGTTTTATGAAGATGCTCAAGGATCTTACCTACCCCCGTATCAATCGACTCGACCATGGCTGCATAGACGGCCATACGCTGGGCTAAATCGTTTCGGCGATCGACCGCAAGAGCCTCCCATGGAGGATTGGATTGCCCTGAGAACCCATTTGCGACCTTGTCGTCGTCAACCGGAACGATCGAACGCTCGGTCAGTTGCCAAGCTGGATCATCGATGAGTCCAATCGACTTCATCCTCTTAAAACGCTCCTCTCGTAGCCGATCCCAACCGCGGCGATACAGGGCCTGGTACTTGGCAACCCGACCCGCTGGCGCTTGGATTGGAAAATGAGGCGAAGAGTGCGCCAAAAAAACAAACCAAGGCTTTTCTCGAGCTTGTCCCTGCCGAATGAACTCCAACGCATACTCGTTGAACACATCCGTCGCGTAGTACTGCTCCAGAGGTGGATTAATCTCTTTGGGAGTTCCGTGAGGAAGTCGGACGTAGTAATCGCGATCGAATTGATCGTGCGAGTGACCCCGAGTGTAACCGTAGAACTGATGGAATCCGCGATCAATTGGTCCGGTCTGAGAGTGCATATGCCACTTACCGACATAATAGCAACCATAGCCGGCAGGTTCGAGAAGTTCAGCGATGGTAGCACAATTTCCATTGAGTCGCCCTAGATAGCCAGGGCCTCGTTTGTCATCCGGGACAGCACTCGTAAAGTCTCCAATCCCGGCTTGGGTCGGATACAGCCCAGTCATCAGCGCAGCGCGACTCGGACAACAGCGGGCTGAGTTGTAGAACTGGGTAAATCGAAGTCCCTTGGCCGCCAATCGATCGATATGCGGAGTCTGAATCTCACCTCCGTAGCAACCCAAATCGCTGTAGCCCAGATCATCGGCAAGGATTACTAGAATATTCGGTTGGGTATCTGCACAAAATGCAGAAGGCAGATAAACCAAGAGTGCCAGCAAAAAAAGTCTTTGTGTCATGCTCTATAGGATAGCATCAGGATGCAGGGGTGAAAACTCTATGGCATCGGCCGAGTCGAATCGCTATAAGCGATGGGATTGTCTATCAAAGGCATGTCGCTTGGGATTTCGAAAACGGATTTTCGGGAGTGTTTCGACGATGAATTTGAATCGTTCAAAGCGAGGGTATTGGGTCATGGCATGCCTGTGGCTTGTCATGCTTGGCCTGACCCTAGGTTCGACTACCGGTTGTACAAATCTGCTCAGAACCCTGGTTGTTCTTTTGCATGATCCAAGGGTTAAACCCGAATACGATATCACCAAGAAAAAGGTGGCCCTGATCACCACTGTCGATGGAGTCGCCATCGAAGACCCCTCGGCGTTGGTGATGGCCGACAATTTCAAAGGTTACATCAAACATGAATTGAAGAACAAAAAGGTCGTCTTTGTCGACCAAGAGGATGTAGATCGAGCGTTCAAAGACCAACCACTCGATCGCAAGAACTACGCCGAGATAGGGAATCAAACCGATGCCGATTGCGTCATCGTGATCAATATCAAAGACTTGAAACTGAAACAAAACAAGACGCTCTATCAGGGGAGTTGCGAGTGCTCCGTGCGAGTTTATGAACCCAAAGAAGGTAAAGAAAGCGTCTTGCAAGAAGAGATCAGGAACTTTGTTCACCCCTCCAGCGGAAAGCCTGTGACCGAGTGCACCGAACCAGCCTTCCGAGGTCACTATTTGGCGTTGCTCGCCCGCCGAGCATCTCGCCTGTTTTATAAATACGATCCGAGCGAAGACCACGCATTGGATGCTGCGACTGCCTCGATTTAAAAACCATTATGGACTACCGCAATCGATTGCTCGTTGGCATGTTCGTCACTCTAGGGATATGGCTTAGCCCTATGGTCAGCGTCCATTCAATCGCTTTTGGGCAGACCCAATCAGAGCGACCTTCAGAGTTTCGCATCGATACCGATATTTATACGGACGAAACCAAGCCACCGCTGCAGACAACTCAAACCATGTTCCTTGCCAATCGAACCATCGAGTGGGACGATACCCATCGAAGACTAATCGTGGTCGATTACAAGGACCAATCGGTGATGCTTGCCGATCTTTCCGCACAGCGAAAATGCAAGATCGCTATGCAGCAACTCGATGATCGGATCAATAATCTTCGCTCGCAGATGACTTCCGAGGAACTTGCGACTTGGACGAGTCCTACTCAAGCCGTCATCGATGATCAGGGATTCTACCTCTTGGCCTGCGAACGCTCGGCCTATAGGTTCAAAACAAAATCTCCAAGCCTCGAGCAGATGGCGATCGATTACTCCGACTTCGCCGATTGGTCGGTGAAGATGCATGCAGTGAACCCTCCCTACAAGCCGCCCTTGTTGAGGATGCAGCTCAACGCATTTCTCCGAGACCAAAGGGTCTTGCCTATGGAACTTCGATTGCTAGATAAACGTTCAAGCAATTCCAAGCCGATCATCGCAAGACTGATTGTCCAAGACCGACTGTCAGCTCAAGACCACGATCGAATCCGGGATTGGGAAGTTCTCACCGCAGCCCTTAAGAATGTCTCCGAGGTCGAGTACTTTCGCCAAGCCAGCACAGGGCCGATCAATCGCCCGGCACGAAAATAGCGTGCTAAAACGAAGCCAGCAGGAACCTTTTAGTCATGGTCCTGGGGTCTTTGGGTCGGCTGCTGGAAATTGGTGTTCGGAAACGGTGGCTCTTCGCCCCTAAGCTCAGCCAATGCGTTGGCCGCAGCCCGTTGCTCGGCATCCTTCTTGCTACGCCCCCAAGCTGATGTAAAACGCTTACCGATGACCTCTGCGGCGACCTCGAAATATTTGCTGTGGTCAGGGCCGCTTTCCCCTACCAAACGATACACCGGCGAACCCTTGTAATTCCCTTGAACCAACTGTTGCAAAAGCGATTTGTAATTGCCAATACTATGACCTTGGGCCGCAGAACGAATTTCCGTCTCCAAATAACGAAGGATAAACTTTCGGGCTTCTTCAAGTCCTCCATCGAGAAATACCGCCGCAACAATCGCTTCGAAGACATCGCTGAGCAACGACCGCGGCATCCCATGCTTGAGCATCCCTCGACCCACGATCAAGCATTCCTCGAGTTCCAAGGCTTTGGATACTTTTGCACATACACGCCGGGAAACCACCACCGATTTGATCTTGGTCAAATCACCCTCAAGGTAATCTGGGTAAGATCGAAAAATTTCCTCGCAAATGACCATTCCCAAGATAGCATCACCCAGGAACTCCATTCGTTCGTTCGAATGGCTACGGCTCGTTGCGACGCTCGCATGGGTCAACGCTGAAACGACAAGACTGGCATTGGAAAATCGATAGCCGATCCGTTGTTGACACAACTCGGACTTCTCTTCAACGCTCAATGCTTCTTCTGGCGGATCAGACTCTTTCATAAAATGCCTAGCCTATCGGGGACGAAAGAGTCTAACGCTCAGAGCCTCGTTCGAAAAGTGCCTAAGATCTTTTTCGCAATTCGAGAACCGAGACTTCAGGCAAACATCGAAGTCGAATCGGTTGTACACCGGACATCCCCCGACTCACGTGCATGAGTGTCGGGGATTGGTAAAATACACCTGAAGCAAAACGGCTACCATACTTGCTCGGCGCAATGATCGGCCCGATCCAAGGAAATCGAATCTGACCTCCGTGGGTATGTCCGCAAAGAAGCAAAGAGACCTCAAGTCGTTTTGCCCATGGCAATTGATCCGGGGAGTGCGAGATGCCCAATCGAAATTCCTGTGTGCTGGATCCATCGGGAGAAAAACCAAGGCTGAGTTCCCGATGAAACCAGGGACGTTCATTGCCGAGGATCGCAAGCATCCCTCGTGCGGTCTTTAAACGTCGATCCTCTCGACCAACATCGATCCAGCCCAGGCCTGACATGACCTCTCGGACGGTCTGATCCAAGCCGCAGGCTCGATCATGGTTTCCCAAAACGAAAACCCTTGGAATCTGAGGGTTCAAGTTTCCAAAAATCACAGGCAGACTCGGCAAGGCAATCGACTTGTCGATGATATCTCCCGTGAGGCAAACTAAGTCAACGTTTTGCGATTCGAGCCACTCGATTGCATGGCGATAGAATTCCTCGGGCAACTGGCCTGTCAAATGGATATCCGAAAGATGCGCGATCCTCATACCGACGAAACTCTCGGGGATCTTATCGAGCCGAAGTGCTTTGGTGTTTGCCTCCAAATGCATCAATTCATTTCCAGGTATTCGCAGGCTCGATTGCGCCTTGCGACCCAATTGCCAATCGGGATGATTGCGATCGAGCCGTTTCTCGATATGGGTTTGCAAAATGGTCTGCCTGTCGCGCGCGGTGTGGAACCCAGGACGATGGACGAGCCATGCGATCCCTCCCAGGAGACCGTAAAAAATCGCGAATAGCCCGTAAGCAAAACTCCACACGGAGACCTTGGGAAACGACGATTTGCCCAAGATGTAATCGAGCCACCGATGCAGTTTGGAAGATTCTGGATCGATTCGATAGTCGATCGCAAGCAGCACCAAAGGGAGCATGAGACAAACCAGCACGATCCCCTTTTCAATCGCCTTGATATGCAGACGATGCAATCCCGTCGCATTGATCCGGTTAAACAACGATATCCAAAACCCGATATGTCCAAAGACCAGAAAGGTCAGCAACAACAGTCGCAGAGGGAACCCCCAGAACAAATGACTCGACCTTTCGTTAGGATTGATCCACCGGAGAGATCGGAACAGGCTTTTCTTCGATCAGAAGTTCTGTGACGCCAAGGAGTTGATCTAAATGAAAGGGCTTGTAGAGGATCGCCTTCTTGTGCAATCCGGCTTGGCGAGCTTTGACAATCGAGTGGCCTGGGTCGTAGCCAAACCCTGTCATCAAAGCGATCGGAACATACTCGAGGATCTTCTGGAGTCTGAGCATCAGTTGATAGCCGGAGTAGTCTGGCAGTTTGATATCGGTGATGATCACATCGTACTTCTCTTCGGAACTACGAACCATCGCGACGGCTTGATCCCCACTTTGTGCTGTCTCGACAACGCAACCGTAGCGTTCGAGCAGAGCGTGAGCATCATTTCGGACACTCTCGTCGAAATCGACAACGAGTATTCGGCGACCTTCGAGCTTGGCGTAATGCTCGCTGAGTTCCTGATTGGATGAAGCATCATGGGGAACCAAGGATTGACCGATACTCTGAATCGATTTTTTAATACTTCTTGCTTTGCTCAGGACACTTCGGAGTCGGGCAACGCTCTCGGGATCATGACCGATGTATTTTTCCATCAGGAAGACCGCATCGAGCAGAAGATCATCCAGCGGCAGCGAAACCGCAGCGTGAATTGCGTCGCAGCTTTGCTGGGCGGCATTGGTCCGCTGGGCCACCAGGAGCTCGAGGGTATTGAGCGAAACGGCCACGTCGCGTGCGAAAATCTCCAAGAACTGCTGATCGCTCAGAGAGAAAGCGGCGAGTTTCGGACTCTCGACGTTGATCGTCCCGATAACCGCCTCATGCAATAGGATCGGAACTGTTAACGAGCTTCGAGCACCTTTGAAAGCCTCTAAATACATCGGGTCGGTCGACGTATCTTTGCATAGATAGCTAACCGCATTGGCCGCCACCCAACCGGTCACTCCGTTGCCCGAAGGACTGGCCATGAGTCGCCTGTCAGCAGCGGCTTGATCGATACCCACCGAAAGCAATGGAATAAGGTTCCCGGTGGACTGTTCTAAGAGCCTTATCTCGATGACCTCGATGTTCAGCAGATCCTCGGTGTAGTGGCGGATGTTTTCTTTGAGCAAATCGATACGTTGCTCGACATCCATCGCGAAAATCTCGTCAGGCTTAAGATCTGTTAGTTTCGCTCCGGCTTGATGGATCGCCGCGAGCTTCTGTTCCTGGAGAACTTCGTCCGTGATATCTCGGACCGTAACGACGATTCGATTCTCCGAGGGCTCCGATACTGCAATCGCTTGGAGTTGATAATACGATGGCTTGGCCGAAGTCTCGTTGGGTTCTCGTTTGAGAGTCGCCGAAAACGTGTGGTTCTTTTCGAGGCAAGCTGCAAGTGGGCAAATGGAATTGCCCTGGAGTTCTGGTTGGCCAAGGGCGCTATAGAAGTCCTCGCCGGCTCGATCGACGCCACCGAACCAACGGTTGAAACACTCATTGGCCCAGACGATCGTTTGCGTTGGCGAAAGCACCGCAACACCTTCGGGAAGGCGGTCGAGGATTTCGTGGGATGCGATCCCGGCTAAATTGATATCTGCCACACCCATCTCCTGACACGTCCGGGGATCTGTGCATCAAGTCCCACACTGCCACAAACCACAATAAGATCGACCAAAGGACGATCTCCGGATCGGTAAAACTCAGACGATTAACACTCTTTATTAATATAGGTCATCGTCAACAAGGATCAACCAGGACGGGGCATAACTCGACTACAAATACTCACGAAGCCCGAGTTCTTGGAGTTGCTTAACAACCTCGCGAACCCGCTCCTCCTCCTGCTTGGGAGCCACCAAGGTTGCGTCCTTGGTATGCACAACGATCACATCCTGCATGCCGATGGTGACCACCAAGTGATCCGGTTCACTTCGAACGATCATGTTCTTCGAGTCGATCCCCAGAAACGGCCCTTCCACAGCATTTCCATGGTCATCGGGCTTGATCAACCTCGACATTGCCTGCCAACTCCCCACATCATCCCACTGGAAAGGAGCCTCGATCACGGCCACCTTAGGATGCCGCTCCATGATCGCGTAATCGATGCTTTTGCCCCGAATTGCCTCGAATTCTTCGACAAAAACCTTTTGAAAATGCGGGGTTCCAATCGCCTGAGATATCTTTTCAATATGCGCAAACATCTCTGGTTCGTAAGTCTTAAGGGCGTTTAAAACCGTCTTGGCAGACCAAAGAAAAATACCGCTGTTCCAGTAGAAAGTCCCCGCATCGAAAAACTCCTGGGCTAACTCCTTCTTGGGCTTTTCCCGGAACCTTTGCACCTCAAAGACAGCCACTCCTCCAAGGCCTTCCAAAGCCCCCCCTCTTTCGATGTACCCAAAGCTCTCAGCCGGATAGGTCGGGCGGATACCAAAGGTGACGATCCGCTCGGGGTCTTGGTCAATTAGCCGCACCCCGGCTTGGATCGCCCGATGGAACTCACTCCTGGGTTCGATCACGTGATCCGAGGGCATGACAATCATCATCCCGTTTTTATCTGCCGCCTGCACCAGCGATGCAGCCACCCCAATGCAAGGGGCTGTGTCCCGCTTAAAAGGCTCGCCGATGATGTGTTCGATAGGCAAATCCGGAAGCTGCGAAACAACCGCATCGACCAACTGGGAATTGGTAGCCACAAGCACATGCTGACTGGAAACCAATCCGTTTAGCCGATCAAACGTGGTCTGAAGCATTGACCGAGGGCTACCCATTCGCAAGAGTTGCTTGGGAACCTCTTGCCTACTAGCCGGCCAAAACCTTGTGCCAGAACCCCCAGCCATGATCACTGCATGCAAAGTCATCGAACAGTCTTCCAATCCCTAGGTAAAATAAGTGTCTGCGTGTATCTGAGTCGGCTTGTCCAATCGAGTTTGAACTTCGTGCTCATCCCAAGCCCAATTCGGATGGATCTCCACCAAACAACCCTCGTCAAGCTTCACGCCCGCGTCGGTCAGCCAACGGCGGTGCAAGTCCACCAAAGCGGCTTTACAGGTTCCAGGAGAATCCGTCGGCGAGCCAATCGCATTCTTCACCGGTGCAAAAGCCTCACTAGCCCGAGCTTCGACCACCAACGCCCGATCGGCAGCGGGCAATAAATCAAAAACAAAACGTTCTAGTTTGATCGCATTTGGACCCGAAGGAATGCACTCTTTGCCTTGATCATCGACATAAGGGACTGCTTTGTGAGCCCGGTGAAATGGCAAGGCATCGCGACTCTGGCAGCTTCGATTCAGAAATTCAATGTCAAACACATGCACCGCAATGTTACCTGCCCAAAGCTTAAGCGAGCCATCCGGGTTGGTTTGCTTGGCAACCTCCTCGGGTAGATCGCTGTACTCGATGATCTGCGTCTTGCCATCGAGATTCACGACGTTGCCAACCTTCTCAGTCGCAAAGCGTTTTTCGACAACCTGCGTTGTCGCTTGACTTTGGCCGAGCCTATGTAGACCTATGAGCAACGGATCGCATGCTCGTACCAAGGGGTTATCGACCTGTGCGTAAAACAAATGCTCGATCCCTTGGCCTTGTGCCCGATCAAGCCAACCGGTCTTGGCCAATGCCCTTACGATACCTCCGTGTCCATCAGGACTCAGTGCAATGCTGGAGGTCGATTCCATCAGGATTTTTCCAGTCGTTGCATCGATCGCTGGCATGGTTCCTTGCTGGAAGATGATCAGTTCGTGGGGCTTGAGTCCAAGATTCCCATTCTCCTGAAAATAACGAATCGTCGGTTCATGGGTCGACGGGCCAGTCATGACTAACAAGGGGATTGATACTCCAAACCGACGCATCGCTCCGCGTAGCGAATCGACATGCATCTGGAAAAGAGTCCGGCCCGAAACAGGACCGATCGGATACATCCCTTTAGGAAGATCGAATCCCAATCGAGTCCCTTGGCCACCGGCCACGAGCACCATGGCAACCTTCCCCGATGCAATCGCAAGCTCGCCTTGGGCAATCGCTTTTAAGCGATCCTGCGGAGTCGAATCCGCAAGTCGAACGGCCGAAGGGGGCTGGGCACTTTGGGATAGTTTGCCCCAGTCTAAAGTTCGCTCCTGCGAACCCATTTCACGCCGTATCCCATCGAAGTCGATTTGCGAGATCTGATCAGCAAGTCCCTGTCGCTGCGCTTGCGACAAGGACTGCCAATGAGATAACAATTGCGATTGATCGCTCCCGCAAAGGGATTTGAGTTGCTCAAGTGAAGTCAACGACTCAGCTAGATGACTCATCGGCCAGGATCACTTCACGTCCAGAAGCTCGACTTCGAAGACCAGCAATTCATTCGGACCGATGTCGCTACCAGCACCTCGCTCACCGTAAGCCAATCCGGGTGGAATGAAGAGCTTCCACTTGTCGCCAACCTTCATCCGTTGAAGAGCTTCGGTCCAACCTGGAATGACTCCGTTGACCGGAAACTCGATCGGCTCGCCACGGGCAATCGAACTATCGAAGACCTTGCCGTCGAGCAACTTGCCTTCGTAGTGAACCTTTACAGTACTTGTCAAAGCCGGGGTTTTGCCACTGCCGGACTTGATGGCTTGGTACTGCAGACCCGATTTGGTTGTCTGGACTCCCTCTTTGTCTTTGTTGGTTTTCAGGAAGTCATTGGCTCGCTCAAGGTTCTTGCGGCTCTTTTGAATTATCTTGGCTTTCATCTGCTCTTGGAGAGACGCCATTGCCTGCTGCATTTGCTGATCGGTGAGCTTGCTCTTGCCTGCTAAACCATCGGTGAAGCCTTCCAAGAACTCCTTGAGTTCCAAATCCTCGGCGCTCAAACCACTCGCGGAAATGTCTTTTCCGATCTGGAAACCGATAGCGTAGCTTTTTGGATCTTTCAAACCTGTGTCTCCCTGAGAAGGTACCACTGGAGCTGGCACGATGACTTTTGGTGCATCTTGAGCACTGACAACTTGCGATGCAAATGGAACAACAAACATGGCCAAAGCACCCATAAGAGTAGCTCGGACCAAACGGCTTTGTATGCGACTGATATGCAGGACTTGCATGGTTTCCTTCCACCGATTGATTACAATGTCGCGGGCCGCGTCCCAAGGTTTGGAAAACTCGCGACTCCTTGACCCAAAAGACTAGCCGAGAAGTCCAACTTTTTATAGGCCAATGCTCATAAAAACCATCGTTCCAAAGCTCCCAAAAGGGGACTTAACCAACAAAAAGGATTGAAATCGTGAAGGCTCTGTTGCTCTCGGAAGTCAAAAAACTCCAAGTCGTCGAAATGCCAGTCCCCACCTGCGGACCGACGGATCTGTTGGTGAAGGTCAAAGCATGCGGGATCTGTGGAAGCGATATTCACGGCTTTGATGGTAGCTCCGGTCGACGCATCCCCCCATTGGTCATGGGCCACGAAGCCGCCGGGATTGTCCAAGACATCGGTGCCGATGTCCAAGGCTTCAAAATCGGCGACCGAGTGACTTTCGATTCGACCGTCTCGTGTGGCAAATGCCACTACTGCCGCAAAGGCTCGATCAACCTATGCGAGAACCGCCAAGTCCTCGGTGTCTCCTGCAACGAATTCCGCCGCCAAGGTGCCTTTGCAGAATTCGTCACCGTCCCACAAAACATCGCTTACCATATCCCCGAGTCCCTACCTTTCGAACATGCAGCGATGATCGAAGCCGTCTCGATCGCTGTCCACGCCGCAAACCGCACCCCCCGAAGCATCGGTGGATCGGTCGTCGTCGTCGGCTCTGGCATGATCGGACTGCTTTGTATTCAGACGCTCAAGATCGCGGGCTTTGCGAAAATCATCGCCGTCGACCTCGAGGACGAAAAACTCCAATTGGCAAAGAAACTCGGTGCGACGCATACCATCAATGCCAAGACGGAGGATCCCGTTAGCTTGGTACTCAAGTGGACCGAAGGCCGTGGAGCCGATGCGGCCATGGAAGTTGTTGGAGCCAACAAGCCGGTGAGCACCTGTTTCCAAGTCGTCCGTCGCGGCGGAGCGGTGACTCTCGTCGGGAACCTTACCCCAAGCGTCGAGCTCCCATTGCAAACAGTCGTCACTCGCGAGCTATCGGTCTATGGGTCTTGCGCCAGCAATGGCGAGATCCCTCAGTGCATCGAGTTGCTCGCATCGGGCGCGATCCAAGTTGCCCCGCTGATCACCGCGACGACGGATCTTGAGAATACCCCACAGTGGTTCGATCGCCTTTATGCCGGCGAAAAAGGTGCGATGAAAGTGATCGTCACTCCATAAGATCCTCACTTCTGCGAAAAGTCTGATTGCAAAACGCTTCCTCAGGAATCTTTTTGAAACACAAAGGCACAAAGAGCACAAAGTTTCTACCAGACGATGAACTTCATCGATGAGTGTATTCCCATAAACCCCGAGAACTAGCGCATCCTGTGTTCACCTAGCCAATCTACTTCCTGAAAAAACAGCAAGACCAATGACCGATAAGAATTCACTTCTTCGAACCTTTCACTTCGAGCGTACTGAGATACTTGCGCACAAGCTGATCGCAAAAGAGACATGGCAGTTGACCTTCCGCTCAAGCGAGCTTGCCAAGTGCACACGTCCGGGTCAGTTTTTCATGATTCGAATCGCCCTTTGCAATGATCCGCTCATTGGAAGAGCCCTTGCGATGTTCGATCGCCACACCGATTCGGCGGGAAATCCTGAAGCGATCTCGGTGGCTTATGTCGTCAAAGGCAAATTCACCCAGGCCTTATCAAAGATGCACGCCGGGCAATCGATTGAGGTTTGGGGGCCGCTGGGGAATGCTTTTAGCATAGAGCCAGTGGATCATTTGATCATGGTTGCAGGGGGAGTAGGCATCACACCGATGCTTACTGTAGCCACCGAGGCGCTTGGGCAAGCGGCCTTTGGGTCCGCCGAGAATTCCAAGCGATACGCGGCCAAAGCGACGCTATGTTATGGTGCAAGAACACGAGAGTATTTAGTGGGTTTGGAGGAGTTTAAGTCTCGGGGAGTGGAGTTAGCGATTGCTACCGAGGACGGCTCGCTAGGGCATCGGGGGCGGGTAACAGAAGTGCTGGAGAATCTCTTGCGGGACGCCAAGGGTTCGGTGCGTATTGCATGTTGCGGTCCAGAGCCGATGATGCAAGCGGTATCGAAGCTTGCGGGGCAGTATCAGGTTGCATGCGAGGTTTCGTTAGAGACTCCGATGGCCTGTGGCATAGGAATCTGTTTTACCTGTGTGGCCAAGATCGACCAAGGCGATGGGAGTTGGGACTATCGCAGAACGTGCATCGAAGGCCCCGTCTTCGATGCCCAAAGCATCGTTTGGTAAGCAAAGTAAAACGGTTGTCCTCAGCCGATTTTTCCGACCGCAGGTCGGCGTCTAGCTCAATGTAAAACGGTTGGCCTCAACCGTTTGGCTGTTAATAACGTCAGGTGATTAAAGCTTGTCGTGCGAAATTTTGAGTCTACCAAAACAAGCGAAACCACCTCTGGTTTCGAATTCTCCGCAGGGTATGTGTAGCGGTACGGATCCTTAAGGCTGTTCCCTTACCCCTTACACCTTACCCCTTACACCTTACACCTTACCCCTTACCCCTTACCCCTTACCCCTTACCCCTTAAGCCTTAAGCCTTAAGCCTTAAGCCCGCTCTTCTTGTCTCGCACCGCGGGGCCATAGCGATTCTCTTGAGTATCCCCGGGCAGCAGCAAAAGCA
>JBJSXX010000372.1:0-9091 GCA_046086605.1 Pirellula sp. | reverse complement strand
AGAGTTTGGTCAAAAAACACCCGGTAGACTCAAACCTTGGTGGTGGTATGTGGCTTGGTTGGTCTTAGCCGTGATGGTCATCGGCATCGCTCTTGATGCGCTACGATTGATACCATAGCCCACACGTAATCCGAATAGTCCTGTGATCAACGCTCGATGAGCAAGCATAACTTTCATCGATTCATCGCAAAAACAGGGCACAGCAAGCCCAAGAACTAGGCGAGTGGTCCATTTGGGAAACATTCGCTCTGACAACGACACTCGAAGACTTGTCTTTTTGCGAAGCGGAATCTCCCTATAGGTGCGCTTGCTGGTGGTATTGCCCCCTTACCACCGTGATCACGGGTTTCGTTGAAGCTCGGTACTTTCAGTTGGCACGCCAATTGCCTTTTGCTCCGAGTGTTCATTTTTACCTTCACTGACAACTTACCAGCCAGACCTGGTCGTCGATTCCCTCGGTCACTTGTCCCACGCGATGGTACAAACGGAGCTCTTTGAGTCGAAGTACTGCACGCCTGCAGATCACTAAGGCAACTCGACAAGCATCAGCCTTACAAGCTCACCCAGCAGTCGTCTGCGATCTCGATGATCTGCGAATTCTGAAACCAATCGCTCGGGGATTGCGACTTGCCGGTCGCTCATATCCGCGTAGCGTAACATCGATTGCCAAGTCCGATTTGCTTCCGCTTTGGCAAACGCCTCAAGCTCCCACCGACTCCCCGATTCTCTCCAGTCCTTTGGGGTTGTCGTTGCGACTTGCTCTGGGGTTTGATCGATTGGGGTAGCTATTGAAAGCAGTGTGTTGGGGAATCGCTGAGTCTGAGTTAGATAAATCGGTTGGTTTGCATCGCGAAGCACAGGGGTCATCGAAGCACTCTCTTTGACCGCAGCAAGATTGGCTACATAATGACCACGGCTTTCGCGCTGATACCTCCACTGCACATCCACGCGGCGGGCGTAATGCTCGATCCACTCAGCGCGATTGGGCTCATCGATCTCCTCCCAAGTACCCGTCCAGGGACACTGAGCAAGCCCTCGGCACTCGGGGGGACTCAGAGCCAATCGATACACTTGAACTTGCTCAATGACAGCGCCCGAACTTGCACCCTTGCCGATCACCCAACGGTTGTTCTTGCCAAAAACAATTTCCTTCAAATAGCCCTTGGCCAGCGGATGCCGCTTGGTCGCTTGCGTTTGACCGTTGACTAGAATTCGAACCGAGTCGGGCCTCCCGAGTCCATCATTGACGACCGCGATTTGGATTGGATCCTCTGCAGCGACGGCTTCCTGGGTTTGTACCTGCTCAAAGGAAATTCTCGCGTCGTGGATCAAACCGACGCATACCCGACCTTGACGAAGTTCGACTAGCAAGGTCCTCTGAGGTTCTTCGTTGATCTTTCCGTTCGCACCTTGCGCAAACAATAGGATCGGATCGACTGTATCAATCATTTGTTTCGGGATTTTAGCGTCGATCACCAACGTCCATTCACGAAAACCTCGCAACGCTTGACCTTCTTTTGGCTCGTACACCTCAATTGGGTCTGAATTCTCTGAACGGCCTTCCTTTGGCCAACTCCAAACAAGCTCGTCGCCTGGGATCGTCGGCCAAATACGTAGCGACTGCCACCAACGTTTGATTTCGTTGTTGTCTTTCTGACACAACTCGATGAGCCGACTCTGGTCCTTGGTCTCGGTTTTTTGAATCGAATCGAGAGCAGTTTGAAATTGTCTAGTGAGATTCGATTCGATCGGCGAAAGGTTCTGTGCAATTTGGTATTCGGACCACTGGCCCGCAAGGTACCAAGCATGAGTTGGCAGGTTGGAGCCATCGCCTGCCGTGCCTACAAGTTGGCTTTGAAGAAACGCATCGAAGAGAGTGTTACGGTGGAAGCTTTGAATCAACCATTTGCGATAACTGTCGGTATCCCAGCCAGCTTGTTCGACAGACTCCATGCTCTCGGGTTTGGAGTAGTCGATTTGAAAATGATCGAGCATCCACGCGTCAGCTTGGGCCTTGGCGTAATCTTCTGAAGCAAAGATCTCTTCAAGAAACCGATCGAATAACTCTTGTCGCTCGTTGGCCGTAAGCCCATCGATCTGCTGTGTTTTGGCGGCTTCCAGGTGGGTATTGGTAAGGGCTCGATGCGCCCGCTCTAGTTTGGCTGCGAACTCCTGGCCGCTCCAACTCGCAGCTTGCCTGGGCAACTCGATACTCTGAGCCTGCAGGCTTTCTCTTCCTGCGAATAGTACGGCGAACAAAAAAGAGAACCAGACACTTATTCTGAAGGCCTGGTTCTCTTTGATAAGGTTCGGTTCGCTCACAGCGAAGCTTTCTGGAAGAGTTACCTAATTTTTTTTCTAGGGCTCTAGACTGACGGTGACCGTCTTCGATTCGGTGTAAGCCTTGAGGCCTTCCTCACCGAGCTCGCGACCTTGACCGCTCATCTTAAAGCCACCAAAAGGAGCCGCTGCGTCAAAGACATCGTAGCAATTAACCCAGACGGTTCCGGCTCGCACTCGCTTGGCAAATTCGTGGGCTCTTCCGACGTTTCGAGTCCAGATTGCTGCAGCCAAGCCGTAGAACGTATTGTTCGAACGCTTGATCAAATCCTCCCAGTCATCGAAGGTTAGGATGGACATGACCGGGCCAAAAATCTCTTCTTTGGCGATGGACATCGAGTCGGTCACGCCATCGAAAATCGTGGGTTGTACAAAGTAACCTTTATCGCCAAAGCGACTACCACCTGCGATGCACTTGGCCCCTTCGGCATTTCCTTTATCGATGTAGCTCATGATCTTATCAAACTGAGCCTGATCGACTTGCGGGCCTTGCTCGGTTTTGGTCGAGAGCGGGTTTCCGACGCGCCGAGCCTTGGCAAGCTTTTGAACTTTTTCGACGAACTCGGCGTGGACTCGCTTGTCGACAAAGACACGGCTACCGGCACAGCAGCATTGACCTTGGTTAAGGAACAATCCGATATAAGCACCTTGTGCGGCGCGATCCAGATCGGCATCTGCCATGACCACGTTGGGACTTTTGCCACCGAGCTCGAACGTCAATCGCTTGAGTGTCTCGGATGCATCGCGCATGATGACCTGAGCGGTGCGGTGTTCGCCGGTGAAGGCGATTTTATCGACACCAGGATGTCGAACGAGCGAAGCCCCTGCGGTGGGACCAAATCCTGGAACGACGTTGATCACTCCGTTGGGGATACCGGCTTCTTGGGCCAACTGAGCCAATCGAAGACAACTCAGTGGGGTCTGTTCGGCTGGTTTCATGACGATCGTGCAACCGGCGGCAAGTGCAGGCCCCCATTTCCAAGCCACCATGAGCATTGGGAAGTTCCAAGGTATGATTTGACCTGCAACTCCGACGGCTTCGCGGCGTGTGTAGGTCAGGTAGTTGCCTCGAATAGGGATTGTCGAGCCGTGGATTTTGTCCGCATAGCCCGCGTAGTATCGCAAGCAATCGAGCACGAGAACCAAGTCACCGTATCGGGATTCATTGATCGGTTTTCCGTTGTCGAGGCTTTCAAGAGCGGCCAGTTCGTCGATATGCTCTTCGATCAGGTCAGCGAGCCTGTACATGAGCTTGCCGCGATCTCGGGCATCCATCTTCGACCAAGGGCCTTCATCGAAGGCTTTGCGTGCTGCCTTAACAGCCAGATCGATGTCCTCTTTGTCCCCCTCGGCGACTTGGCAAATCTCTTCTTCCGTGGCTGGGTTAAGGGTTGCAAAGGTTTTGCCGGAGCGGCTCGGTTGCCACTTGCCATCGATGAAGCATTCGGTGTGATGGATTTTCGGGGCTTTAACGGTCTTTTCTGCGTCTGCAATCGCCATAGTCGCTGCGACTCCATTTGGGGAAAGGATCAACTGAGGAACCAACGGACATAGTACCTGTAAGAATATCCGGTTGCCCAGGGCGATGCCAGTGCCGACAAAACCGCTACAGCCCCCACAAAACCTTAAAATCGAGGATTCCTTTGGTCTGAAAAAAACCCTTCGTCGCTACAATAGAGGGCACAATCGTTGACCCTGTGTGTCTAAACCTATGGATTCCCTCATGAAAACCAAATTGTTAGCAGTTGTCAGCCGAGTCCTTGCGGTGATGGTTGCACTGTGTTGGATTTCGTTGAGTTCAAGCAGTTGGGCTCAAATCGTTCAAATCCCAAGCATGGGAACCTTCAATATCTCGACCTCGATGGCAGTTCCGGATCGAGGAACAGGATTCATGGGTGGAAATACCAGCAGCATCGGTAGCACAGCACCAGGCGCAATCGGGCGATCTACGGGTGTCTCTGGAGCTTCGGTCTCGACTACGGTCATCGACTTGGATGAACTCGACAAGATGATACGCTCCCAAGCCTCCAGCGAGACGAGTGAACCGACCCTCAAGCAATTCGATCCATCGGGTTATTCAAGGTTGCCCGCAAAACCCAAAGGCCGCGCGGCACCTGCCGGCTACGACTACTTGGCAGCCCTCAGTGGGGACTCTCCCGATAAGCCCCATGTCAGCGGCTATGGCAGTGTCCTTCACGAAACCGATTCCGATGCGACCAAGTACTATTTGAACTTAGCGAACTTGGCCCGACAGCGAGGGCATTGGGCGTCGGTCGAGACCTACTATCGGTTGGCTTGGCAGAGCCTTCCGCAATCGCGGAGGGAAACGGCTCTTCGATCTTTGGAAAAGTCCCGGGCGAAGGCTTCGCAGGAGCGCGTGATGCTCAAGGGGCAAGTGCCAAGCAAGAGTGCAAGCAACCCCAAATAAGCATCGTTCAAACGATCCGATTGTAAAATACTTGCTTGCGAAACTCCATGACACAAAAACAGACACGCCTCACCGTTCGAACGCTTCAAGCGATGAAGCAAAGGGGTGAAAAGATCGCGATGCTAACGGCATACGATTACCCCATGGCACAGCTGCTTGATCAAGCGGGAGTCCATTGCTTGTTGGTCGGCGATTCCTTGGGGATGGTTGTTCAAGGGCATGAAACGACAATCCCAGTGACACTTGAGCAGATGATTTATCACGGGGAAATAGTAGCCCGTGCGGCGCGCCAAGCATTGGTGGTTGTCGATTTACCCTTCCCCGTTGGCCAAATCAGCGTGTCGCATACGGTTGAATCCGCCGCCAAGATTATGAAGCACACGCAGTGTCAAGCGGTCAAGATGGAGGGGGGGCACCAGCAGGCCGACTCGATCGCCGCCTTGGTCGATGCCGGAATCCCCACGATCGCCCATATCGGATTGCGTCCGCAGAGCGTCCACGCCTTGGGCGGGTATCGGGTCCAAAAGGATTCCGATCGCCTGATGAAGGACGCTCAGGCCGCACAGCAAGCGGGTGCTTTTTGCGTTTTGATGGAGTGTGTCCCTGCGGAATTGGCCAAAGAAATCACCCGAAGTCTATCGGTGCCAACCATCGGCATCGGGGCGGGACCAGAGTGCGACGGTCAAGTCTTGGTGACCAACGATCTTCTGGGCTGGAATTCCGGTTATGTTCCGAAATTCGTTAGGAAGTTTGCCGATTTGAGGTCGCAAGCACTCGACGCAGCCAGAGAATACTGCAAGCAGATCCAAAAAGGAACATTTCCGGGATCTGAGGAATCGTTCTGAAATCGTTTATGAATAATCCCTTGCCTATCGTCCAGTCCGAGTCCGACGCCGGTGCTTGCAGCACATCGGCGATTCCCAGTCAAAACGCCAACGGCAATGTCGTTTCTAGATACCTCGATGACCTGGGCCAGCGACAACCGACCGGGCCGCTGGCCAAAGCACCGCTTCCGATGTCGATGGAGGAAGCTCGTGCAAGAGGTTGGGATGAACTTGATGTGGTCTTTGTGACCGGTGATGCTTACATCGATCATCCGAGCTTTGCGATGTCGATTCTTGGTCGGGTCTTAGAGGCTGCTGGGTATCGAGTGGGAATTGTCTCACAACCCGATTGGCAATCGTGCAAAGATTGGCAACGCTTTGGTCGGCCTCGATTGTTCTTCGGCATCAGTGCGGGGAACATGGACAGCATGATCAACCACTACACGGCTAACCGCAAAGTCCGCAACGATGATGCTTACTCGCCAGGTGGTCGGATTGGACTCAGGCCCGATCGTGCAACGTTGGCCTACTGCCAGCGAGCGCGTGAAGCCTACAAAGGGGTACCGGTGATCGCAGGGGGCGTGGAGGCCTCGTTGCGGCGATTGGCCCATTACGATTATTGGAGCGACAAGGTTCGCAAAAGCATTTTGCTAGACTCCAAAGCGGACTTGGTCGCTTTTGGGATGGGAGAAAACTCGATCATCGAGATCGCAAAGCGACTCGAATCAGGCCAAAGCGTCAAGGATCTGCGCGACATGCGCGGGGTGGCTTATGCACTTGGGGCCTCCGAAACGATCCCCGAAGATGCGCTCGAGTTGCCACCGTATGAAGCGGTATCAACCGACAAGGTTTCATTCTCGATCGCTACGCGAATGATCCACCATGAAACCAATCCGCTCAATGCAAGACGCTTGGTTCAACGCCATGGCACACAAGCTGTCGTGTGCAACGTGCCTGCTTTGCCTATCAGCCAAGAAGCGATGGATCGAATCTACGGATTGCCTTACACACGGAAAGCTCACCCGAATTACAGTGAGCCAATCCCAGCGTTCAACATGATCAAGAACTCTGTGACGATCATGCGAGGTTGCTTTGGCGGTTGCACTTTCTGCTCGATCACTGCCCATCAAGGTCGAATCATCCAATCGCGTTCCAAAGAATCGGTTCTCAACGAGATCCGACAAATGAGCCAAGACAAAGATTTCAAGGGGATTGTCAGCGACATCGGAGGCCCAACAGCCAACATGTACCACATGCGCTGCACGAAACCTGAGGTCGAAGCAGTCTGCAGGCGACAATCCTGCGTGCATCCGAAAATTTGCAAGCTTCTAGGGGTTGATCATCAGCCGGTGATCGAATTGATGCGTCAAGCACGAGAGTTGCCAGGTGTCAAAAAGGTGCTTGTAGCAAGCGGCATCCGAATGGATCTGGCTCGTCAATCCCCCGAGTACATCCGAGAACTTACCGAACATCACGTCGGAGGTCACTTGAAGGTGGCACCCGAGCACGTCGATCCCGATGTGCTTTACAAGATGCGTAAGCCCGCCAATGACGATTTTGAGTTCTTCACCGAGGAGTTCAAACAAGCTTCTGCCGATGCGGGCAAAAAGCAGTTCATCATCCCTTACTTCATCGCATCGCATCCGGGAAGTTCGATCGAATCGATGATTGAATTGGCTGTGTTCCTCAAACGCAATGGGTATAAACCCGACCAAGTCCAAGACTTCATTCCGGCTCCCTTGGATGTCGCTACGAGCATGTACTACACGGGTCTTGATCCTTTCTCGCTCAAAGAGGTCTACATCGCCAAAGCCTTAAAGGACCGCAAATCCCAACGGGCCCTGATGCAATTCTTCAAACCCGAAAACTACTTTGAAGTTCGTGACGCTTTGCGACAAGCCGGACGAAGTGATTTGATCGGAGAGGGATGCGATTGTTTGATCCCTTCGAAACCGCCCAAGGAAGCGATCGACAAGCGGCGTACCGACGCCAACGAGCGTTTTCGTGGCGAGTATGTCCACAAGATCCCCAACCCGAACGGTTCGTCCGCCCCGAATCCATCGACTCCAAAGGGACAGCAGCGCAAGGGTTCCAAAAAGCAGCAAAGATCCGCACCTTCGCATGAAAAAGGAAGCGGAAAAAATCCTGGAGTTGGCTACCGGCCCGGTCGACGGGTTCCCTAAGCCCCGGTTTTTTGCGGAAAATGCCGGCGGCGGGATGCTCCTGGTGGCCAATTGTGTCGAGAATATCGCTGGTTCTGCTTTAATCTGTGCTATTTTGGATACAATTGGACAGATCTGTTTTGCATCCACCACCTCCACAGCGAGCCGGTGGATATTTCAATCGAGCGAATAAGGCTTTCCGTCATGCGACAAACTTCCTTGCGACAAGCACGAACCACGAAATCGCAACTCCGCTACTCCTTGGCCAAAAGCTTGGCACTGAGTTGCTTAGTGGGACCGGCTCTGGGGCTCACGTGTTACGAATCGGTGGCCATTGGACAAGACGCAGCGGCCCCGGCGTATCGAACTAAAGATGTCGATGCGGCTTTGTGCAACGATGCCAAGATCAAAGAGAAGAATGAAAAGCTCAAGCCTGAGGCGTTTGATATCGCGGGTATCGAAGCGTATTACCAAAACTGCATCTTTGCGAGGTTAGCTCAGCCGAATGCCGAGTCGATGAACAAGGCCAGAAGCGAAATTCTCTCGGATCTCGATGTCTTAGAGCGACGCAGTAAGCAAAGTCCCGAGATGCTCGCTGAGTATAACAAGATGCTCTTGCGACAGATCAAGGATTTTCTTTCGAAGGATAACGAAGGCAAACAATATCACCCATCGGCACGGGTTGTCGCCGCAGTCATCGCTGCACGCGTGAGTCGAGCACCAGCAACGACCACTTCCGGTGCTCTTGCAGATCCCTTGGCTACAAAACTGCTTTTGGATTTGCTCGATCCTAAAGAGGGTGAGAACGATGGCATGATCGCAACATCACTTTCCTACCTGCCCAAGCATTGGATCTATCCAGGGATGGATGCAGCAGGACTGGAGAGAGCTCAGGGTCAGTTTTTAACCAACCTACAAGCATTCCTGGCAAACCAAAAGCCCGCCGCCCGTGGGAAGAAAGAGGACGATTATCTCAAGGAGTTGATGATTGAGAATCTGACCATCGTTGCAGGTGGAAAAGGGGATGCGGCCAAGCAGGCCAACAGCATGCTTGCAGGAATGGTGATACCGGTATTGAAGGATCCGAAAAAGCATTCCGAGTGGCTCGCTGAAAAAGCGATGTGGAGTTTCGGACAAATCAAACTTGCGGATCTGAAGCCTGAGGACATTACAGAAATCCAAAAAGGATCTCTTCAGTTCGTCAAATCAAGTCTAGAGGCGTGGACCAAGCGCTGCGATCAAACGCAAGCGGCAACGCCAGGCGGGTTTGCCGGAATGCCTGGCGCTGGTGGTGGCGGACCTCCCGGAGGCCCCGGTGGTGGAGTCGGCGGTGGCCT
>JBJSXX010000371.1:0-41892 GCA_046086605.1 Pirellula sp. | reverse complement strand
TCCGCATCTCGACTCCACCTTTTGAAGAGGCTCGCTTTTTCCATGCGAATTCTCCTGAGATATTTCCCGAGTCATGGAAGCAGGGAAATCCGCTTGGGCTGATCATTTGCCTTGCGACATGGTTTCTTTGGTGTACGTCTTTGATCGATTTTCGTTGGATCACACGTCGAGGTTGGAAGAAGGCATTTGAGTATGCATGGGTCAGTTACACCCGCAGTGTGAATCGAAGGTCGATGACAGTCCTTACGATTGTCGGTTGGGCGTTGATTTGTTTAGGGTATTTTTTTCTGGAGCCCTATAGCTGGATGCGATTGGTCAGCGGGTTGGTTGGTATGTGGCTCGGTGGTCTGCTGGTATGGGCATTTCGAATGGTGGCAGGAGAGGTTTTAGGGCGTGAGGCCTTGGGGTTTGGTGACGTTACACTGATGAGTATGGTGGGTGCTTTTTTTGGATGGCAGATCGTTTGGTTGGCTTTTTTTCTGGCTCCCCTTTTTGGTGTTTTGCTGGTTCTTGCCAAGGCGTTGATCACTGGTGACACTCGCACACCCTTTGGGCCTTATCTGAGCACGGCGACGGTTTTTTTGATGCTCAAGTGGCCAGAGACCTGGGAAATTTGTAGCCTTTGGATGTTCACAGCGATCCAGGCTCCTTGGATCTTGATTGGTTTGTTGTTGGTCTTAGGCGGATTGTTATGGATAATCCATCGACTCAAAATGGCTTTGGGTTTGGGAGGATAGTCGACGATGATTCAGCAAAAGAACTTCCAGCGTTTGGCTTTTAGTTTTGTTCTGTTCTCGGCGATTGCATCGCTTTTAGTGGGGCTTGGCCAAGAGTCCTGGTATCTCCCGATATTGGTTTGCACTTGTGCCATCACCGCTTATTTTTGCACCGACAAACTTGGGCTGATCCATCTGCCCCGTTATATCGTTTACACAGGAATGATCGCTGGAGCGGCCCTTGCCGGTTACGAGTATGCGACGCAGATGCGATCCAACCAGTTGCTTTGGGTCGGTAACTTGCTGGTCTATGTTCAGATCCCTTTGTATTTCCAGAAAAAAGAGAAACGCGTTTTCGAGCAATGGGGGGTGTTCTTGCTGCTAGAACTCGTCGTTGCAGCCTTGGTCAATGACAATGTTCTTTATGGACTGATGATGCTACCGGTTCTGGCTGTCGGAAGTGCAGCCCTGATCGCACTTGCGGAATACGCGTCCTATGAGCGGCACAATGAAAGCCATTCCGAATCGACATCGATACTAACGCGATTTTTGCATTGGATTGGAGTCGAGAAGATTACCAGCCGTGGCGATTCAGGATTAAGTCTCGCTGCAACAGGTTCGAATTTTAATTCCAGTAGCAACTATGAGTTTCGTCCGAGTCGATGGCGTTCAAGCATTATTCCGTTTGCATTGACAATGCTTGTTTTCTCGGTCGGGTACTTCTATATGCTACCGAGGTTGTATTCAGACTCTTTTGATGGAGAGGGTTTTGGATGGGGGGGAAACCGAGTCGGTTTTAGCGAGCAGATATCACTTCAATTTGTCGGCAACTTACTTCGAAACGAATCCCCGGCTTTTCGGATGAGCATGGTCAATCAAGCCACCACCAAAACCTACAGGCCAAACCAACCTCCTTACATCCGAGGCACAGCCGTGCATCGCTATGTCGATGGCCCGGGTCGGGGTTTTTGGCAACCCAACGAAGGGGATACCTATGGAGTCAAGCTCGGTAACCTAAGAGATTTGATGACACAGCAAGAATGCGACGATGAATTGCTAACCAAACGCGATACGGTCCGAGTCAATGTCGCTGAGCGATCACCCTTTGGAACAGTCGTCTGCTCGATACCCCCTTATGCCCAGCTCGAGAACTCACCGTTTCGAACCTCTCGAAGGGACTGGCGGTTGCTGGATCTGCGCACCAACTTTGCCGGTGCAAACCCTCCTAAACGTCGCTATTCCTTCTTGACCTACGCATTTTATTCCGGTCAGGAATCTCCCATTCTTGAAGAGCAAGCGGACGTTTTCCAAGACAAGCCATCGGACAGTTTTGCCAGTTACGGCAAGTCCGTCGTGGAATTTCCCGCTTCCTTGGAGGTCATCAGACCCCTGATCGATCGCGTGCTTTCGGCAAGCGATAAACCTCTCGAGGGCAAGCTCGCCAAAGCGCTATACTTTGAGAACTATCTTGCCAACAGCAATCAATACGAATACACGCTGTCGCTCACTGGCCCTAGAGATCCAGGCATCGACCCGATCGCTGATTTTTTACTCAACAAGAAAAGAGGGCACTGTCAGTACTTCGCCAGTTCGCTTGCCCTGATTTTAAGATCTCAAGGAATACCGACGCGATTGGTTGTCGGTTTTCGGCCTAGTGAGTACAACGACGTTGGAGGATATTTTCAAGTCTCACAGAGCCATGCCCACGTGTGGGTAGAAGCCTACTTCACGCTTGATGAGATTCGTCAGACCGATGAGTCGATTCGTGGTTCGATTCCGATTCCTGAATGGTCCAGGCAAGGCTTGTGGCTACGTCTTGATCCAACCCCACCGGTGGATGGATCGAATGCAGGGGGAACGTTTCGAAGTTCCAGCACGCAGACCTTTGATGCCATGCAAGACTTCTGGGATGAAATGGTCATCAATATGGATAAATCCCGACAAGGGGGGCTTTTCTCCTTGTTTGGTGACTCGTCCGAGGGATCCTACGCAAGGTTTTGGGTTCAGATACAAACGCTCCTATCGAGGATGCAGTCGAGTCGTTTCGTCGGTGGATTTCTTTCGCCCGATCGATGGTTCTCATGGCGCATCGCCGTCGCGTTCATCGCCTTGGCGACAGGCTTACTGGTCCTCTTCAAAACCATTCAAAAACTTTTCCCGAGCTTGATTCCCAAACGTTGGCAAAGGGGATCTGCGAAGCGTCTTCGAAGCTACTCGAAAATCGATTTTTACGAGAAGCTCATCAAGCTCCTGCGCACGCTCGGCTTAACACGCAAACCCCATCAAACCCCACAGGAATTCCTTCAGCTTGCCGAGGAGAGTCTTCGTCAGGCGGACTTCAGGATCGACTCAGGTCATCTATCGAGCGCGTTTTACGCGAGACGCTTTGGCCAATTCGATCAACTCGATCAAGAGCAAACTCGATGGGTGCAAGAGACCCTCGGTCGGCTTGAAGAAGCCGTTCGCAATGGGCTAAAGAAGAAATTAAAACAGTAGACAAACAAAGCCAGAAGATCAAGTAAACATGGACCAACCAGATATTGCATTAGCCATCGACTTAGGGGCATCGGGTGGACGCGTCATCGCGGCAGAATTGCGGGGAGACATGATTCAACTCAAGGATGTCCACCGGTTTGAAAACGCTCCGCTACCGGTAGGAAAACGCCTCCTTTGGAATCTGTTGTCCCTATGGAAAGAGGTCGAGATCGGTATTGGAAAAGCTGTCGAAGAGCATCGAGACCGAATCGTCAGTTTGGGAGTTGACACCTGGGGTGTTGATTATGTGCTACTTGATCGCAACGACGACCTTGTAGGCCCCTCGTATTGCTATCGCGATCCGAGAACCCGTGGAATGATGGACAAGGCATTCCAGAAGATCACTCGCGAGGAGATCTTCCAAGAGACGGGTATTCAGTTCATGGAGATCAATACTCTCTATCAGCTCTATAGCATGCGAGTTGAAAACTCGCCGATTCTAGACATCGCGGATCGATTTCTGATGATCCCGGATTTCTTTCACTGGATGCTCACGGGTGAAAAAGTCAACGAGTTTACCAATGCATCGACCACCCAGATGCTTCAGCCCGGTGGGGGAGGTTGGTCATCAAAAATCCTCGATAGACTCAGCATTCCAGAAAAGCTCTTTCGTACTCCGGTTCAGCCCGGATGCTCTTTGGGATCCGTACGTCCCCAACTGAGAAACCTGACAGGGCTTTCGCAAAGAGCAAAGACGATCGTCCCTGCCACGCATGACACAGGCGCGGCGGTGCTTGCTGTTCCTGCGAAAGGTTTTTCGGAATCTCGACCCAACTGGTGTTACATCAGCAGCGGAACTTGGTCTTTGATGGGAGTCGAGCTAAGCGAGCCACGTCTTAACGCCAAGTGCGCCGAGCTGAACTTCACGAATGAAGGTGGTGCCAATGGAACGGTACGCTTACTTAAAAACATCGCTGGCCTATGGCCGCTTCAACAATGCCGAGCCAGTTGGCAACGCCGAGGCAAACCTTACGATTGGACGACCCTTTCGACGTTGGCTGCGGAGGCCAAGCCTCATGCACATTGGATCGACATACAAAACCAAGCCTTTGTCGCCCCAGACGATATGCTCGATGCGGTGCTTGGGTACATGAAACAAACCAAGCAACCGAGCCCCGATACCGACGGAGCCATCGCACGAGCGATTCTCGAGTCCCTGGCCATGAGGTACCGCATCTGCCTAGGTATGCTTGAAGATCTCCTGGGTTACCAAATAGAAACCATCCACATCGTAGGAGGTGGGGTTCGAAACCAACTGCTTTGTCAAATGACCGCCGATGCGTGCAACCGTACCGTGGTCGCTGGTCCTGTCGAAGCCACCGCGTTGGGGAATGTCATCTCGCAGATGTTGGCATTAGGAAGATTCAAGAATGTGGGCGAAGCCCGAGCTTGGATGCTCCAAACAAGCTCGATCGATGTATATCACCCCAAGTCACCCGGTGCATGGGACGATGCACTAAGTGCGATATCGAGCCACTTAACTTAGAAGCCTTGTCGCTTGGCAAACGCCATGAATTGTTGCCAGTCGTACAGGAGCATGTCGTGATCTCCTTGGCGAAGATGGTACCCGATGGATCCTTGCCCGATAGGTGTGTTGACGGCAGGTAACTCCTTGGCCTCAAGACCCTTTAATCCGAGCAATTCAAACGCCGTTGATGCATGGTGTCCCGAGAGTAGTTCACCCAACGGGTCAGCCCATTTGTCGTTGCTGGCACTGGCAATGTATACCGACCTTGGAGCAATCGTGGCGATGAGTTGATGCTGATCGAAGGCCATCGAGCTTTCTTGGTCGTTGTACTTTCGAAAATTTCGATTGAACCAATGAGGGAACGCGGTATTGATCCGAGCAACCGATTCCCCATAGATTCGCTTGCTCAGTGCCGCCCCGCCACAACCGGAGTTATTCGAAACAACGATTTGAAATCGCGGGTCATTGGCTCCTGCCCAAAGGGCCGTTTTTCCCAAACGGGAGTGTCCTACAACCATGAGCCCTTTAGGATCGATCCCATCGAGTTTTTCTAGAACATCCGCAAGCCTCGATAGTCCCCATGCCCAAGCGGCTATCGAACCCCATCGGCTGGGGTTTTGTTCATCGATGCGGTGTTCAGGGAACAGGCTATGGACACCATTTTCAAAACCGTCGTCGTAGTCTGGATCGATATCTGAATAATGAGCCGTCGCTACTGCAAAGCCTTGGGCTACGATCTGTGCGATTGGCCATCGTTCGCTCTGGTTTGCGCGACTCGCGTCGGTGGCTTTGTTGTTTTCGACTCCTGGGTTTCGGTTATCACACCAACTGGATGTAAGTCGAATTTTTGGGTCATCGCAGGTGGACTGATTTCCTCGGAAGTTGAGTCCAAGAAAACAGGGTGCCTTCGAGCGGTCTTTGGGAGACCACAGAGCCAAATCTACTCGGACACTACGGCCTGCTCGCTCCAAAAACACCGCGATTTGCCTTCTGCGAATGTTCGCTTGAATCTCACCTCCGAGAACCGCAGGGGCATCGTCGAAGACTTCGGTTCGGATCGATACAGGTTCTTTGGGTGCAAAACCGTATTCCTCGGTGGCCAGCAGATCGACCAAGTATCGACGCTGCTGAGGCCATTGATCCTTGGAGTTGATCTGCACTTGGTTTGGTCCCGTTAGTACCGATACCAACTCATACTTTGATGCGATCGACTCGTCGTAGTTAGGCGGACGAATCTCTTGAGTGTTACCGACACTGCAAATGCAACTGCTCAGAAAAACGATCGCTACAATTCCTTGCTTGGTCTTGTCCCCCAGTTGTACCAGGGGCTTGATCGTAATGCCCAGATCAGCCTGAGGTTGGCTGGAACCCGGGCATCCGTGACAGCCTGGCTTTGGCGAATCCGCCGAATCGATCCGACGGATTTCCTGGGCGAACCTGTAAAGCTTGACAACCACGAGTGCCAAGGCCGTCAAGACGACTGCGATCGTTATGAGCCACTGCATCGAATCACCCCTGTGCGACGTTCACGTAAACTTTCAATGCGCTATTGTCTTCGACGAGCAAACGCATCATTTCTTTGTATTGATCCAAGCCTTCGACAGGATTGGTAAGGATTTTTTCGAGGACCCCTGGGAACATGACTTCTCCTAGAGCAAGATCACGGATACCGGATTCGAAGTGATCGCGGTTTGCATTGACACTACCTAGGAGCAGTTTATTGCCAAGAACCCATTCGATGTTGATTTTATCAGATCGAACTTCTGTCGTGTTTTTACCACCAGTGATACTTGTCCATACCAAAGCTCCGTTATGGGCAAGGCATTCCATGGCGTTGAAGGCGATTTTCGACGAGCCTGTCGCATCGACGATGATATCCGCCTTGCCAACTTTCATTGTTAAATCCTCTAGGCTAGTCTCCGATGTAGCAACATAGGTGGCTTCCATTCCTTCGACGATCGAGCTTTTCAGGTGTGGCCCTTTGGCTCTGGCAAGCGTGAATACTTCGAGGCCCTTGAGTCTAAGGACCAGCGTCGAGAGCAGGCCGATTTGTCCAGCACCCATGACGAAGGCTCTTTTAGGGCTCCATACCTTCATGCGTCTTTGAGCTTCGTAGGCTTGTTGTATCGCCTTGGCCGCGCAGCTCATCGGCTCCATCAAAACATGGAGGTTCTTGAGACCCTTCGGTACTCGAACGATGTAGTCTTCATGGTCCACAAATGATTCTGTCAGGTAACCGTGCAGAAGATTGATACCACGTTCGTAGTAAGTTTCTTCGCTTGTCATGTCGTAGGTTCCGATCTTGTCATAGATCGATCCCCCTGGACGCCGAACGGTTGCTGTTACATAGTCACCGACTCGAATGTTTTTGACATTGGCTCCAACTTTTTCGACGATTCCAAAGGATTCGTGGCCTAATACGAGATAGTCATCCCCAGGTGGTGGATTGCCGTAAAGAGCATCGTTGATCTCGCGGTCTGTCGCATCAACCCCAACCTTAAGCACCTTGATCAAGACCCCCTTTCCATCAGGGATCGAATCTAACTTGGGTTCTGGAATATCTCTGAGATGAACGCTATGGGGAGTTCCAGGACGAACGGCGATTGCTTTCATGTCTAATCGATCTCGGCAAAATCAATGGGAAAAAGAGTTTCACACGTTGGCACCGACCCCCATGGCCAGCATCCGATCGGCACAGGGAGGAACTCGCCGAAAACGTGGATTTAGCGTGTGGGATTATAGTCGATGCGTGAAGATTCTCCCATCGCCAATCCTCACTTAGGATCTGGAAATCCAGTGGTAGGCCCGCGCCGCATTCAACGCACAAAACTTCTTTAGGGCTGCGGCTCCTTTTTGGCCGACGTACTCCATCGACAGTCGCTGGACGGTCTGATAATCGGCCGCAAATTCGCATACTGGCCAGTTGCTACCGTAGATGACTTTATCCTCTCCGAAGGCATCCCAAACCACATCGAGTGTTGGCCGATAGAAATCCAGATCCGACGGGGCTTTCTTGCCATCACGGGCAGCGCCTTCAACCAAAGCGGAGATTTTGCAAAAGACATTCGGAGCCTTGGCCGCCCCCCGCATGGCGACCTTCCATGCCTCGGGTGGACTTTCTGTATTGATCGCGACATTGCCGATATGGTTTAGGACGATTGTCAGGTCGGGGACACGTTTAGCAAGGGCTTCGACCAGCGAAACAGTTTGTGGACCTCCGTTAAGATCGGCGGTGATACCTAGTTTAGCCATGAGCGCAAAGGCACCTAACTCGTTTCGCTCTAGAAGCGATTTGGCTCGGTCCTCCCAAATGCGGATCCCTCGGTATAGAGGGTTCTGTGCAAAGCGTTTGAGCTGCTCAGCAAATACGCCCGAGGCAGGATCCAATCTCCCAACGATTCCGACGATGAATGGATCGGTCTTTGCCAAGTCTAGAAGCCACTGATTATCTTCGATCCACTCGCTGGCCTCGACGATCACCGTCCCGGTGATTTTTTGGTGCATCGGTTGATCCCGAAGATCCTTTGGTAGGACAGTCCTATAGAGAGTCGAATCCTTTGGGGGCCAAGGAACACCTTGGGCCCTGCCGGGATCGTAGAAATGGGTATGGCAATCGATGATTTCAAACGGGTTGTGATCTGGGGTTCCATGGGGGCTGCCAACGCAATTTGAGTTAGCCAGAGCCGAGCCGATTGCAAGGGTTCCTCCTGCCAAAAAAACTCTGCGATCAAGGGGAGCTTTGATAAGGTCTTTTTTCATTTTGCATCCTATTTGGTTCTAGAGGAATGATTGGTGGGTAAAGAGGCAGACAGCTGCTTTTATGGCGAATCAGGAATTAGAGTCTCTGTGTTTTCGCTAGATGCGGTATCACGTAGCCGCAAGTCATCGACCCACGAGCGTGGAGTTGGGTGGTGGCTCCTAAGGAATACCCACGATATTTCCTGAAGCCCCCTTTTTTTCACGAAGGGCCCAAGCGGACGAAAGATAAGATATCATGAGCTCTCAGATTGTTTGGTGTTTCGTTCAGATTGCGGGGAAAGAAATGGAAAAAAGGGTAGCTTGCAGTTTTTTGTGGGGGCTGGCGACACTTTGCATCGGTCTACTGTCTAGCGAAATTGCTTATGGACAAGACCTGGCGACGAAAAAGGCTTACGGCTCAGGAAATGGGGACTTCGTGGTCGGGCCAGACTACCGATTGGATCCGGATTTGAGCGATCGAGGGAATCCCAAGGGCAAGCAGTTTGAGTTTCGCATGAGTTTGGCTGAGAGCAAGATTTTCCCAGGAACCGATGCGACCCTGGACTCCAAGAAGGAAGTACGCAAAGAGCGAAAGATATTTGTGTACATCCCTGCGGAGTATAAAGATGGAACCAAGGCTCCGGTGCTGGTGATGCACGATGGCCCTAGCAACCTGAACCTCGTTCGCAACGCCCTCGACAACCTAACTATCTCGAAAGATCCGGCTAGGAAGTTGCCTGCGTTTGTCGCTATCAGCATTGAGAATGGAGGTAACGATGGCAAAGGTAGCCAACGAGGCCTCGAGTACGATACGATGTCGGATCGATTGGCAAGGTTTGTTCAAGAGGAGGTCTTTCCGGCGGTTTTGAATCATCCTGAGATCAAGGCGGCCTATCCGAAGTTGATGCTCACGGATGATCCTTGGGGTCGAGCAGTGATGGGATGCAGTTCCGGGGGGGCCGCTGCCCTGTCGATGGGTTGGTTTCGTCCTGATTTATTCCGCCGCCTGATCACCTATTCGGGAACGTTTGTCGATCAGCAAGATGACGATGCTGCTGAGGAGTCGAAGTATCCGCTTGGGGCCTGGGAATACCATTCGAGCTTGAAGTTACTTGAGACAAGCGATAAAAAACCTTTGCGGATCTTCACCCATGTGGCCGATAAGGACCTGCGATTTAGCGATGCCGAAGAGACCTATCACAATTGGGTGATGGCCAACGAAAGAACAGCCAAGGCTTTGTCCGCCGAGGGATACGATTATCGCTACGTCTTCAGTAGAGATTCTCGGCACTGCGACCGCAAGGTTTTTGAACACACTTTGGCCGATACGCTCGTGTGGATGTGGCAAGACTATGTTCCATAGATGGCAAGCATGTTGGACTATTTAAGACTTGCTCTAGGCCTTCTACCGCTTGGGCTCTATTTGATGGTCATGGGTTTGTTGGCCTTGCGTAGTCGCCCCACGATATTGACCACAGGCCAGGAAACTTTGCTCATCGGTTTTGCCCTGTCGGGTTTTGTTTTGATTGGGCCAATCGAGCTTTTTTTCCCCACCGGTGCGTACGCGGCACTTGGGCTATGGGTCTGGTTGCTACTGGTTGCTTTGTACTGCTTAGTGGTGTTGCTGATCGCTTTGCAACGAGCTCCAGGTTGGACAATCGTCGGTATGGGTACCGACGAGTTCAGGACGTTTTTCGAGAGTGTCCTTCAGGAGGGGTCTGTGGATTGCAAGTGGATGGAGAATCAGTTGCAGATCGAGAAGTGGGATGTACGAGCGATCGTTGAGTCGAGCCGAGGATTCCCAA
Organism: Pirellula sp.; assembly: GCA_046086605.1. Classification (GTDB taxonomy): domain Bacteria; phylum Planctomycetota; class Planctomycetia; order Pirellulales; family Pirellulaceae; genus JBKCUI01. The sequence continues at coordinate 31,630 of JBJSXX010000371.1, read as the reverse complement.
AAACAACGTGTTTGAGCCCCTGCGGTAGGGTGCGAAATGTGTTGGGTTGGTATCAGATCGAGAAGCTAGCGGCGACCTCAACAGCGTTGGAGCAATTCAACGCGGGCCGCCCTCTTGGAATGATCCCAACGGCGGTATGCTTATTGCTTGCAGGCTTGATCTTTATTGGCTTGGGATGTTTGTTTATCGCCTGGGATATGGAGCGGTTGCAGAAGTTGCTGAACGTCGCGTTGGGGGTGCGATAGAGTGAGCTAATTCGTCTGTGACTCGGTACGCCAATCGAGCCATTGACGATTCCATTTTGATCTCAGAGCACGATTTGATGCTAAAGCGGGCTTTTGCTGAAGTAGTTCGTTGAGTTGCGTCAGGTAGTTCAAAAGCTGTTCCTTATTGCGTGCGTTTTTCGCCTCTTCTATCCGTCGAAAGAGCAGGTTCAAGGATTTGAAGTTAGAGCCTTCCAGGTCTTGCAGGCACTTATCTGATTCGAGACGTTTTCCATAAGCATAGTAAATCCTGGATTTCACATCGAGCAGTAGAGGATCGTTGGTTCTCATGTATAGTCGATGGGCCGCCTCGACGAAGAATCTTCCAAAATCGTCGAAGGAAGTCGACATCTTCTTGTCTTGGTGATGGCTAAACCACAATGAAACTAGTAACGCATCGTCTCCGAAGTCATCTGGAAACTCTCTTTGGAACTTCGTCATTCGGAAAGACATTGAATCAGGATCTTGCAACGAAGCTTCTGCAATTTCCGCCAGCATGCGAGCACGATCCGAGCTGATCGTTTTGATTACCCTACGTGGATCAAAAGTTGTGTTGGTTGATTCTTGATCCAGACCCAAAAACAAGGTTCGAGCTATGGAACGATCGGAGACAGATTGATACTCCCCAAAAAAATCTTGGATCTTTGGGTGGCCATCGGCACCAACGGTGCTCATGCGTACTTCCCCTGGAAGCGATACGACATCTGTACAAGTTACTCCATTGGAATCAGGCTTGATAATTAGAACCATGTATCCAAAACGGGGCGTGAAATGGTAAAATGCAGAGTCGTCTGCAGATGGTTGTTTGTTTGGAATCAGGTCGGGCTCGGGGGTGACGGTTTTCTCGAGAAACAATCCGTTTGCTGATTGGGCAAACTCGTCAAAACTCAAAATACTTTGGCAATGACCGATCCAATCGTCGGATCGGTTTGTCACCGAATTCGATGATAGAGGCTCAAAAAAGTATCGAACTAATACTCCGAGGTCGTTGGTGTCTTGGTAGAAACCAACAACTGACCAATCGCTTCCTACTGTATTCTCGATAGTCGAATACGAGTCGACAGGATAGGAAGCTAAGCGATCGATTACCTTTTGATATCGAGGCAGATCTTTGCCATCGGTCAGTCCTTGGACTTTTGCCCAAAAATCTGCGGAGTTCATCGACTCTCCTGCAGCAGTTATTTCCGTCGTTAGCGACTGCAGTTCCTTGTCAAAAGAGGAACGCTGTGCTTCTTGAGTCCAGGCCGCCTGCGCAGACCATAGCGATCGCTTCTTAGGAGAGGCCTTTACTGGTTCAGGGGGGACGAATACCTCAAAATCCTCCTGTTTTTCACCCAACAGTGATGCATCGCGATGGCTCCAAATTGCCGAACTCCAAGCCATTAAGCCGATAGGCAATGCAACTGCTAAAAGCCCCCCGACCATCCAGAACCAAAGGCTTCCAAAAACGGATTTTTCTTGCAACCGATCGTCACTGATGTCTACCGAACCAGTCTCCTGGGAAGAAGTCCCACCCATGGTCAGCAAATGGCCGCACTGCGGACACTTTACTTTCGTGCCCAAGCTTACATGAGCACGCACGTATGTACCACACCGGCAAACGGCATCAGCCATATCCTCGCACCAAATAGTAGGATCAAGGGCACCAACCAATAAGAAAACGACGCCGACCGGGACTGAGCAGTTTAACTAGTTCTGATCGAGAGTCAACGAAATCGGAAGCCTAATTTCTCCAGATTCGATCGAGTTTTTTCAAAGAAGAGTTCGGATCCGCTTCAAGTACAACCCCAGGTTGACCGAGCCAAAAAGTGCTGAATTTGGAAAGATAACTCAACGCATTGGCCTTGTCATTATTCTCCAGAGAAGTCTCGATTCGACGTTGAAAGTAGAATGCCGAAGCGTTTCCAAACCGCTCTGCTAAAGCTAACTGTTCATCGGATGGTTGCCGTTGGCCATGCGACCAATAAATCCTTGCTTTAATGTCAAAAAGCAAAGGATCCCTGTGTTTTGCGTAGAGTCGATCCGCTGCATCGACGAAGACCTCGCCAAAGTCACCAAAGGTCATCGCTGAACGACTCGAGCTGTGATGCCGCATCCAGATCGATAAAAGCAGAGCATCGACACCGATGTCCTTAGGGTAGATTTTCCGGAAGGCCGCAACACTCTCCTTTAGCCTCCCATAGTTCGAAGTTGCTGCAATCGCAACGGACACCAATTCCTTCGATCTACTTGGAGAGATACTCGGGATCGCTCGTTCGATTCGAACCACAGTTTCACCCTCAGGTCTTGAATCGCCGAACACAATTTCACGGCCAAAGGATTGCTCATCGAGTGAATTGTATTCACCAAAGATATCGATCAAGCCCTCGGCGGTCCAACCCTGTGGTACTCGTTGAGGCTCGACACTGACCCTTTTACGAAATGCATACCAGTCCTTTTGCAGCATCGTTCCGCACGCGCGACTAAGCCGCACTTCGCCCGGAATCGCAACGGTATCACTCCAAAGAACCCCACTGCCTGACGATTTAAAAATCAACACCATGTAACCAAAGTAAGGAGTGAATATGCTTTCGTAAACTTGCTCTTGCACGCTGCGCTGTCGGTCTAAGGCGCCCCGATTGACTTCCTTGTCGCTCCTTCGCGCATAGAGATCCTTTGCAACATTGAAGTACTCTTCCAAGCTCAGCATCTTGCTCATCTCTGAGATCCAAGCCTCGGACATGACGAGTTTCGAAAGTTCAATCGGTTCATTAAAGTATCGAATCAATACTCCGATCGACTCTGGTTCTGGCCCAGGATGCACGCCGATGACATCCCATTTGCAAGCACCGATTAAATCTGATTCTGAAACCGTATCGAGCGGGATCGTTTTCAGTCCATCAACAATCTGCTTGATCGGTATTTTTTCCTGGTAAGCCACAAGCGAGCCACCCGGAGATTGGACATTCTTTTCGAAGGCCGACACATCGAGTTGATCCCAAAATCTACCCGGATCCAAAAGCATTCCTGCGTCTGCGATCTTCGTGGCGATCTGCTTGACTTGAGCACCTTTTGGATAGGCTTCAAACTCGTCTTTCCAATCAATTTGCCCCCAACCCAGCGAGCTGACTTCGGCAGTCCTCAATGAATCCGATTCGTCATGACGTGTAAGCTTCTTGCTCGAGTTTGCGAAACCAAAATAGGCCCATAGCACTAAGGCAACTGGAATCGCAACCAGAAGCGAAACAATCAGAATGCGACCAATTCCGATCGAATCGAGGTGACTGTCAGACACCCCAATTTTTTCAGAGGGATCGCTAGCCTCAGTGCGTCGCAAAAGGATTCCAGGATCAGAATCGATCCTTTTCTCATCCATGGCTCGGTCTGGATCAAGAATCTTTTCGGCAATGGTCAACCAAGTTTCGCAACGGGGGCATTGAACCCTTGCACCCGATTTGGCATTGGTTCTTACCTGCTGACCACATCGACAAATCGCGCGACCCATAAAGTTCCAGCCCTGCGTCCATATTTGAAGGTAAACGTCATGTGGGCGTTAGAATACTGACAGATCGCTTGGGATTGTCAATCGCCGAAGTCCTGTGGTTACAGTCTGTTACCCTTTTTGAGTCGTTCGCCCGTGTCGAGTCGGATTTCAATCGGCGATTCGAAATAACCCCTTTTGAGCATCGCAAGGCCCATCCAAGTTGCTGCTGGACCATCGGCAGAATCCGACTTGCAGGCGGATGTCAAAAAACCGATCGACTTTCCCTCGTGAGTCAACTCGCATGGAAATTCGAACGCCCAGGTTGCAGGTGTCCGAAGTTCGACCAAAACCAATTGCTTTTGCACCTGCCCCAGTGCATCAAGGCGAGCGACGGTTTCCTGACCGAGGTAACAACCCTTTTTGAATGAGATCGCCCGAGCGTCGATCCCGATCTCTTGGGGCAAGTTCTTCTCGTTGATATCGACGCCAACCCATGGCCAAAAGTTGCTTATCCGCTCAAACTCCCAGTGGCTTCGGTTCTCGCAATCGCTAGCTTGCACTTCCAACCCAAGCTTCTTGATATCGTGCTCTTGGGCCATGCTCGATAGGAGAACCAACACGCTTTTTGCTCCTAGCCAGGGAACAGCGATCACGATTCGCGAAAGCGGAGCTTCAACCTGCTCGATACAGTCAACTTGCTCTAGATCTTTGCACTCGGTCGCAAAGAAGCTCCATGCCGTTGGTCGAAACAGAACCGCTCGATAGTCGCTCGATGCATCCCGAACCATCGCGTCTTCGCGGATAATGTAACGATCGATATGAGGAACCAACCTCGATCCCTGCCCAGGTGAGGAAATAAAAAGTGTCTTGGAATCCAACGACACCACGATGCCATGGCTGATAGTTCGCCCTTTAACGTCGAGCATGAAGGTCTCGCAAACCTGACCCGGTTGCAAGTGACGAAGGTCTTGGGTGCAAAGGTTATTGAGGATCTTGTTTCGATCCGTACCCGTTACCTCGATGACCGTCAGTGCTCCAATCGCAAGTCCTTGGTGATTATCCATGGCTGCTTAGACGTTGAACAAAAAGTGGCAAATGTCACCGTCTTGGACAACGTAACTTTTCCCCTCGGTTCGCATCTTGCCACTGGCTCGAATTTCTTTCTCGCTTCCAAGCTTTTCAAGATCCTCAAGCGAGTAGCACTCGCAGCGGATAAAGCCTCGCTCGAAGTCGGTGTGGATCACCCCCGCGGCTTGTGGCGCGGTGGCTCCGATGGGGATTGTCCAAGCTCGTATCTCTTTCTCCCCTGCCGTAAAGTAACTCTGCAAACCGAGGGTCCTGTAGGTCTGCCGGGCGACGGTCTGAAGTGCAGGCTCCTCTAAGCCAACTGCAGCAAGCATCTCCGATCGATCGGGCTCTTCGAGTTCTGCGATCTCCGCTTCGAGTTTGGCGCAAACCGGAACGACCAATGCCCCTTTGCGGGTTGCCAACTCTCGAACTGCTTGGACCATCGCACCTTGGCCATGCAAATCGCTTTCATCAACGTTGGCGATGTAGAGGATCGGCTTGGCCGTCATCAAACCAAAACTTCGTATCGCCTTGGACTCGGCTTCGTCGAGCACCAAGGAACGCACGGGCTGTTCAGAATTCAGGTGCTCGAGGCATTTTTGGATCACGCCGACTCGGAATTTGGCCTCCTTGTCACCGGTTCTTGCAGCGCGTTCGGCTTTAGGAAGTGCCGTCTCTACGCTTTGGATATCTGCAAAGAGCAGTTCCATTTCGATCGTCTCCATATCGGAGACCGGATCGACTTTGCCTGCCACGTGAGTGACGTCCGGATCGACGAAACATCGAACGACTTGCAAGATCGCATCGACCTCTCGAATATGGCTCAAGAATTTGTTTCCAAGCCCTTCTCCCTCGCTTGCACCTTTAACGATCCCCGCTATGTCCACCAATTTGAACATTGCAGGGATGATTTTTTGCGTCTTGATCAATTGGTTGATGCGAACGAGCCGTTTGTCCGGAATGCTGACGATCCCTTCGTTGGGCTCAATCGTGCAAAAGGGATAGTTTGCAGCTTGGGCACCCTGAGAACCTGTCAGCGCGTTGAATAACGTACTTTTTCCAACATTGGGTAACCCTACGATTCCCGCTTCCATCTGTTAGTCTCCAACTAGTCTCTTAACTGCTACTTACGATTCATGTCTTAGGAGTGGGAACAAAATCACATCGCGGATGCTGCGAGAATTCGTCAGGAGCATCACCAACCGATCGATTCCGATCCCCAATCCGCCAGCCGGAGGCATTCCATGCCGCAACGCGCGGATAAAATCGCTATCCATCCGGGCCATAGAATCCTCTTCGGCCATCCCATCGAGCTGCGTTTTAAACAAGGACTCTTGCAAAATCGGATCGTTCAGTTCGGTGTAAGCGTTGGCCAATTCCATGCCGTGAATGAATAACTCGAACCGCTCTGCGATGTTTGGATTCGAGTTGCTTCGTTTGGTCAGCGGGCAGAGACTTGCCGGGTAGTCGGTAACAAATACCGGCCCGATCAATGAGTCCTCAACCTTCTCTTCAAAAACTTCACTGACAACCACATCGGGATGCTTGCCCGTGGGATCCAAACCAATCTTCTTGGCTAGTTTAGCAATCCCCTCGGCATCGTCGATCTTCAAGCCTGTGTGATGCTCGAATAGTTCTGTGTACGTCTTGCGAGCAAAGGGTGGAGTGAAATCGATAGGCAGATCTCCCCACATCAATTGATACCCCTGCCCGGTGGCTTCGATCGCTTCGACAATGATCTGCTGAGTCAGATCCATCATGACCTTATAGTCCGCATAGGCCCAGTAAAGTTCGATCATCGTGAACTCGGGATTGTGTTTGGGGCTGATCCCTTCGTTGCGATAGACTCTCCCGATTTCATAGACCCTTTCGATTCCGCCGACCATGAGTCGTTTCAGGTGCAACTCCAACGCGATCCGCAAAAACAGACGCATGTCCAAAGCGTTGTGATGGGTCAAGAAGGGTTTCGCTGCAGCTCCACCAGCGATCGTATGGAGTGTTGGGCCCTCGACCTCGACAAACTCATGCTTCGAGAGTGTCCTTCGAATCGATTGGATGATCTTGGTTCTTTTGAGGAAGGTCTGAAGCGATTCGGGGTTGTAAGTCAAATCAACATAGCGCATCCGTTGACGCAACTCCGGATCCTGAAGCCCCGCATGCTTCTCCGGTGGTGGCTCAAGCGTCTTGGTCATGAAATGCAACTTCGATGCAAACACCGTTAGCTCTCCGGTGTTGGTTCGTCCAAGACGTCCATCGACACCGATCAGATCACCGAAGTCCAGGAGTTTCGTGAGTTCAAAATCCTCATCGGGTAAGTGGCCCTTGGGAATCATCACTTGGATGTCGCCAGTAAGATCACGTATGTTGAGGAAGACGAGTTTACCGGCTGTTCTCATCAGTAGGATCCGACCGGCGATGCGAACCTCAGGCCCGACCTCCTGGCCTGCTCCCTGCTGGAGTTTCCACGCCTTGTAATCGACAGATTCAGAACCGTCGAAGTTTGGCAATTCGACAAAACTGCCATCTTCCCTCTTGAAGCGGACTTCGGAGACCCTGGCTCGAACCGCATCGATGAAGTGTCGCTGGTCGAATCGATGTCCCCAAGGATCGATCCCCATGGCTTCTATTTTCTTGAGTTTTTCAAGCCTCGCTGCTTGATGAACCCCGAGTTCATGGGAATTTTGCGAGCCAGATTCAGACTTCGAGTCAGACATTGTCTAAAATCCAAAGGGGACAGAAACGGATCAGCCGGCGGTCTTGCCCAGCCAAAGCCCGAGATTGTAGGGATTTGCTCGGGAAAACCAAGACTAACGCACAATGCCAGTTTCCAATGGGCGGTTCTTTATTGCCAACGAAAACGCTAGTCGAGCTTCAAACGATGGATTTATTTTCAAAAGCCGAGGAATCCAACCGACGCGCCGCAGAGCCCTTGGCGGCTCGAATGCGGCCAAAGTCGCTCGACGAAATGGTTGGCCAGTCGCATATTCTCGAACCTGGCAAGCTCCTACGTAGACTCGTCAGCGCAGGTCGCATCCAATCGGTTCTGTTCTACGGGCCCCCAGGAACCGGCAAAACAACCCTCGCCAAACTCATCGCCACCGAGACCAAAGCCGCCTTTCGGCAAATCAATGCCGTTACCAGCGGTATCAAAGAACTTCGTGAGGCACTCGAATGGGCACGGGATGAACTGAGCGTCAGCGGCTCTAGGCCGATTCTGTTTATCGATGAAATCCATCGATTCAACCGATCCCAACAAGACGCTTTGCTACCGGATGTCGAAGCCGGCACGATCGCCCTGGTTGGAGCCACTACCAGTAATCCTTTCTTTGCAGTTAACGGTGCCTTGCTGAGTCGCTCCCAAGTCTTCGAGCTGCACCCTCTGTCGCAAAACGATCTTGTGAATGTGCTTCATCGGGCCATCAAGGACACGCAGGTAGGATACGGTCGCTACTCGATTCAGGTCTCACCCCAAGCCCTCGAATATTGCGCCAGGATTGCCGAAGGGGACGCCCGTCGCGCGCTGAACGCTTTGGAAGTCGCTGTCTTGTCGTCCGTCGGTATCCCCATCGAACTGACCGTCGAACTGATCCAAGAGAGCATGCAAAAGAAAGTACTCCAGTTCGATCCATCAGGCGATCAACATTACGACATGGCAAGCGCCTTGATCAAAAGCCTGCGTGGATCGGATGTCGATGCAGCCTTGTATTGGTTAGCAAGGGCCATCGAAAGTGGTGAGGAAATCCGTTTCCTGACTCGCAGACTCGTGATCTTTGCAAGCGAAGATGTCGGTAATGCAGATCCACAAGCATTGAGCCTTGCGGTTGCGACCATGCAGGCTTGCGAATTCGTCGGATTGCCCGAATGCCAACTGAATCTTTCCCAAGCAGTCATCTACCTTGCACTTGCACCCAAGAGCAACTCAGCTACAACGGCGATCATGGCAGCACGCAAAGAAGTACAGCAAGGCGACTTGATCCCAGTACCAATCCACCTTCGCGATGGTCATTACCCTGGCTCACAAGTGCTTGGACACGGCATCGGATACCAATACTCCCACGAGTCTCCCGAGGGAATCGCAGCCCAAGATTACTTGGGCGTCGATCGGCAGTTTTATCACCCGATCGAGCGAGGTCACGAGAACCAACTGGCCAATCGCTACGAACAGATCCGTAGAATTCTCAAACCTCAAGACCAACAACCTGTATCCTCAAGCGAGAGTGCCCAATGAGAATATTCGCAAAGGCAGTCTTTGTTCTCAGTCTTTTTGTTTGCATGTGCTCGGATGCGGATGCTTGGCAAGAGCCCCAAGAGCAAGCCTCGTTGCGGGAGAAGATCCTTGAACTTGCAAAGCAACTCGATGCCGACAAAGAAGCAGATCGCGATGCTGCCGAAAAGGAGATTCAAGAGATCGGCCCAGAGGCTTTGGAGTTTTTGCCCCCCCTGGATGAACAAGCCTCGGCGGAGTTGCGAATGCGGATCGAGCGACTTCGGGAGAAGTTTCTCGAAGAGACTACCCTGGACTTTCACGAACCATCGATGGTCAATCTCGTTGGCGAAATGAGCGTTGTCGAAGCCCTCGAGAGAATTGAGAAGCAAACCCGAAACAGAATCGGTTTGGATGCCTATCGCAAACAACCTGCACTTGGGGAAGTCGCTGAATTTGATATTCAGGGGCTGACCTACTGGGAAGCTCTCGATGAGGTGATGCAACAGATCGATTGGCAAATCGTTCCAAGGGATAATGGCAAAATCGCTTTTGGCCCAAAACCACAAATTCCAGAAGACAAACAAGGTTTGCTCAAAAGCCTCCCCCGCGAATCGATCCCCCCGATCTATATCGGTGTTCTTCGACTGCAGCCTGTCTCGCTCAGCAAAACAACACATTTTCTCGATCCGCTCCAGAGTACGGCTGACTTGGATTTCATCGTCCAATGGGAACCGAGATTCAACCCAGTGTTCGTCAGGTTCGCTATGGATAAGCTGGTCGTCAGAACCGAGAACGATGAATTGCTCTTGGTACCAACGGATCAATCGAGCGACTTTGTCCCAGTAGGTTCACAGTTGCTTGTCTCGATGCGAGTCCTCAAGCCCACGCAGGCCGCCACCAAGATCGCATCCTGGAAAGGCGAACTGCAAATCGCTATCCCAGGCCGAATAGCGACGATCGATTTCGAAAACTCTAAGAACAACAGTGGCAAGACGCTTACTGCCGGCGATCTGACCGTGGTACTCGAATCGGCGCGCAAGAACCGTGATTTGCAGGAAATTCAAATCGGTGTATCGCTCGCCAATCAACCATCAAACGATGTCTTGCAAGGATGGATAGCTCTTACCGATGGCTATCTCATCGACAAAGATGGGAACCGTATTGACCATGCTGGCTGGGCTACCACTAGACTTACCAAAAACGACATCGGTCTGAGTTATCTCTTTGACATCGAAGGCTCCTTGAGCGACTATCGTTTTGTTTATCGGGCTCCCGAGTCGGTCATCTTGCAAACGGTCGACTACGAATTCAACAACATCCCATTCCCCTAGTTTTACCAGTCTCTCTTACAGAAAACGCTTTCATGTTCGATGCACTTCCATGGGATCCCGAAATGGAGAGCCCAGCGACCATTGCCATCGTGGGTGCAGGGCCGATGGGGATCGAAGCGGCACTCTATGCTCGATTCCTGGGTTACCATGTATCGATCTTCGAAACACGCCGAGTCGCCCACCGTTTGCTCGATTGGAATGATCGCAAGATCGATTTGCCCGCCGGGCAGATTACAACCAGCCTAGGCTTGGGTGCTTTGGAAGCGCAAGACGAATCGTACCGAACTCCAGAGGCTGATCGTTTTTTTACAGGCAAGCAGTACGCCGAGGAGTATTTGCTACCGTTGGCGAAAACGGATCTTTTGTTCGATGATATCCACTTTTTAAGCCCCGTAATCGACATTTCACGCTTCCGATCATGCGATCGACCCGAACCCGATCGACTCGATGAGTTCCAGTGGCAGACTCGTTGCAACGATGAGTTTCGAATCCTCGTCCAAGGCAGACATCGAGGGACCTGGGTGTCTCGCGCCGATTGCATCATCGATTGCCGAGGGACTCCGGCGAGCAGGGTTGGTCTAGGCCCCGCAGGTGGGCTTGCCATCGGTGAACTCCAAGCCCGTGATGACTTTTTGACGCATTTGCCGTTGGATCGAAAATTCGATCCAAAGACGTATGATGGCAAACAAATCTTGTTTGTAGGTTCGACGCCTGAGGCATGTCGACGCGTGCGCGAATGCCTTGCCTACGATGGCCACGCAAAACTTATTTGGGTCGTGCCTCCAAGCCCGTCTCAATACCGCGAGGATCTTCAAAGCGATGAGCTAGCTCGAACACGAAGTGAACTTGCAGATCGAGTTTCCACTCGATTTGTAATGATTGAGAGTCTTGGTGTTGAATCGGTCGCGAAGTCACAGCAAGGTCTATGGCAAATTCGTTTGCTCAAAGATGACGAGAGCACTGTGGAGCTTCAAGCCGATTGCATCATCAGCAGAACCGAGCCAATCGAAGAGCCCCTCGGGCAAACATTGCTCACCGGCCACCAGCACGCTTCTGCTTATGTTCGGTCCACCTTGCAGAACGATAACCTTGCAAGCCAAGTCGTTACGGCAGAACCAGGTTACTTCCGACTCCGGGCCGATAAGGGAATACCCGAGGGCTTAAAGCAATTGCGCAAGATCTTTGCCATCCTGGGCGGACGAGCGGATTTGGACCTCTACGAAATCATGCAGAAGTCGCGATCGCAACAAAACCTGTGAGCAAAAGGCTACTCGATGGCTGTTTGAACTTTTGCTATGCCAATAGTTGATCGAAGCGGTTGGCGTTAACTTGCAGATTAATGGGCTGAATCGCTGTACTAGACCGCTTCGAGTACGAGGACGAGTACGATAAAAACCAGTGGCATATACTCCTAGCCACAATGATTCCTGTAGAGCCCATATTACTCGTAAATCGGATAGTAACACCCAAAGGCTTGTTCGCAAAAGACACCTGGATCGTTGAAACGTTGGTTGCGATCAAGCCCCGAAACCAACGCCATTTGATCTTCGGTAAGTTCAAAGTCAAACAGGCTCAAATTCTCCCTCAGGCGAGTCAGTTGCTGCGTCTTTGGGATCACGGCCGTGCCCCGCTGAACCCCCCAACGCAAAACGATCTGGGCGGGCGTGCGACCAACCTCTTGAGCGATCTTTCTCACAACAGGTTGCTCGATGACCGACTCGGCTGCTGTGGCCATTCCCAGAGGAATATACGACGGTGCCCCTAGTGGGCTAAATGCCGTCATGGCGATTTGCTCTTGCTGGCAATAACGAAGCAATTTGCTTTGCACCAGATACGGATGCGATTCGACTTGGAGCACGCTAGGACGAATCCTAGCGTATGACAATACGTCACGTAGGAGCGAGACGCCAAAGTTGCTCACTCCGACCGAGCGGACCAAACCGGCCTGAACGAGCCTTTCCATCGCCTCCCAAGTCTCATCGATCGGTACCGCATCTGGAATCATCTTGGGTGTCTTGGATTCAGGATCAAAATGCCAACCTGCCGGATACCGATGTTCGAATGGAACATAAGCCAATGCGATCGGAAAGTGGATCAGATACAGATCGAGGTAATCGAGTTGCAGATCCTTCAAGCTTCTTTCGCAAGCTCGCCGCACATGCTCCTTGCGGTGGTAGGTGTTCCATAGTTTGCCTGTGACCCATAAGTCCTCGCGTCGGCAGATCCGGTCTCGCTGGATTTGCGCAATGCCCTGACCGACTTGCGGCTCATTGCCGTAATCCGAAGCACAATCGAAATGGCGATAACCGATCTTGGCAGCTTCCAAGGCGAGTTCGGCAGTCGACTCGTTGGGTATTTTCCAGAACCCAAGGCCCACCGACGGTAACGAGCGATGCGCAGTGGTAGAGATGCTGATCTGTTTTTCCATGGTTTATTTAGCAACACGAGGATGAATTCGAATGTTTCCTGAGGAAATCAAAGAGGCGAGGAGCAAGCAGTATTGCCTAGTCGAGACGATTCGTTCAAGCTAATAGCGGTTAAGTACACCGAGTTTTTTGGAGAATATCCGTGAAAAGAGTCATCGTAAAAGCAGTCGAAAACAAAATTCAATTCAGTCCAACGATTTCGAGGCGCTCAGCGCTGACTGAGCAACTGAGATCTGCGATTCGCTGGACGCTCATAGGCGGCCTACTCTTTGCCCCCGTGGGATGCTCCCCGGATAGCAAGACCAAGGAGGTTTCGGCCGAGACGAGCGGGTTTCGACCTGCCGATAGCTCCCAGGCATCGACCAAGTCTAAACCTAAATCAGGTGACGCAAGTTCAAGTACCACCGAACCAAGCACAGCACCGCAACTACCTAACTTTCAACCCGGGCAGGACGATCCATCGTTGCAAGCCAAAAGCTATAAAACTCTCAAGATGACCGACTCGGAAAAGCCCGAGGATATCGTGAAGTTCTTGGTTACGGTCGATCGCGCGATGATGGATTTGCAAAACGACGCGAACAAAAAGCAAATCAACAACGACACCATTCTCACCAGCGGAATGGACCTGCTTCGTATGAAGTCTGCAGCCGCCGATCGACTCAGGAACGCAGCCAAGACGCCTGACGAGACAGCTCAAGGTTGGATCAGTAAACTCGAAGCTCTGCAGCAAATGGCCATGTTTCGCGACGTCCCTGCACAAGATGACCTCAGAAAACTCAGCGGTGAGCTTTCAAGCAATGACGATCCTCGTGTTTCGAAAATCGCTCAGCGGTTGCAATTGCAGTTGCTCTCGTCGGACTACGCAAACCAAACAGCGACAGTCGACCAAGTCTTGGCTGCAGCCAAGAGCTTGTTGGATAAAGCAGAGGGTGCCGACCCAGGTGTCTTCATGGCCGTCGCCCAGGCCGCACAGGCTCTTTCGAGCGAAAGCGATTCTGCCGCAGCTTCTGAGCCCAAGGATCCGGCAAGTGCGACTGAGCCGAAAACCCCAAGCCCAGGTGATGTGGCTTGCGATCAACTCGTCGATGCCCTTGAGGCCAAGTTTCGGGATGTGCCGGACCCAAATCTTGGCATGCGCTCTTGGCAGATGAAGATGCGAAGGTTGCCAGATTTCGAGAGCTACTTGCAAGTCATCGACACGCGCCAGGCCCTGGCCGCCGATCCTGTCGTATTGACCGAAAAAGCGAAAGATCTTATGGACAAGATCCCTTCGCCCTGGACGGCGATGGCTCTTTCTCAGTGCGCTATGCAGTTCGAGTTCTCAGGGAACATAGAGGTCGCCAAAAGCCTCTTGGATCTCGCAGCAACTCAACTCGAAAAAACCAAAACACCAGAGCTGAAGTCTCAAATCGAAATGTCCGTTACGGGATTTCAAAAACGGGTCGGCACTATCGGAAAACCCCTGAATCTCGAAGGCCTAGTCGATGTCTCAGGCAAGCCTTTTGACAAGTCCAAGTACGAGGGCAAGGTCGTGCTAGTCGACTTTTGGGCGACATGGTGTGGGCCTTGCATCGCCGAGATTCCAAACATTCAAAAAGTCTATGACGAGAAACATGCCGAAGGGTTTGAAGTCATCTCGATCAATCTTGATGAAAAGCGATCGGACCTCGATGAGTTTTTGGCCCAGAATAAAACCTCGTGGGATGTTCTCGTAAGCAATGATCCGGCCAAGTCAGGTATGGACACGGCGATTGCACAGGAGCTTTCGATCATCGCGATCCCCTTTACGATGCTCATCGGTCGCGATGGAAACGTTGCTGCGGTGCACGTGAGAGGGAAGGCAATCGAAGAAAAAGTTCAGCAACTGCTCAGCGCTAGGCCATGATGGTCTTTGCCGTTCGGGCAAGGGGCGATTGACCAGGAGTAACAGGTTATGTTTTGGGTGATCATTGTTGCAGTTGGTCTTGCCGCCCTCCTGATCGGGATGTGGGCACAGAAAGAGTACCACAAGAGAAAACGGGCAGAGTTCGCTGAAGATGCGCAAGCCTTGGGTTTTGAGTTTTTCATAGATCTTCCCGAGAAGGACTGGGCGAACTTTCAACGTTTTGAACTTTATTCCCTTGGTGGTGATTCCCAAAAGGTTCGGTACGCCGTGGTCGGTGAAACGGACACCTCTAGAATTACTGTTTGCGAATACGAGTACCCATTCAATGACGAAAACACGGAAACCTCCACATTGCTTTTAGTGCAGGACGGACGCCTGAACATCCCTTATTTTAAATTGATTGAACGAATATGGCTTCTGACCTTATTTGGCTCAGAGGGCATCCAATTTCCTGAGGATCCCGAATTCAATTTCCATTTACTAGTTCGTGGTGAGTCCACAGAAACAATCCGAGAGTTTCTTACTTCGAAACGAAGAAAAATGTTCCTCAGCAACTCAATTAACTATTTTGAGGGGTTTGGGGACTGTTTTATCGTCAAGTTGAGGGGCGTCCGGTTTAATCCCTCGGACGTAAAGAACCGTTTTGAGCAGTCACTTCGGATTCTAAGTAGACTGCTCTAGTCAACAGCGAGTTTGGCCGCTGCCAAGATGGCTTGCACCATTCCGCCAGATTTGGCGATGCCTTTCCAAGCGATATCGTGGGCTGTGCCGTGAGCCACGCTGGTTCGAACAATGGGCAAACCCAGCGTGATATTGACCGCCTCAAACATATCGAGCAACTTGAGTGCTATGTGGCCTTGGTCATGGTACATCGCCACTACCGCATCAAACTCTCCTTGGGCCGCTCTAGGCATGAGCGTATCGACAGCCCAAGGCCCCGTGGCATCGATTCCCAACTTTCTTGCTTCAGCTACCGCTGGTGCGATGCATTCGATCTCCTCGGTGCCAAATCGTCCCGACTCCCCCGCGTGCGGATTCAGAGCCGTCACTGCGATCTTGGGCGCTTCGAGACGGCCTTGGGCCAAAGCCAATCGCGAAAAATAGGAATGCGTCAGCTCGATCGTTTTCAAAATATTCGCAGGAGTCAAATGCTGAAACACTTCTCTCAAAGCCATATGCAGTGTCACATGCACGACCCCCAGGCCACTGGCCCCCCCGTGGTTGGGTTTTCCAGGAGGCAAATAGAGCATCATGGCCGTCGAGTCCACTCCGCATAGATGCCCCAAGAGTTCCGTATGCCCTGGCCAATGGTGACCGGCAAGATCGAGCGATTTTTTCTGCAATGGGGCTGTGACCACGCCGTCCACGCGTTTGCTTAAGCATAACTCGGTCGCAGCCAAGAGCGAATCGTAAGCGGCCTGACCGCCGCGAGCATCGATCTTCCCAGCAGGGGCTTGCTGAGACTCCTGGCTGGCTGCATCCAAACAGCATACCGACGTTGGAGTTTCGAGAGCCCAGTGAGAGTCTTGCTCGATGTTCTTTGCGATGTGCGATCGGACTTGCTCCCAAGACTCACAAGCGATCCAGGAGGTGTTTGCTCCGATCACTTGGCTAGCGCGATCCAAGATGCTCGCGCGACCAACAACGATAGGAATACAGCACTGGGTAACCAAGGGGTTAGCGACAGCACCCGCGATGATCTCCGGGCCGATGCCGGTGGGATCACCCATGGTAATTGCTAGTGTCGGCTTATGCTTGGAAGACATCTGCTTGGGGTATTCCATAAGGAAAAAACTTGACGCTATGGTTTGGACGAAAGTCGACTCGAAAGAGCTCGATCGAGCTCTCCGGGATTGGTGGCTCCGACCCATGCATCGAGGATTTTCATCTGACGATCGAGCAGGAGGGTTGTCGGATAGGCAAACCCACCTCGCCCCATAATGTTTGCAATCTGAATGCGCGAGTACATCGCAGGATCGCAATAGATAGGCAAATCCCCACCTAGTCCCTGCACAAAAATCTTCGTGTCGAACTCGAGTTCATCGACAGACTCAGGGTTTGTCGAACCGCAGGAGATACTCACTATTGCAACCCGCGGATCGCCAGCATACTTGCGCTGCAACTTGATGATCTCTGGATACTCCTGAACACAGGGGCCACACCAAGTCCCCCAAAAATGGATCAGCACCAAGTCCGATTTAGCCATCAGATCCACCGCTGGTTCGGTCGCATTGAGCAGGGGCTTGAGGTCCAATTCGGGGACTTGTCTGCCGGCAAAACTTTCCCGCTGGCGTCCAAGGATGATCAAAAAACTGATCCCCAGGAGCATGAACAAACCAGCCCAAAACAGGTAACGATAGGCACTGGGAGATCTGGGAATTGCTTGGATATCATTGGCTTGATTCGAGTCGGACATCGCAGTATCGGTCATTTGAAAAGAATGGTGTCGGGGAATATTTGTGGGCAGGAGTATACGCGACTAGCACTCTTCGTACTCTTGCTCCTAATCGTACTCGAAGCCCTTCCAATAGATTTTGATCGAACAGACGACTGAAATTCTGCGTAGTTCCACAAACTATTTCCTTCGCTAGTCCCTAGGCTACTTTTCGAGTACGAACGTCTATGATAGCTATCTGTCCCCCATCGACTAGCGGGATAATTTCCAAGCCAACAGTTTCTCTTGACCGTTGATGGATTGAAAAACTCTGCAACAATAGGCCAAGATGTAGGCCACGGACGATCTTCCCATCGACATACTCAAGTGTACCCATGCGATGTCCTTTCTGCGGTAACGACAACGACGGAGTTCGCGATTCGCGGATCGTAGAGGAGGGTCGCGCGATTCGACGACGCCGGTTCTGCAACCACTGCAAGCGTCGTTTTACCACCTACGAGCGGGTCGAAGGGCTTTTACAGGTTCGCAAGCGCGATGGGACTTGCCAAGATTTCAGTCGGGCCAAGATCGAGCGAGGACTATCGGCGGCTTGCTGGAAACGCAAAATTGAGCAAGCCGAGATTCAGCGACTGGCCATTGAGATCGAAGCCCATATTCTGGACAACTATGACCGAGAGGTAACTTCCGAGGACGTAGGCAACCTGTGCATGCAGTACCTAAGGGATCTCGACGAAGTCGCCTTTGTTCGATTTGCAAGTGTCTACCGCAGTTTTCGCGATGCCCAGGACTTCGTCAAAGAACTGACTCCCATCCTTCTGCCCAACGATCCACGAAGCCCTCGCTGAAATAGACTCAAGATCGCTAAGGGATTTACCAAAATCGCCTTGCCATCGGATCTCTTTGGTATTGCCTCTTGAGCAGTGAATCCGGCTCGGATTGAAGTGTCATCCGATACGCCAATGCTGCAAGCACCCCTGCGACAAAGCCACCAACGTGGGCCATGTAAGCCACCCCGCCGGCCGAGGTCGAAGTGCTGGCGATCGATCCGTAGCCACTGAAGAGTTGCATCGCTATCCACAGTCCAAGCACCAAGATCGCAGGGATCGTCACCACATGATACAGAAAGACAGCGTTGACTCGATTGTAAGGGAACAGCACAAGATAAGCTCCCATCACGCCGGCGATCGCACCGGATGCTCCCAGGTTCGGAATAATGCTCTCAGGCGCAAGCATGATTTGAGCAAAGCTTGCTACCAAACCCGAAATCAAATAGAAGACCAAAAACCACTTGTGACCAAATCGGTGCTCGACATTGTTTCCGAAGATCCACAGGTAGAGCATATTGCCAGCGATGTGTCCAAAGCCCCCGTGCATGAACATCGAGGACAAGAGCGTCAGCCAAATCGGTACCGGCCCAGGTGCTTGTGGTATCTGCACCTTGCCCTGTCCCTCGATGCTCATCTCTTGCGGTTCTACAATGTCTATTCCAGTGGTGATCTCCTTGGGGATCACACTCCAGCCGTAAGTGAATTCGGGATTGGTGACCTGAACCAGAAAAAGCGCAACATTGGCCGCAAGCAAACCGTAGGTAATGTATGGGACAATGTTGACGTTTTGGTCGTCGTCGCTTATCGGAAACAGCATGCTGCGTATCCTACTCAATGAAATGGTACTCGTGCTCGGTCTCGAAGCCGTCTAGTATAGCAATTCATTCCAATTGTCCGCAAATTACCGCAAACCGTTTCGCTGACTGGAAGAACCCCTGAAGTAAAGCGACCTAAATGTGTTGCCACATTTAGGTTGCTTTGAATCAACAAAAAGATCCGTTGGCCTTTGCCTTAGGTTCGTTTGTTACGCCATTCCTTGCCCGGTAACTTCGATGGCCATTCGTCGTCGGTAAGCCATACCAAGGCTGTCGAGGTGGGAACCAAACCGCTAGCATTCTTGGATTGCGAGGCAATGATTGATGCTTTTGCATCGGCATCGACGCTCACACTGATATGCTCGAAATTACTATCGGAGGTGCAAAGGCTCTGACGCCTAAGTACTTTTACGTTCCTTGGCGATCTTTTTGGATCGGTTTTTTCCTTTATCCAACTCGCTTCATGACCGTATCGAGCGTCGGCTTGATGGCCGCAGCACTGGCTCGAAGTCCTTGCAATTCCTTCGGCCAAAGATCGATTTCGATGCGTTGGACAGCTCCCGGACGCCCCACAACGGTAGGAACGCTGATCGCGACATCGCGGATCCCATAGCAAGCCCCATCTTGAACGGTGCTCACCGGCAAAATTCGGTTCTGATCCAAAGCGATCGCATGGATCACATCCCGAATGGCGATGCCTACGGCAAAACCAGCTCCACCTTTTTTCGACAAGCATTCAGCCCCTGATCCTTTGGTTCGCGTGAAGATCTTCTCGGCCAGGGCTCCATTCCATCCGGGGTACTTGTCTAGCGACAATCCGCCGACTGTGGCACTGGACCAAATCGGAACCATGCTGTCACCGTGCTCTCCTAAAATTAACGCTTTGGTCTGTGTCGGCGAAGATCGAAGCGCATCGGAGATCAACGAACAAAAACGGATCGTATCGAGTTGGGTTCCAAGTCCTAGAACCTGGGAAATAGGAAGCCCTAGTTTATTGGCTGCAACCGATGTCAAAATATCCACAGGATTGGATACCACCAACACAATCGCAGACTTCTTGAGCCCAACTTTTTGGATCTCGGTCAAGATCGAGGCAAACAAGTCGGTGTTGCGATTGATCAAATCCAACCGCGACTCCTCGGGCTTGCGCCTGAGTCCCGCAGTGATACAAATCACATCCGAATCGGGAACATGCTCGTAACCGCCAGAAGTCAAAAGTTGATCGGCGATGCTCGGCGATCCATGCATCAAATCCAAAGCATGTCCTGCGGCAAGGTTTGCATTGACATCCAAGAGAGCAATCTCACGTACGAGTCCGCCGCACTGAAGTGCATACGCGGCGCACGATCCGACCAATCCTCCACCACCGATGATACTGACCTTCATGTTGATAATCCTGGTTTTAGCGTTCTGCGAATGATCTTGTTTTTAGTTTTTCAATAAGAGACTGTTTGGAAGGGTTACTTCTGAAGTTCCCGAATGACTTGGGCGGTAATGAGCTTCACAAGTTGCTCAGTGTCAAGTCCACCGATTGCAGGAGACTCTCCTACCGGAGACGCTGCAACCGGAGCGCTTGCCGCCGGGGTCGCCTTGAGCACCGGAGGAGCACCGTTCGAAGCGGTGATGCTTTGAGCAGCACTGGGTGCCATCGGAGGGGGTGCAGGAAAAGCGCGTCGCTGAACGCCCGACTGCTTCCATGATTCCCTAAAAATATCGTTCGCGCAGATATCGCAGTTCTTGTACTCGTCGGTATTGCGAGGGTCGGCCCATCCCCATTTCTTCTTGAGATCCAGTAACTCTCGTTCCTCATTCTCGCTGAAGTAACTGACGTTCCCGAGTTGTCGAGAGAGCATCAGGATTCGGCAATAGGCATCGAGGATCTCTGTCCACCAATAGGCTTGTTCGACATCGATTCCAAAACTGACCGTCCCGTGATTGGCCAAAATGATGACGTTGGTTTTATCGACGAATGGCAAAACGGTATCGGCAAAGGCTTGTCCGCCTGGGGTTTCGTAGCGAGTGATAGGAACATCGCCCAGGAATACCTCGACCTCCGGGAGCACGCATTGAGGGATCGGTTCTCGGGCTACCGCAAAAGCCGTTGCATGAGGTGGATGGCAGTGAACGACACTCTTGATGTCGGCCCGTTGCTTGTAGATTTCCAAGTGCAAGAGGGCTTCGCTCGATCGCTTCTTGATACCGGCGATTTGTTTGCCAGTCATATCGATCGTGCAGATGTCCTCGACCTTGAGAAATCCTTTGCTGTGCATCGTCGGCGTGCAAAGAACTTCGTTTTCACTGATCCGGACGGTAATGTTTCCATCATTGGCTGCAGCAAAGCCTTTGTTGTAAAGCCTTCGGCCAATCTCGCAGATGTCTTGTTTGATCTTGTGTGCATTTAATGTCATGGTAAGTGCCTAGTTGTCTAGTCTTTGAGTAAGTGGGTGTTGATATTGATTTCGTCAAGGATTGCGGAATTGAAGGCGTCGACAGGCTTGAGGTTTGGTCGGAACGGCTGTGCGGCTTCGGCACCATCGGCTACGGCGATGATGCTACCGACAGCAGCACCGAGTTCGTCCCAAACGACGATTGCATCGGGCTCCGATACTACCTCACCGATGAGCGACTCACCGAACGGCTCAGCAAGCTTGAGGATAGCTCCCTGAAAACTCGGATGGGCTCGATTCAAGGTGACTGTTCCTGCGACTTTATAAATGTGCATGGTTGACTCCGGGTTCCTCTAGCGACTTGACTGAATATGCTCTTGGAACTTGCGAGCAATGTTGGCCGCACCGGCGATATTCCATCGGGTTGCCGGAACGATCAGCATATTGGTCGGTACCTCTCGAAACACTTCTGCCAGATCGCTCCATTGGGAAATCATCGCTGGCCGGAGTGCTTCGTCTCTGGCGGCTTGCCAAAGCGTCGAGTGCGGAGCTTTGACGATCGCGAGTGCGGAGCTTGCTCCACTGCGAATCGCTTGGGCTACGGCACGCACTGCAGCGGCATCATCGATCTGCACTTGGTCGACTTGGTTGGCCTTGGGACAAAGTTGTTTTTCGAGGTTTCGCAACCATAGCACCGAACCGGTAACAAACAGGCGTTTGGATGGGGAAACCTCAGTTTTTTTCTCGTTTGTCGCAACCTCAGTAATCGTCTGGCTAGTTGCCGCAGCGACGGTGCTTGACCTGGTCCAAGTGATCCCTTTCTCCTTCAAAAAGTCTTTGGCTGCCGGAGTCACTAGAGTGCTCTGGGAAACCGTGATTGATCTGGTGTCTTTAGCAAGTACGCGGAGTGAATCGAGGCTCAGTACCGGAACGTTCAGATGCACGCTGTTTGATGGCTCGCTGGCTCTTGCCGTAGCAATCGGTTGAACTGCAGGCACAGAATCATTTTTTTGTAGAGGCGCAGAAGTGCCGTTTCCTACTGAGAGGGATGCGAGCACCTCTCGCACGATGCGTTCGACTTGTTCGGCGGAAACGGACGAAGATACCTTCGGGGCTGTGCTCATCGCTTCTTGCCCTCGTTGGGTTTGCGTACCGAGGGAGCTTGAAACTCATCGACCAAGCCCAACACGGTCCATCGCAGTGGACTGTTTTGCAGACCGTAGAGTTCACGAACCGCCGAACCATCGCTGGTGATGATCACTTTCTCGCCCGATCCAGCACCCATATAATCGGCGACGATCACGGGCGATCCGTCTCGCGACTTTCCGTCGGATGCAAGCGGCTGGCAAACCAGCAGCTTGACATTTTCCAAGCTACGGTGTTTGACCGTCGAGATCGCGTTGCCTAGTACCAAGGCGACTTGCATGACTTGCCTAATCGGATCGAGTTGAAAAGGTTCTTACGGAGTGAATTCTTGCGGAGTGAATGATCGCATCGAGCAAACTAGCGGCCGAGGATGAACAGATCGTCGATCAGCGAGCATCGTCGTTCGCGAGTGAACGTCAGTGGGGTGGTGACCCCTTCGCCCGTCGGGCCAGCGATCGAAAAGGACAAGTAGCCTTCCCCACCGAGTCCAAGAGAGGCCATACAAGGTCCGTTCTTGACAAACAGGGTGGTATCCATAGCCCGGGCCATGATGGTCATGTTGCGGACGTTTCGCGAGTGGATGATGCTGGTGTGTCGGTATCCATGCTCGGCTTGCTGTGCGCACTCGACGGCGGCCTCGAAGCTTGGGCAGCGGACAAAAGGAACAAAGGGCATCATCTGTTCGGTTTGAACGAATGGATGGTCGAAGGAGGTTTCTCCGTAGACGAGTTCCACCGCTGGATCGATACGTTTTCCTGCGGCCTCGGCGAGTTTGACGGCGTCTTGTCCGAGAAGTTCTTTGCGTGCGGCATGGTGCTTGTCGGCTCCTTCGCCAACGACCGACAACGCTGCATTCGTGAGCCGATCGACTTCTGCGTTGTTTAATCGGACGGCACCGGCGCGACTCATCGCGTCCATCATGGCGTCGAAAACGCTATTGACGACGAAAACTTCTTTCTCGGCGATGCAAAGCAGGTTGTTGTCATACGCGGCACCTTGGATGATGCAACGGGCAGCCAAGTCCAGATCGGCGGTCTCGTCGACGACTACCGGAGGGTTGCCGGGTCCTGCGACCACAGCCCTTTTTCCGCTATTGAGCGCGGCGCGGGCAACGGCAGGCCCACCGGTCACGCAGATCAACGCGATCTTGCGATGCTTGAAGAGTTGCTGTGCGGTCTCGAGCGTAGGTTCACAAATCAAGCTGATGCAATTGTCGATGCCGACCTCGGCTCGGATCGCTTCGTTGAAGCGTCGAACACCCTCGGCAGCGACCTTGCGTCCGCTCGGATGCGGATTGACTACCAAAGTATTTCCACCGGCGATCATGCTCACGGCATTCCCGGTGATCGTCGGTAGTGAATGGGTTACCGGCGTAATGGCTCCGATGACTCCAAAGGGTGCGTGTTCAATGACCGCCAAACCACGATCACCGCTGTAGCATTCGGTTTTGAGGAACTCGACCCCAGGGGTCTTCTCGCCGAGGGTTTTGAGTTTCTCAATCTTGTGCTTGAGCCGTCCGATCTTGGTTTCTTCCATCTCCATTGTCCCGAGCTCAACGCACTGGCTGATCGAGATACGACGGATGACATCGATGATTTTTTTGCGATCTTCGATCGGTCGTTTTTGAAGTTGTTCAAACGCGCTGCGGGCGGCTGCAACCGCATCGTCAACGTTGTCGAACAGGCCCGAGTGACCTCGGCCTGGATTGCTCGAAACGGTCCCCTGCGAGCCTGCTTGGATGCGGACTTGGCTGATGACTTGTTCGACGACCGAGCGGATGAGTGTTTCGTTGATGTGCATGATCCGATTTTGGATTCTTTTGGAGTTTTATTGACGGCTGTAGATGTTGCTCTTTTCGATGCTGACTGTATCGACGATTCCGATGATCACGCAGTCGATCGGCAGTTTTCCGGTTTCGGGCGTAAACCGTGCGCTGCTACCTTGGGTGATCAAGACCATATCGCCGACCCCAGCGCCCAGTGCATCGACGGCGATGAATGATCGGCCGGTGGAGACCAAGCTTTGTCGATCCTTGGGCTCGAGTCGAAATGGTTCGACCATGAGCAGTTTTTGTCCGGTCATGGAGTCTACTTTTTGGGTCGATACGACCGAGCCGGTCACTTTGGCAACAAACATGATGGGAGTCTCGTAAAGCCTCTTTGGATTACTTGCTGATCGCCGCTACGGTTTGTCGCGCTACGATCAATTCCTCGTTGGTTGGAACGATCCACAATTGGACTTTTCCTCGATTAGCATCATCGATGCGTCGCTCGTTGTGGCCCGATTGGTTCTTGGTATCGCAAAGCGAGATCCCTAGATCTTCGAGTCCCTGACAAACCGCTTTGCGGATCGTCGTCGAGTTCTCACCGATGCCACCGGTAAAGACCAGGGCGTCGGCACCTCCGAGGGCCACGAGCATCGATCCGAGTTGACGTCGGATCTCAGCGACAAACACATCGATCGCTAATTGAGCTTTCGCATTCCCGCTGGCGGCTGCGTTCTCAAGATCGCGAACATCACCCGATAGACCGCCCGAGAGGCCTAGCAATCCACCTTGGGTGGCCAGTACCTTGAGCAGTTCTTCGAGACTCAGTCCGGTCTGCTTGATCATCAGCGGCAGAGCATAAGGGTCGATATCGCCAACGCGGTTGTTATGAGGAAGCCCTGTTTGGGGGCTCATCCCCATCGTGGTTGCAACGCTTTTGCCACCTCGGATCGCTGCCAAGGACGAGCTGCCACCGAGGTGCAAGGAGATGACGCGAGCGTCTTTATTCCCGAGCAATTCGGCGGTGCGCCATCCGATGTAACGGTGCGAGGCGCCATGGAATCCCCATTTGCGAATCGGCAGAGCTTCTGCTAGTTCGTCGGGAATCGCATAGCGTTTCCAAGCTTCTGGGATGGACTGATGAAAGTCGGTTTCGAAGGCCGCCACCAGCGGGATCTTCGAAGATGTCTTTGCCAATTGACGCATCGCAGCCATGTAAGGCGGGTTGTGCGCCGGGGCCACTGAGTTCATTTCCTCCATGGCATCGAGCACGGAGTTGTCGATGATCTGAACTCCCGAAATCCGACCGCCATGGACGGCTTTGAAACCGATGGCAGAGATTTCCGAAGCATCCTTCAGGCAACCCGATGTCGGATCTGTCAACTGGCCGATGCAAGCATCGACAGCAACACCGTGGTTGGGAACCGACTGATCGGACTCTGTGCGAACTCCATTGATTTCGACAAAGCAACGACTCACAGCCGCACCGATGCGTTCAACGCCTCCGCGCGCAAGCTGTCGTTCGTCGGCCATGTCAAAGAGCCGATACTTGAAACTGGTGGAACCCAAATTGGCAACGAGGACTTTCATTGTCGATCCTTGACTTGAAAACTACTTCAGGAAAGCGGACGTCAGACCTTCGGAAGGACGAGGAATGATGTGACTGCTGACGAGCTCGCCGACTTGGGAAGCCGCAGCGGTTCCAGCTTCGACAGCCGCTCGCACCGAGCCGACATCGCCACTGACGATGGTGGTGACGTAAGCACCGCCGATGTCAATTCGCTTGACGATCTCGACACTCGCAGCTTTGGCCATCGCATCGGTGGCTTCAATCAGAGCCAATAGGCCCTTGGTTTCGATCAATCCAATTGCAGCTTGCATGGTTAAGTAATTCTTTCTTTTGTGATGAGTGCCTTGAGCACGGATTAGGTTGGGGGGTTACTCAGCCGAAGCCGAAGGTGCAGAGACCTTCAAGACCTTGGTGATGTCTTCATGGGGACGAGCGATCACTTGCACGCTCAAGACTTGTCCGATTCGGCCTGCAGCGGCAGCACCTGCATCGGTGGCAGCCTTGACTGCAGCGACATCGCCGCTGACGAATGCCGAGACCAAGCCGCTACCGACTTTGTCCCATCCGAGAAACTTTACATTCGCTGCCTTCATCATCGCGTCGACTGCTTCGACCAATGCGATGAATCCTTTGGTCTCGATCATGCCGAGAGCCTCGTTCGTTTTAGCCATAAGTTGCTACTCCAAGGGAGAAAAAGGGATACAAACCAAAAATTGTTTTTCGCATCCGTGCGAGTTGTGCAGAGTGTTCAACGATCAATGATTGTCGTGGCACTTGCAAGGTTCCTGACGTTTCAGTTCGATGCTCGTGGCATGATCCAAATCGCAAGCGTTCCCCTCATCGGTATCGATGTGGACTTCCAGCTTGGCATTGGCATCCTCGCGCACCAGCAGATCATCGAAGGTCACCGAGCATTGTGGGCTCTTGATCTTCAAAGCCATAAAGTCTCCGTTTTTGACACCGTAAAAGGCGCAGTCGCGGGGATTGATATGTACGTGTCGTGCGGCTCGAATGACCCCTTCGTGAAGCTCGACCGCACCCGCAGGGCCGACTAAGACGCAGCCGGGGGTTCCCTTGATGTCACCGCTGTGGCGAACCGGTGCATCGATACCAAGGGAGATTGTGTCGGTGAAAGCCAGTTCCACTTGGCTGGCTTTGCGGGTCGGTCCAAGCACCCGCACGTTGGGGATCATGCGTCTGCGAGGTCCGACGATCATCACGGTTTCTGCTGCTGCAAAAAAGCCGTCTTGATAGAGCCCCTTTTCAGGCGTGAGTTTCTTTCCTGCCCCGAAGAGTTTTTCCACATGCTCGTCGGTCAAATGAACGTGCCGTGCGGAGATACTGACAACGAGCTTAGGCGTGTAGACCCCGGAGTTGTCGGGAGCCCCAAGTGCGTTGGCGATGGCCAAGCGAACCAAGGCTTCGATGCGACTCGGATCGATGTTGTTCGTGAGGTTCGAGGCAGAGGCATTCATGGTGTAGATTCGTTTAGGATGGCAAAGTGTTAGATTGAGGATCTTGCGTATCGAGCGATGCAAGAAGGAGTTTCGTGTTGGATTGGTCGATGCGATCTCGCCAAGACTTGCTCAGTTCATGGTCGACGACCAGCGTGTCGACTTGATCCCATTCGCACATGCGAGCAAGGCTTGATCGACCGAATTTGGTGCTGTCGGCGACGATGATCGTGCGGTCGGCAGCTTGCATCATGCAGCGTTCGGTTTCCACCAAGAGCATGTTGCTGTTGTAAAAACCTTTTTCGTTCACGCCCGCGACGCTCAAGAAGGCTTTTTGAACGTTGATCGTTTCGAGCATCAGGTCGGTGTAGGGACCGTGGGTAACCCCGGTGCGGTTGTGGATGGCACCACCGAGCACGACTAGATCAACGGTATCGGTGGCCGAGAAGAGGTTTGCCACCGGGAGCGAGTTGGTCACGATTTGAAGAGGGCGGCCGACGAGTTGTTTGGCCAATTCGTAGGTTGTACTTCCGCCGTCGAGCAGAACCGTGTCATGGTCGTTTACGAGTTTCGCGGCCTCGAGGGCGATGGCTCTTTTTTTGTCCCAAGCTCCATCGTTGGAGTTCGGTCTTTGGAATTGGCGGATGCTGCTGACCGAGCCGGTGTAGAAGACTCCGCCGTGGGTACGTCGTGCTTCTCCGGATTCTTCGAGCGATTCGAGATCTCGGCGGATAGTCGACTCGCTGACATCGAGGGAGTCTTTGAGTTCTGGAATCGAGACGAACCCTTGGAGCCGGATAAATTCCAGCATACGGGCCCGACGGGCCATCGACGTATTGGCAGAGGTTTGAGAATTCATCAAAATACGGTTAAAATCGATCAAAATCGGCACGTTTTCTGTCTGATGGGTGATTCAAACCATCACGACTTGAAAGAAAAGCACTCTTTCTTCCAGAAATATGTCATATTCTGGGCGGTTTTCAACCGAAGAGTCCGGCTATTTTGCCTGATTGGAACAATTTAACCCGATTTTGTGCGAAGCAACACGCGCAACGATTGCGCGAAAAGTGTCACTTGTAGCGATTTTGAGGGTGGTTTGGCGATTTGAATGTTGAACGGTTGTCCTCAACCGTTCGTACGCGACCGCAGGTCGGTCCAGCGCCTTTTGCTCCTTTGGTCCAAAGCAGCTCGTGGAGAGGAGAGGGGACTCTGAACCGTGGCCGTTAGCCGACTCGCGCGAGCGTCGGGCAGAAGATTAGCCTAAAGCGAACTTTGGTATGGAGCTGATTTAAATAAGCCACCTTGTAAATCGGAGAGGGTTTGGTTCCGCTCGATGTGACTTTAACGTGCTGTGCCGAGTACTGGGCATACCCGCAACTCCCTTCTACCTTCTACCTTCTACCTTCTCACCCTCCCCTCTCCCGCCACTGAGCCACGCGAATACCCCGGATCGCAAGAAAACAGTGAGTCCTATTCAGGGAGCTTGCGTCCAAACAAATCGAATTGATAGGATCGAAATCCGGTCGAGGCCAGAAGATCCCTGAGTCCCGAGACGAGCACACCGATACCAAAAAGAAGGGATGTTGTTCGGATCCATAATGGGAGTGGATCTTGTGGAGTAAAAGTGGAACGCAAAGGGAGCCAAGTGAGCAACTGGGGAAAAAGATTAGCTAGAAAGACCCCGTAGACAACGGCCATGATCAAGTGAAGGCCACGTTCGGTATTTCCGATTCCACCGATCTGGATCCTTTCGACAGCCTCTGTATTGAAATCCCAGATGGTGATGGAAATCTCTAGCACGATCAGAAGACACAACGCCACCGTAAGTATGCCTTGCCACTTGTAAAACGGCAGCGTCAGGAACAAGATTCCATAGACGAAATCTCTGAGGGCATGCAACCTCAGTTCACCTGCAACCTTGGAGCCATGAACCGGTAGGCGACAAACATACTCGTGGTAGTAAAGCGTATCGAAAGCCCCGAGCAGTCCCAGAGCGAGCATCACCAGCATTGCGGTTTCCACACTCAAACTCCCAATTCGAAATACTTGCTAATGCATCTTGGTAGGGGAATCATCACGGGACCAACCTTGATCATGAAACATGGGATTGCATCTGACGGGTTGAGGCATTGGAATACAAGTGGATTCGATGTGCTTGCGAAAATTAAGCGGTGTTTCTCTCGAAGTCGAGAGAACCAACTAGGATCCGCTGAGTTGCTACAAGGCGTATGCAGGATGGAATTGAACTCGTAGATGATGCTGAGGTAGCACCAAAACACACCCCATGGCGCAAATGGAATCGAGAAATGTCCAATCAAACTCATGATCCCTGAACGATACCAAGCTATGCAATAAGCTACGAAATGGGATCGCAGGGTTGCGACGGCGGCAAAGAGATTGAAGGCCGATAGATACTTTCCGCTTTTTGATACTTGCAAAAATCCCGCTGGGATAAAGAAGATGATCGCAGTAAAGGCCATCAATAGCATCAGACTCATTGGCCAGGAAAGACGAAAGTTTTCGGAGAAGAAGGTCAGGTACAGGACGATTATTGGAAACGAGAGGGTGGAGAACATGGTGAAGACCACGAAAAAAGTAGCTGTGTAAAGCCACGTTGAATCGGGACTCATGCCGTTTTTTAAACTGAGCAACAACAGTGCTAGGTATAACGGCGAGAGATAACCGAAGATAACTCCCATGGCTTTGAGACCTTCAAAAAAATAGAAGGACACCTTTCCTTGCCAATCCGGTAAAACGGGCTCTTTGCCATCGGCTAGATTCGCGATAAGTGCCTTTCGGTAGCCCAAGGCAACGGGCCAGCCGACCGGATGAACGAGCAACAGTAGCAATCCGCCCCAGAAGATTTTACTACGCCACTGTGGATCGCACACAACAAAGGCACCTGACATCTCGCTTGCTACCGCTATCCTGGTATTCATTATCTCACCTTGTTGGTGTCAACCAATCCTTAGGCACGAGGTGTGTCCTTGGATGCCGCCTCCATCGAGTTTAACCGGCCTTGATGCTAAATGATAACTGGGCTTTGTCGTTCAAGCGTTCCGATCGTTTTTTCTTTTCGGCTTGAACATCAAAGCCACGGCAGGCAACGTCGATCGCTGGCCCTAGGCCGATTCGCAAGGTTATCTTTTTCGCGCGAAAAACTCAGAATTATCTGGAATCTCGTCAACGACAGATTTACAAATACGATCTAAACAAAAGCGGATCGAATCAAGCTGATCCGACGGCAACATCGTTTGGGCAAGAAAGGGACAAGCTCATGTGGGGATGGCTTAAGTGCAACACCGGATTTCATGACTTCACCGAATGGAGTTACTTGGAAGCTGATAAATGCGAGCAGTCACGGATGTGCAACCGCTGTAAAAAGCAGGATACGCAAATGGTTCATCAGTGGCCGGAATTTGCCTACACCTCACCGGGCTCTTGCGAGCAATCACGTTGCTGCAACCGTTGTAGATCAGAAGAGAAACGCGTAGCCCCTCATGGATGGTCCGAGTGGGATTACATCGAAGACGATAAGTGCGATCAAAAGCACACTTGCACAAGATGTATGGCCGTGGAGAAGAAGGTTACCCATCAGTGGGGTGTCTGGGAGCTTGAGGCACCGAACTCTTGTGTGCAGGTTCGATTCTGTCGACGATGCTACACCGCTCGCGAGGAAAAAGAACCTGGGTTCGATGACCATCAATGGACCGAACCCAAACGCATCGACTGCAATCGCACCGTTCAAACATGTCAGCGATGCCGAAAGAAGAACGAAAAACGAGTTTCACTCAATACCGAACTGCATGTGTACGGCCCATGGGAACTTCAGCCTGGCGGAGGCAGTCGTCGTGTATGTCAGGAGTGTGGAGACACGGACCGTAAATTCTCTTAAGAACGAGAATCGCCTAACGCAAACGCTCATTTTTGAAGGAGTAGTTTAATCTTCTCGCCAAAGTCTTTAATTTGTGAACTTTCGGATGCTTCGCATTCCAAAACGAGTTGCCGCATCCCAATATCAGACTTCAAGACGGGTTCGCATTGATCAAAAGCACTGCGTATTGTCTCGGGTGGAAAATGTGCCAAGCAGTCGAGTATCGGGCGGATAGCGTACCCTTGAAGGTTTTTTTCGTTTGCCATAGTCAAAATGAGTCCGGGTAGCGCGCGGCCTACATCGAGACCACGTCTTCCTAATAGAACAACTGCCAACGCACGACCGAATTGCTGGTTTGCCCCCAAATTAGGGACACGATCCTGCGCGAGTCCCTTGAAGAGGTCTGGCGGTATCTGCAGTGAGTCAGCGAGTTGAGCAGCCAAGTTTTGATCGTCGGGCATTGCCATCATCATGAGAAACAACTCAGGGTTGTCCGGAACCGGGGACAGTTCTTTGAGTGTGGTATCGATATCTTTGTTTTGCTGCGTCATCGCAAGCTCAGCTCGAATAAACCAGGCCATTGCATCGCAAACAGGCTTGAAAGGTGAACTCTCGATCGGGGATCCAGGATCTTGAGGATGAAACACGAACGTGACCAGATCTCCATTTATTATTTGCTCCTCCGTTTCCCCTTTTTGGGGTCCGAGGATATGAGTTTTGCGCAGTACGTACTGCCCTTTCTCAAAACTCAGCG
>JBJSXX010000370.1:0-3851 GCA_046086605.1 Pirellula sp. | reverse complement strand
CGTCCGATCCGTCCGATCTGTCTGATCCGTCAGATCATCGGAATCTCAGCAACTGATTTCACCACAAGATGAGCGCCCTGCGAAAGAAAATCTTCAGCGATTCTTTCGAGTCTATCTTCCACTTCGTTTGGCGATAATGCTTCGCAGCTAGGGCGATCCAATCCCAAGGCGTTGCCTGTCATGGCCACTGCGATCGTCCAGCAACCGGCATAGAGCCCAGAGCGAATCCCTGCGATCGAATCGTCGACGACTGCGAGTTGCGACATGGGGTAGATCCCTAGTTTTTCGGCAGCGCGGTAGACTTGCCAAGGTGCCGGTCGCCCGGCGAAAACCTCATCTGAACAAACTGTCGCCTCGGGCGCGTAACCTTGAGCTGCCGCTAGTGGTTCGACTACATCCATCAGCTCCCGTGTGTAGCCGGTCGTCGAAGCGATTTTCATTCCTTGTCCTTGTAGCGATTTGATCGCCTCGACGACACCAGGGATCACCTGCGAGTGATCTGCGAGCACCGTTTTTTGCAGCGGCAAAAAGTTTTCATACAAATCCTCGACATCCTCTTGGCGTGATGGCCGCCCGAAGATCGATTGCCATTGGTTTTGAATTCGATCCATCTGAAGCATCGCTCGAATGTGATCGATTTTGGCTTGTCCCATCGGCCCTCTCGCTTCGGCTTCGGTAACCTCGATACCGATTTTCTGAAAGACCGCTCGAAACACCTCGACGGGTGCTT
The DNA here is from genome assembly GCA_046086605.1 of Pirellula sp. Classification (GTDB taxonomy): domain Bacteria; phylum Planctomycetota; class Planctomycetia; order Pirellulales; family Pirellulaceae; genus JBKCUI01. Next base: position 3,121 of record JBJSXX010000370.1, on the reverse strand, counting down.
GGCTACCATAATCGATGGTAGTCCCGGCCCAATCGAGTACGAGGCCTCGAATGTCTCGTATCGAAAAATTCGAGGCCGATGCTGAACGCCAAATACTCTTCATGGCAAACTCCTCTCGAATCAAAATGAAGCTGTTTCCCAGCGGCTCCAAGCGTCTTCAGCCAGACCGAACGAAAGGGTCATGCCGTTACCCCCGAGTCCAGTAAAGACAGTGACCCCCGGTGCAACGGTTTGTTCAAAGACAAGTCCACCGGTGTATTTCGCATAGATACCGTGCCAGCGGGCTTGGAGATCCCAAGTTGGAAGATGGATGATTTTTATAAGTTCCCTGAGGATATACTGGTCGATATCGCTAGTATCAAACGGTTCAACTTCGTCGCCATACTGGTGTGAATCCCCAAGGACGACTTGGCCTAAATGGTTCTGCGAAGCCATCACATGGATTCCCAGCCTATCAAGATGCTCAGACTCCTGGGCGATCCTTTGCTGGAGCGCTCTGAGTGTCGGACAACCCCTGAAATTTGGATAGTGCCTGAGGGTCAATCCGCCGGCAAGATGCGGACCGATCCGCCAACCTTGGGGTTGCTCAACAGTGCGCATCATGTGCAGTTTGCAGGGCCTGATCGGTATCCCTTGATAAACCTCAGGAAACAGGGTTGCCAAGTCATCACCAGAGCAAATGACAATCTGGTCAAAGCGATGTTGTTTGTTATCGCCGGTACGAACCCAACCGGTCTCGACCTGGGTGACTGCTGTGGAAAAGTGGAATTCGACTTGGTACTGGCGATGCAACCAAGCCGGAATCGAGCGCACGGCACTGGTCGGATCGACGCAGCATTCAGTGTCGCTCCAGAGACTACCACGGAGTCCGTCGGGGTTGGCTCCAGGAGTGCGACCGAGCGTTTCACTACGATCGAGCAATCGCAGATGCTCGGCTCTTGGAGTGTCTTGATGCTCGGAAAGGTATTCGCTCAAGACTTGCCATTCATCGTCGTGATGGGCAAGGTGCAGTGAGCCGCACGGTGCGATCCAAAAACCTGCTTGCTCAGCGGCTTGGAGCCAACGGTCTCTGGAATTCATCGCAATCGATTGCAAATGATCTGGCTGACCGATCACCCAGATCATTCCGAAGTTGCGAATCGATGCTCCCGAGGCCTTAGGGGCTCGCTCGAAAACGGTCACTTGGTGACCGCGCTGGGCGGCCGACCAAGCGTGAGCCAAGCCGGCGATACCCGCCCCGACGATCCCCACACGCTTGGGTTTTCCCCCTTGCGCACTTGTCATTCCAAACTCCAGATCGTTAAATCGTTACGGTTCGCTTTTCCGAAAGACGCTTGTTCCCGGCTGCATCGACGGCTTCGATCTGGATGTCATAGACCCCCGAAGCCAGATCGGTTTGCAGTGAGGTATCGGAAATGCCACTTCGCAACGCAGATAGTGTCCCGCCCGATGGGCCTACAAGAATGTTGTACCTAGCTCCTTGCGCCGATGCGGACCAGACGGCTCGGAGTTGCCCACTGCGTCCAACGAGCGATACGAACGAGAATGGATCAAGGTGATCTCGGAGGTTTAAAAACCGTTTGTCCATCGCACTTGAAAAGGTGTTCCCCGTTCGAGTCGAAAGGGACAGAACATGGGTGCCATCGGGAATGATCCCAAACAGATCGGTAAAGACCGAGTCGGTGATCGCAAAACTTCCGTCTTGGGCAACCAGATCAGAGATATCGAGACGATCTGAACCATCAAGCGATGCGAACAAGGACCGAGAGTTATTCGTAATACGACCGGCTACCGATCGATCAGCGGTGATCCCAGGGTTTCCACCCGATTCGGCCATCACTAAATCGCCTATCGGGTCTTTTCGGTTGGCAGGAGACGTATTGAGAAAGTTGATCACGATCAAGACATCCAAGGGGGAGATGTTTCCATCGCGATCTACGTCGTAATCAAAACTGTAGCGCCCTCCCCCGGTGTTGATGGTATTGATCACCACCAGCACATCCAGCGGAGAGACCGAAGTGTCCCGATCGGTATCCATCGCCGAGAGCCAGTTTTCGGTCGCACTTGTCTCTGGACTTACGGCGATGGCAAAACTAGAAGCACTAACGATTTGTCCATTGGACTTTGCCGTTACCTTCATCGTATAACTGCCCGCATCGGCAAAACTCACTTCGGGGATCGTCAGGGTCGTGCCACCAGAGAGGTTCCGATCGATGGATCCATCTCCATTGATATCGACTTCGTACTGCAGAACCGATGGCGGGTTGCTCAGGCCACTTAGGATCACCTGATAAGCACCCTTTTGATTTGCAAGCAGGAGTCTATTTCCAGTGATTTGCATACTTGCAGGGAGCGTCGGATTCAGGACCGAAAGGATCCCGGAATTGTAGGACAGTCCAGTGGTGCTCGTACCGGCCATGGTCAGTTTCGAGCCCGTGACAAAGACTTCGTAAACGCCGTCGATGAGGAAGCCTTGAGAGTCAACCAGCGAGCCCGTGAATGCCAAATCGACGATTGTTTTTCCGTCGATGAGTCCGCGAGTCATGGTGTAGGGTACAGCGACAAAACCGACATCCTTCTTAACGACGCTGATGGCATCTGAAGGAATTGTGCCCAACTCGGTATCCCATCCCAAACGCACAGTCTTGATCCGCTCTGCGAGAGGAGATCCGACTGAATCGCTGATCGAGATGACTTCGGGACGGTTAGCGATGGTGACTCGCAGAGATCGGGTCAGGGTAGGGGGGCCGGGCAGTGATGGATCGGTCAGGCGAACCGTTACATCGTAGAAGGGTTTGACTTCGAAGTTCAGCGGCGAGCCTGCTTTGAGCCGAAGTAGGTTGCCTGAGATTTCAAAGGAGTTTGCATCGGCTCCTTCGAGACTCAGTTCATTGCTTCCAGTCGAATCGTCAACAACCACGATTGTCGCAACGGTTTGCCCGGCTGAGACCCCGTTGGTTTCGCTCAGTTGCGTTACAGGATTGTTTAGTCGCAGTTCGACAGGGGGTTCGTTCACATCGCCAATCGAAAGCGTGAAAGTTGAAGACGCATCTGGAAAACCTGGGAAGGCGGCATCGTCGACTTGGACCACCACTCGGTAGCTGGATTTGGTTTCAAAATC
>JBJSXX010000369.1:0-15406 GCA_046086605.1 Pirellula sp. | reverse complement strand
TCCGATCCGTCCGATCCGTCCGATAAGTCCGATAAGTCTGATCCGTCCGATAAGTCCGATACGCCCGATCCGTCCGATAAGTCCGATACGCCCGATAAGTCCGATCCGTCCGATAAGTCCGATAAGCCCGATCCGTCCGATAAGTCCGATCCGTCTGATCCGTCCGATCAACAGCCGCCCAAGAAACCCCAGAGCAAGGAAGAGCAAGCTCGCAAGCGGGTTGAAAACGCTCGCCAGCGGATGCAAAAGGCCGAGAAGAACCTCAAGGACAACAAGCGTAAAGAAGCGATCGACGAGCAGCAGCAAGCCGAAGAGGAATTGCAACAGGCCATCAAGGAGCTCGAGAAGATCCTTATGCAATTGCGTGAAGAAGAAATCGAACGCACCCTGGTCGATCTTGAAACAAGGCTCAAGCGAATGGCCGAATGGGAGAAAACGATTCGGGATCAGACCCAGAAACTTGATCAGTTATCGGGTGAGGACAAGGATCGGCAGTTGGAGATCCAAGCCAATAAGTTATCGACCGAGCAATTGAAGGTGTCGATGGAAGGTCAACGAGCGATGCTGTTGCTCAAAGACGAAGGATCTAGTCAAGCTTTTCCTGAGGCGCTCGAGCAAGTGATCCGTGACTCCCAGATGGTCGTCTCTCGACTAGGTTCTGCCGATGTATCGAAAAGTACCCAATCGATCGAAGACGAAATCTTAGGTGCATTGGATGAAATGCTTGGGTCGCTCAAGGAGGTGCAGAAGAAGCGGGAAGAGAACAAGCAGCAGCGTCAAAATCGAGGGCAGGGATCAGGTGGATCTCCCCAGGAGGATCCTCTTGTCGGGCAGATTGCCGAACTGCGACTGATCAAGACTTTACAGTTGAGAGTCAACAAACGGACCGATCGATTGGCTGATCAGTCCAATAACAATGAGGATCTCGTTGGACAAGTCTCCGACCCTCGCTTGCAAGAGGAACTCAAAGAACTAGCCAATCGTCAGGAGAAAATCCAAACCGTCACGCGGGATATTCTTCTAGAGGCGGCCAAGAAGTAATTGCTATCGAACCACTAGCTATTGCTGATGAGGAAGGTGGGGTTCGAATTTGCTACGCGTGGCCAACTCGGCAGCTTTGACGCTGTCGACTGCAGACTCATAGAGCAGTTTCTGAGCTCTTATCTTCCCTTGGGCTGAGCCAGGTTCGAGCCTTTGGTAGCTGCCATTTGGTAGGAGCTTCCAAGCGTTCTGGTTATCTTGAAAATAGGTAGCCAAGATTTCCATCAATTTGTTTTTGCTCGATGAGTCTTCGATGGGAGTGAGCAGTTCGATACGGCGATCTAAGGATCGGGGCATCCAATCGGCACTTGAAATAAAAACCGAATCTTGTCCACCATGGCAGAAATGCAAGATACGGGCATGTTCGAGAAATCGATCAACGATGCTTACGACCGAAATGTTCTCGCTCAAGCCCTTCACACCGGGTTTCAAACAGCAGATACCTCGGACATTGAGTCGGATCGAAACCCCGGCCTGGCTCGCTCGATACAAAGCTTGGATGATCTCTGGATCGACCAGTGCATTGAGTTTTGCAAAGATAAATGCTTTCTGTCCTTGGAGTTTTCGCTGCGTCTCTTCTTCGATCAAAGAGACGAGTTTCTTGCGTAGTCCAAGGGGTGCAGATTCGAGTTTTTCATAGGGTTGAGGCTGGCTGTAACCGGTGATTGCGTTGAAGAACGCCGAAGCGTCTTTACCCAGCGATTCGTTGCATGTGAGATAGCTGATATCGCTGTACATCCGGGCGGTGGATTCATTGTAATTGCCGGTACCAAAATGGACGTAACGGACAATCCCATCGACCTCTCGTCTTACGACGATACAAACCTTCGCGTGGGTCTTTAAACCCCGCACACCGTAGACGACTTGAACACCAGAGCGTTCCAGTTCGCGAGCCCAGACCATGTTTCGGGCCTCATCGAACCGAGCTTTGAGTTCGACCACTGCGGTAACGTATTTACCCAACTCCGCAGCTCGCTTGAGAGACGCAACGATGGGACTTTTCCTGCTGGTTCGATACAACGTCTGTTTGATGGCAAGCACATCAGGGTCGTTGGCCGCCTCTTCGATCAATCGGACAACGGGTTCAAAACTCTCGTAGGGATGGCACAAGAGCAAATCGCTCTGGGCGATATTATCGAACATCGATTTGGTCGAATCGATTTGAGGAGAACGCTGTGGCGGCCAAACGGTGTCTCGCAGGTTCGGGAATCCTTCGATTTCGGTGATGCTCATTAAAGCCGAAAGATCCAGGGGGCCGGGTATCTTGAAAATGTCTCTAGGTTTGAGCATCAGTTTATTGGCCAAGAAACTGAAGGTTGCCTCGGATACCTTGGCATCGATCTCCAAGCGAACAAAGTCGGCTGAACGCCTGGAACTGAGCACCTCCTCCATCCCTAGGATCAAGTCCGAGGCGCTGTCTTCTCGCACCGATACGTCGGCGTTGCGAGTCACTCGAAATGCCGTGCACTCCTCAACCCGCTTGCCCGGATAATACTGTTCGATAAAGCAGGCAATCACATCCTCGATCAAAGCATATGCATAAGCCCCACGCTCGCCAGGGATCTTGATCAAACGGGGCAACGCTTTACCTATCGGGATAAATGCAAAGCGATGAGGTAGATCCTGCTCGCCACTTGCCATGCGAACACAAAGGTAAAACCCAAGGTTCGAAAGGAGAGGGAACGGTGCATCGGGATCCAAGTCCATCGGCGAGATGACCGGATAGATCTCTTGCTCGAAGAACCGTTGCAGCGAGTCTTTGTGCAAGGCGTTTGCGAGTGCAGATTCCACGCGAGTGATACCCTCGCTCTTGAGGATCGGTTCGATCGAGCTTAGAAAACACTCATACTGATCGGAAATGATCTTATCGACTCGACCATAAATGGCTTCAAGCTGCTGTGTGACGGTCGCTCCACTGGGATCAGGAGCTTGAATCTGCTGAGCCTCTTGGAGTTGCAAGCCCCCGACTCGCACCATGAAAAATTCATCCATGTTGCTAGCGGTAATAGCCAAAAACTTGAGTCGTTCGATTACCGGAACCTTGGCATATTGGGCCTGGTTGAGCACCCTTTGGTTGAATTCCAGCCAACTGAGTTCGCGGTTGATGTAGTGGTTTGGGTCTGGTTTCATAGTGGCCATATTCTACATAAATCCCAAAAATCTCCGCATAGCAAATCGCACTGGCACCGGGCTTTGAAAGCCGATAAACTCGGGATTCGAATGCTAGTTACCCAGCCATCCTAAGGTGAATTCTCGGAGAGAGCGATCATGAAATTCATGGGATTGATCCTCATGTGCGCCGCCAGCAGCATGGCCCTTTTGCTACCAGCCATGGGCGTCGTCAAGTTTCCAGTCCTGAACCAAGCCACAATCCAAGGGCTCATCGACGAAACCCAAGGCAAGACAGCAAGTATCGCCGAGAATTCCGACCCTCAAACCTCTGCCGGGATGCTCGTAGCTGCCCAAATCTCAGGGACTCCCAGCACCTCAGAAGCAACCGAATCCAAAGGATCGATCAAGACCGATTACTTGGGCAAAATCCCTTTCACCCAAATCGGCTCTCAACGCGTCGGACTCGGCGTATGGCTTTTGTTACTCCCAACGATCCTGCTGGGACTCGTCATGTGGACGTTTGGATCAAGCCCCAAATCGTCGAAGTAGATTAGACACCAAAGGCCTTTTGCATCTGCTCTCGCACCTTCGTCAGTCGATCAACTCCTCCACCTCCGACTTCAGCGGTCGTCCAACCGCTCCATCCGATGTCGTCGAGACCCATGCGGACTTGTTCCCAAGGCACATCGTCGTCGGGAGAAGTGATATCGACGAATTGGTTCTTGGCTCTGCTAAAGCCTTTCACATCAAGCTTCACAGCGCGATGACCAAAGGCATTTAACCACTGACGTGGCTGACCATACTTCCAATGGTTCCCGATGTCGTAGTACATGCCGACCCAAGGGCTCTTAAAGCTGTCGACAAACTCGATGAATCGGTTTGGAGTCTGCTCCGGAGGTGCGTCGTGATCGTAATGGAGTTTGTTCCAAACGTTTTCGATCAAGATCGGTTGACCGAGCGAGGCCGCAAGCGGGAGCAATTTCTTGATCTCCTGTCTGGCTCGCTCATTGACCTCCGATTCGGTTCCATCGTCCCCGCGTCCGACAACGATCAACACTCCGCTACCACCGATGGCATGCGCGACTCGCAAGCAGTGAGTGATGTTGGCAACCCCCGCTTTGCGAATCTCAGGATCGGGACTTGTCAGTCGTTTATCCCAGTGGGCATGGTTGATCGCATTGTGGCAAAAAACGCCTGACTCTTGAACCGCATCTCGAGCCTCCTGAACCGTAAAGCGACCAGCCTCGTCAAAGTCCACTCCATCGAACCCCGCTTCTTTGGCCAGTCCCAACCTCTGCGCAAGCTTCAAAGGCTTTCCGTCGATATCCCCTTTGATCATCGATAGCTTGCAAGACAGGAGAATTCGCTTCTCCGGAGGCGTAATAAGTTTGGGCGACTGTGCCTGCGGTTGGTCTTGGGCTTTCGCACTTTGCAAATGGCCAGCAGAAGCGATCGCAGCACCTGAAAGCGCAGATGCCTTGAGAAAAAACCGACGGGTATTGGCCTTGGAAGGATGACTGTTCATCGGAGGAAATGGACCTGTGAGGGTAAGGGGAACGGGCGTGAAGATTCCCCTGTATTCTACAGGATTCCTCCTGAAAGAATTACTCGCGTCGCATAGAAAAACCGGTGTAATGCAATCCGGTTTCCTCGTCGACGACAAAGGCCCCACCGGGTGCAAGATACTTGGCGATTACCTCAAAAGGTGGCAGTTTCTTACTTCTTACCGCAGTGACCAAAGCGGTCAGAAATGGGTTGTTCTGGGCGAACTGCTCAAGGTTATCGATGTTTTGCGGATCGGTCGCAAGATCGTACATCAGCCGCATCCCTTCCTCTGGACGCTGATAGGCAAGGATCGACATTTCGCTGTTCTTAAGCTGGGCCTTGATCCGATCCTTGACCAACTTGAACTCGATCGATTCCGAGAGCAAACCATCCCCCGCAGAATTCATCTTGATCACTTCTTCGATCGCTTGGTACGAATCGCTGATCATCAACTGATCCTCAAGGATACAAACCGCAGGCTGTGGCAGACGGATGTTTCTACCCTCTACATCGACATTTCTAGCCTCTATAGTATAAATCGTTGCATCACCATAGAGCTTGCTGATCATTTCAGGCCCTCCAGATCCTTTGATCTTTTCAAACATCTTGGGCAAGATCTCGGACTTCATCCTCGACGCATTCTTGACGTGGATGCAATAGACATTCGATTGGCTGTTGAACTTTTTGGGAGGAACGATTAGTTGAACCAAACTAAATCGATCGTTTAGTCCATCGATGATGTCGGTTCGCAAGTCGATCCCAAGGTTACGGTTGGCCTCCTTGATGAACCGATCGTTGAATGTACCTTCGCCGGCAAAGGTATCGACGATCCCCTCGACCGCATTAAAGGTCTTGGCCATGTCCCAGTTCATGGTGAAGTAACTCGTGACCTGCTCGCTTACCCAGGGCTCAGGTTCGGTCGAACCTGCTTTGGGACGAATCACCTTCATGATCCCCTGCCGATTGGGATTCAAGAGCAAATGCCCATGGATGATCGAATCGAATTCATTCGGAGCGATGATCGCGCTGCCACCGACCCCTTTGATACCATCGAGTCCGAGTGTCTTTAGGGCCGCAAGGATCGCGACCGAACCATTGGTACTCCGACCAAACTCACGCACCATCGCAAGCGGATCGATAAAGAAGGAGACCTGAGGCCTCTCCCCTTCTGTTCCCACGCAGCGGGACATGATGGTCGTAAAATCCCGATTCTCCGATAGCGGCTTGTGATCGATCCCGTTTCCAGTCCACACCATCGCTAACTGCTCAGCATAATCGGCTCGGTTGGTAGCAACCATCACCCCCGAATCGATAAAGTAATTCAGCGACTCTCGTTCCGAACGCCCCATCGAAAGAAGCTTGATCTTGCCGACCTCTTTCTGGGCAAGCATTCCGCCGTTTGAATCCGTAGCTTGTTCAGCCCGCTCGATCAGAACTTGCAACGCAGGCATTTCATCGCCCGCCTCGAGCATTACCACAAAGGCCGGCTCAGTCTTGGTTGCAACCAGTGCCAACGCAAGCTCCCCGTTGGGAATCGACAAGAGCTCATCGAGGTTCAGACCAATCGCATCTTGCATCCCTTGTAGTTGGCCGACGAAGGTCGAGTAGAACGTACCCAAGATCGGAGCGATCTGCGGGTCATTCATCATCTTACCCATCCCGGTCGACTCCATCTTGGCCTTCATGTCCCGAGTGTCGTCGACGCGAACATAAGCTAACGTCTTGGTAGGGAACAATTTAGGAGCAGTCAGGTGCTGCTGGGCAAAGCCCAACGAACCGGATACAAAAACAAAGCAAGCCGAAAGCAGATAGGATGTAATTTTCATAGTGCTAATTTATTCGCCCAAACCAAGGGAATCTTGTACTCGAACCCCCAAGATTCTAGCAACTTTTATCAGGATGATCGATGAAAACCTAGAAAGGCCCACAGACTAAAAGACTTGAAGCTTTACTTAAAGTGATCAGCTTCGAGTTCGTAGTAAACGCCCTCAAGCCCATCGACAGGCTTCATGTAGGGGTGAACCGAAAGAGTCCCAGCCAACGAGTGTCGGCGAAGAGACTTCGAGGCAAACTCCTCACCTAGAAGCCTGACTTCGATCATATGGGTCAAAGGAGGCTGCTTACCAAAGCAGCAAGTAGCAAAATCGGGAACCAACACGAAGGATTTCGATGCATTGCTCGACAAGGAGGTTGGGTGAATGTAACCCTTGAGAAAGACTTTTTTTCCGTTGAATTCCATGGCCGTCGGCGGGGGAACGTCCGGCGCACCCATAGGGCTTGTAAGCGAGGCGAAAGAAATTCGCTCGTAACCATCAGGCAACTCGGTGTAGTACTCGTAAGTATGCTTTGCCGGGCTTGCGATGAGCATCACCAGACTAAGTAGGCCCCCTAGAATCGCAAGAGGCTTGCCACTAAGTTCGCCCGGATATTTTCTGAAACTCGACAGAGCGATCAGGGCAAAGATACCCCCCAAGAGACTCAAAAAAAGCAACAGCGGGGTGTACCAGCTCAAAAGACCCATGATGCCAAAAACCAAGCTTAGAACCGCCGAGCGCGAGAGGCTTGTGTAACCATACTCGTCAGCATAAGGAAGCGGTTCGGTTTGCGTGCTATCGATCTGGCTGGTACTGGCGGTGCTCATCATCGGTAAACGTCAAACTTCAGACTGCGGATCGTTCAGGTGGAAATCATCCATAGGGCCAGTCCACAGGCCCCAAGACTGCAAGTGAGTACGGAAAATACGATGCGAGAGTTCAACAAAAAAACATCCTCAGCAGTGGCTACCGAGCCCTCGAATTCACCAGAAAACTCAACCTCCGACAGGGCAAAGGTTCGGATTTTCCCCTCGCTCAATCGCAAACCAGTGACAGACTGAAAGGAATTTGACGATTCTGCCGAGGTCTCTTGGGCATTCCAAGCGACGATGGAGTTTGGCCGTCCAGCAGGTTTCCAGCTTGAAGAAGTCCCCGCACCAGCAGGTTGCCCAGGCTTCGGGGCAGGAGTCGCACCACCGGGTGAGTCCTTCTTGTCTGCCGCCGGCGCTGGAATCGGGAAAAAGGTCGAAGCTCGCTTGACCGCTTTTGGATCGATCTTCTCGAGCTCGGCCAAACGCTCCTTGGCCTCGGGCAACGGGCAAGCTCGAAGGTAATTGACCACCGGAACTCGAACCCAAGAGTTGTCATCGTTTGCTGATTTGAAAAGTTCGCAGAGTCGGTCGACCTGAGTCCAATCACCCCAACGTGCCAAATCGGGGATGACCAAGTCGGCAAGGTCTGGGGCTGCTAGCAAGTTCCGCATCGAGCCCAAGATCGCTTCTTTGGCAATTACCTGCGACTCGGTTCCATGGAACCGCAGCGCCATGACCGACGCATACACGTCCGGATAGCTCGCCTTGCGGTTGGCCAAGAACTGCTCGTCGATGAGCTTTAGACCATCGGCACCCTTGAGCATCAAATAAGCAGCGATCAAGGCGTCCAAGCCAGCCCGCTTGTCTGGATCGGAACTGCGGATCATCGACTCGAACTCGACAGCATCGGCTGGCGTGCCGCAGATACCGAGCATCGTGTAATAGAGACGCTTGCGATCCGGAGAGATGGCAGGATCTCGAATCCACTCCATGAGTTGGTCGTGATCCATTTTGCTTTTGAGTTTTTTGACATCCTCATAAGGGGCCAAGGCGAACTCATCGTAGCTATCGCGAGCTAGCAAGGAATCGGGATGTTCGAAATGCTTTTGATAGAAATCCAATCGCTCGATTGGATCCTCAGGTAACTTTTGGATTTGCTCGATGTACTTCTCAGCATCGGCAGACAGGGGCAAAGGTGAGGACCAAACCAGGTTTCGAGGATCGACTCCAAGCAACAGAAACTTCTTTTGCGTTTTGCCCGGCCCAAAGTAATTGGCTTCGACCTTTTGCCCCTTCTCGAGCAACGATTCTCCACGCAAGACTCTCTCGACAACGAACGTCGCGTTGCCATCGATATCGACCCTCCCGTCACTTACCAGACTAGCGATGGCCACTGCATCCATCGAAAGGCTTTCCTGGCGAAGTGTTTGGGAGGCAGCTGAGCAAAATGGGCAGGCGTTCTCAGCGCGGGCACTGAGCACCGGGCACAGGAGCCCAAGCAGAAGTGCCGCAAGCCACCGGGGGCCGAGGTCTTTAAGAAACGATCGTTTGGCTGGATTCATCGATTCTGGTCCTGAGGGATCGCGTTGTGTGCGGAACGAACTTCGTAATAATGTAAGTCAAATCGCGGTCGATTGGCGAGATCTAAAGCCCGATTTTCCGGAATGAAATGGGGTAGCAATCCGACCCGATGTGGCTACAGTGCTAGGACTTGCGAAGATATTCGATGCCAACATCCAAGCTCATTTGTTGATAAATCCATGAACGACATCAAGTCGAGTTTACCAATCCTGGGAGCCGATTTCTCAGGCACACCTGCAGCCGAGCCGACAGGTACAAGTCGCATGGGGGGCTGTGGTTCCATGGGGGGCACAATTCCCCTTGAACACCCTAGCCCCCGTGAACAAGCTGGCCACGGCAAGCTTTTCGAGTCGAGCCGACGTCTTCCCAGCTGGCTTCGCCGAGAAGTCCCCAAAGGGAACGGAAATCAGTTTACCCACGGACTTCTGAAGGAACTCAGACTCGAGACCGTTTGCGAGAATGCCAAATGTCCTAACCGCATGGAATGCTACTCGCAAAAGACCGCGACATTCATGATCCTAGGGAATGTTTGCACAAGGCCTTGCGGATTTTGCGCCGTCTCCAGGGGACGCCCAGAGGCACTAGAAGACGACGAGCCCCAACGGGTCGCCGAAGCATCCGCAAGACTAGGACTCAAACATGTGGTCATCACTTCCGTCACGCGGGACGATTTGCCCGATGGCGGAGGCGAACATTTCTACCGATGTGTTATCGCCGTTCGTGAACGCACCGGTGCGGCCGTCGAAGTCCTCACGCCAGACTTTATCAGGCATCGACACGGACTCGAACGGGTCATCGACGCGGCCCCAGAAGTCTTCAACCATAACATGGAGACCGTACCACGACTCTACCGCAGAGTGCGAGGCCCCAAAAGCGAGTATCGATGGACCCTGGAACTACTCAGCCGGATCAAGGAACGCAATCCAGCGATCAAAACCAAAAGTGGTCTGATGCTTGGACTCGGCGAGACACGTGATGAACTACTCGAATGCTTGGCAGATCTAAGGCGATACGGTTGCGATTTTTTAACCTTAGGTCAGTACTTACAGCCAGGCCCGAGATATCTGCCAGTGGTTCGTTATGTCCCCCCAGAAGAGTTCGAAGAATTACGACTCATTGCCAAGTCGATGGGATTTCGCAAAGTCGCCTCCGGCCCATTTGTGCGTAGCAGTTACCATGCACGCGATATGGCCGAAGACTGACAACTGAAGATTGACAATAGCCCTCAATCGCTTCCCCGAGTATCCATTGCTCTGACGAGACTCGTTGAAATGCGATTCAAAACGATCGATGCTACCATCGTCGCTGCCATCCCAATGCTTATGGCGACCCCAGATCGAAAACAAAACCCCTGGGCCCTGAGCAACTTCATGCTGCCAACAAAAAAAATGCCATGCAGCAGATAGAACTCATAGGAGTATCGAGATACCCAAGCCACCCAGCGCGGCGCTTGCTTCATAGCCATCGAGGCTGCCAAAAGCCCCCATGCTAATGCGATCGAAAGAAACTCGGCATTGCATCCTGCTAACACAACACACGGAACCGACAACCCTATTAGCGAGCTTGCAGGCCGGCTGGTTCTGAAGGCCAAGATGGCTCCATAGAATGCAAAGCTATTCCCAAAGTAATCGGCAGCGACGTTGAACATGACTAAAATGGCCGACCCAATCGCGAGAATTTGAAGCACCTTTTCGTCATGAGCAGTCAAACGAGCCAGAAACACACTGAAATACAAAGCCAACAATAAACCGATAAACCAAGTCGCTACGTTGATCAAATCTTCTGCAAAATAAAGCCCGATTCCGCTCATCTGCCAGAAAAATTGAACGAGACTTACCGGCTTGTACCCGGAAACCGCTGTGGCTAAAAACGCCAATGCCGTCGCGATCCAGTACGCAGGATAAATCTTTATCAGTCTTGCGATGATCCACTCCATCGGATCTCTCGAATCGCCACCAATCAACGCCCCACTGATGGCCATAAACAATAACACCCCAAAGGTCCCCATACTGATTGGACCAAACTGAGTCCAGCTTGCTCGGTCCATCAACCCCAAGGCGTGAAACACCACAACAAGCACCAGGGCCACGACCCGCAAGCAATCTAACCCTACAATCCGCCGGATCATCCTTGATCTTTGATCTCGTAGATCTCGACCCTACCAAAGTCAGGGAACTTACCCTCATTGCTCTTACCCGGTTGGCCCTGCCCACCAACGACAATCAAATGGCCTTGATTGTTAAAAAGCATCTGTGTTATGCGATACCCGGATTTGATCGTCCCGATCCGATCTCCACTGGCTAGATCAAACAACGCTCCGTTCCACTCCCCTCCTCGCAAACGCCCAGCCATTAGAAAACTATCCTTGGCGGGATGCAAAACGATTGCCTCCATGAGCCCCTCTCCAGATTGCTTCTCATTGGTCTGCGAAACGAGCTTGCCATCCTTCCAGTCCCATCGCTGCCATAACTGCTTGCCATTGCCAGCCATGGGGTCGCGCATATCGCCCATCCCGCAAACGATCAAGTGATTGTCATCGGGCGTAAACTCCATCGCGAAGATGCCACCCAAATAGCAATGGCTCTTGATAATCCCCCAACTGGTGAAATCTTTCGACTCAAAGCCCCCCACCTGAACTCCGCTGTGGGTATCCCAAACCCGGACTTGCCCCATCAAATTCCCAGCTGCAACGTACTGGCTGTTGTGACTAAAAACAACCGACTGCACCGATGGCACATGCGATAAAGCATGGATCAGCCGCCCGTCGGCCGCATCGAGGATCTTCACGCAAGGCTCTACCTCTTGGGCGGGTGCGTACTTGAAATCACCCGCAAGATACTGACCCGTGACGCTCGCTAGCCATCGGTGGTCCTTCGATACGGCCATATCCCACGACCAAAACGAATGCACCTTTTCTTCTCGCTGCAAAGCATTGTCCTTGGCCGAAAACCATTTGAGCTTCCCATCGTAGCCTGCAGTGATGATGGCTTGATGCTCAGGCACAAAAACCGCAGAACTTGCATAACTCTCATGCTGTCCGATCCGCTCATGTTTCTTGCTCTCGATCTCAACTCGATAGACTCCATCCATGCAAGCAGCGATCAGTTCGCGATGGTCATCGAGCAAACATGCTCCCAAAATCGCTGTTGGGAGTTTGAAGTCATGGATTCGTGTGATTGTTTTTTGCATCGTTCTATCCGACCAACAGTTCTTCGATAGGTTGCACGTTCCCCTCGACCCTATGGAAGGTCGGCAAGTCGGGCAGATCGTACTGCTCCTTAGGATCGATCCCAAGGGCTTTGAAAAAGGTCGCAAACAACCGACGATTATCGATCGGATTGTCGGTGACTTCGAATCCCATCGGATCGGTTTGGCCGACCACAACTCCTGGACGAATACCAGCCCCCGCCATCACCATCGACCAAGCCTTCGAATAATGATCTCGACCTCGAGCCTCATTGAGCCATGGTGTCCGACCAAATTCACCCATGGCAATCACGAGCGTGTCTTGCAACATGCCTCGCTCTTCCAGATCGCTGATGAGCTGGAAAAGGATGTTATCGAGTTCCGGCACGAGCATCTGATGCATCTCGTGCTGGAAAACATGGTTGTCCCAAGGCATCCCATTGGCGACCATCACAAAGGTCGATCCGTTTTCGATCAAGTGGCGGGCTTGCAGGGCATACTGCGCAAAGGCCCCCGCACCATACCTTCGTCGATCCTCTTCGGGTAGCTTGTTCAGATCGAAAAGCGGTGCGCAACTCATGAGCCCTTTGACCCGATCAAAGGCCGCGTTGTAACCGGCTGCGGCTTGGCTCTTTTGGTCATTCTCGAATTTGCGACTCAGAAACTTTCGCAGAGCTTCGCGATCTTCATGGTCGACTTGCGATAGCGACTCGGGTCGCAAAATATCTGGAATCGCATACTCGCCCCCCGAGCGAACCGGCCCGTATTGAGCTCCAAGCCATCCGGCCCAATTGCCCGCTTTAAACGACTTGAATTCGTTGCCCTCAGGACATGGGTCGAGCAAGATAAATTGGGGCACAGGGCTATCGAGCTGGCCAAGTTGCTGCGCGATGACCGAGCCAAGGATCGGGCGAGTGAACGGTGGCCGAGGCTGCTCGCCACGCGTCAGCACATCGATACCTTGGAAATGCTCACTCGGTTCGGTACTCATCGAACGGATCACCGAAAGCTTATGCATGATCGTCGCACATCGAGGCATGAGCGAACTGACCTGCACACCAGGGATCGATGTCGGGATCGCACCAAAGGGCCCACCGGTGATCGTACCGGGCTTGGGATCCCAAGTTTCAAACTGGCTCGGGGCACCGCAGAGCCACAGCAGGATGCACTTCTTGCCTTGCTTGATCGTCTGGCGAGCAATCGCAGGAACCGAAAATAGTGCGTTGAAACTCGCGACCGAGGCGACTCCCGAAGCCATCGCACCCTGAAGAAACAATCGACGGTGCACTCGGTGCTCAGGACTCCCGCAGTCTTGCTTTGCGCGATCCGTATTTTGAAGATGCTCGGACAATGCAGCGGCCCGTTCTTGGTGTGTGACTTAGTGGTTGAATCGGAACTCAGCGGAAGTCAAAACGGCCCAAAGAGCGTTTTGCCAAACCACCTTTGAATCTGTTCCTGGGGCATTTGCGAATGACTTTTGAACAAACGACACCAATGCATCGAGCTCCTCCTCGTGCGGTTCGCGTCCAAGAACCGTTAAGAAGAGGTCTTTCGTGGCGACCTTTGGATCGGGGGTGTTTGCTAATCGTGTGGCTAGCCCTTGAGGTTTGCTCGATTCGAGAAGCAATTGATGCATTTTGGGGTTATTGGTTAGAAACAACGCATCGCCAATATCGGTCGTGATTGTCTCGGGCATCACCTCGGGGATTCGATCTCGCAGGTCCGATAGGATGGGATGATCCGGATTTGATTTTTGTTCGATGGCGATTTGCATCGAGCCGATGAGTTGCTCGGCGGATAGTGGGCGTTGGATCGACCAAGCGAAGGTCGCGGGGTCTTGAACCCCTTTGGGTGCTACCGAGCTTCTTTGGTAAGTGCGGCTCGATGCGATTCGGCGCACAAGCCTGCGGATGTCGTGGCCCGACTCGACGAAGTCTTTGGCAAGCAGTTCGAGCAGCTCGGGATGCGAGGCCGGGTGAGCCGAATCCATTTGATCGAAGGGGTGGACGATGCCACGGCCAAGGAGCATTGCCCAGATACGATTAACGAAGGCTTGGGCAATTCTCGGATGTCCTGCGAGGACTTCGTCTACGAATTTTTCACGGCGTGAAAACTTGGGGATTCGGGGCTCCTCTGGGTTGTTTGCAGCTGTATACAGCTCATCGCGATCCTCTTGCTTGGCATCCTTTTCAGGACGCGGCTCATCGATCGTTTTGGCTTGGAAAAAGGTCAGGACATTCGGATAGCTCGACCCGTGAATATTTGCAAAATCAGAAAAACCTCCGATGGCAGATTCGCCGATGCGAGGGCCGGCGTTGGTCTTTTGGTTCTTGCTACGATTGAAGAAAGCGACCAAGCCCCAGTAGTGTTGTTGGTGGATTTCGGATGCGATCATATGGTCGTGGCATTGAGCGCAATCGATGCGGATGCCGAAGAATGCCGGAGAAAGCGATTCTGCGATCGCTTGGGCGTTGTCGTTGCGTTCGTAGAGGAACCAAACAGCTCCTGCTTGTTCAGGAGATTGAGGTCGAGCTAGGAGGATTTCGCGGGCGACTGTGTCCCAAGGCCGATTGTTTCGAAAGACGTTTTCTAGGTAGGGTCGCCAGAGTTTTTTTCGTTCGGCGATTTTTCCGTTGGGGGCTCGGCCCATGAGGAGAGTGTCGAAGGTGTCGGCAAAGTTTTGGACGTAGTCTTCACTTTGAAGGAGTTTATCGATCAGTTCGGTTCGTTTCGAGGGACGTGGGTCATCGAGAAAGGTTTGACGTTCATCGAGGGTTGGGATACGACCTGCAAGATCGATATAGACACGGCGGACGAACTGGGGATCAGAGCAGATTTCGGCGGGTTGGATGGAAGCTTTGTCGTAGGCGGATTGGATCAGAGCATCGATTCGCTCCGATTCGTCGTTGCCTGGGCTCGGTTGCTGTAGTGTTTCGTTTTGAGCAAGAGACACATGGCAAGCGATGATTGCGGCCAAGAGCAAGCAAGCAAATGGGAGGGCCAAGCGATAGAAGACGGGGGGCTTGTGCATCGCCGCGAGGTGGAGGGTTGGAGTGGGAGTCGAAGGATATTGTGCAGGCAAGCATTTTAATCCATGGCCTTGCGTTTGTCAGTCGAGAGGCTTTGGCAGATTCGCTTGGAATATTCTTGCGTAGCACCATCAACAGCGGCACGGCGTAAGCCATAAGGTGAGACTTTGGCAGTCGTTTTGGCTCAGCGTAAGTGACGTAATAGCTGGTTAGTTTTAGGTGAGCGAGAAGAAGACCAAACAACACCAAGCCCCAACGGGGCGCAAGGTGATAGCCCAGGGCAACA
>JBJSXX010000368.1:0-3183 GCA_046086605.1 Pirellula sp. | reverse complement strand
ATTCCTGACGTCTTTGCCGCCGAAAGGTAGGGTGTATTTTCGAAGTCCAACCACCCGAACTGTTCACCGTCACCAGGCATGTAACTGGTGATCGACTCTCCGATACGGTAATGTCGGTAGCGAGGATCGGCCAAAACCTCTTGGAGTGTGTTTCCTCCAACGGTGGCCCCATCGATCCGCCGCAATTTGCTCGTAGGAATCGAACTGGGGATCTCGATTTCCTCAAGCGGAATCGGCTCGGGGGCCACATGTGGATACGTTTCTGGCCAGGACTCGGCTTGAGTGTAGTGCTGCGAAAAATCTTGTCCAAGCACTGTATTAATCACAGTGCAAGTCAACACAATCACACTTGCGAGCATCGCCAATGCTTGTGGAAAATTCTTCAAATTGCTTGTGAGCCGATCGTAGTTGGTTCGCATCGGTTTAGGGCGATGAGTTTCAATCCAAACGAACTTTCATACTCGGTTCATCGACCGAGTGTCAATCAACGTTCAGTGGAACTTTTACGGAGACTTAGCCTGGGCAGATTGCGAAATCTAGGTTGACTTGCGTCGCTTTCGACGGGCTAATCCCATGGTTGCGACGACCGTACCAAAGATAGCAAAGCTCGTCGGCTCGGGGACGGCAGTCGAGTTGAAACCCATCACATCGAAAGCGCGGAGATCGAGATTGGTGACGATGCCAAGTTCGCCGGGGGCGAACGTGGGATCCATGATGCCGCGTCCGAGATTATCCTTCCAGTGGCTTGCTTGTCGCCCATCACCAAATTTCGCTCCCAGTGACCACGCATTATCGACTGCAACCGTCTTGCCACCGTCGACCGAGAAATACTTGGATCTACCATCTGCTGTCCAATCGATATTGGCACCGGCAGTCCGGCTTGCTGAAGAGAACCTTGTGAAATCCAATGGAGATACCCAAGTGTATTGGTCATCAGGAATCGCAGAGGATCCATTTTGATCCAGGATATCGACACCACTAAAAAACCCTAGTGCATGTCCTATTTCATGAATCGCAATGCCGATGAAATCAAAGGCGTTCGAGGCGATGCCGTTGGTGCGATCGTAATCGAAAGTAAAGGCGGTACTGAATTCAATCTTTGCGTCTAAGGCTGCGTCGTTGCCCGCAATCAGGCCCAAAGCTTTGGCATTGGCACGGGCCAGCCTGACGGTCGTATTGTTCGCATCGCCATCCGCGTCTACATAAGGGGTCGAACTGAGCGAGCCGTTGGGATTGTTTGAGGTTCGATTGATATAGACGCTGAATGCCGACCCCGATGGTAAATTTGTCGAGTAGAGAAAATCATCCTGCGAAGTCGCATCGGCAAGTACGGCGGTTCGGAATACTGAATAGGGGCCTGAGACGAATTGAAGGGTCGCCCCACCGAGTGTAGAGCTACCCAACGTGCTACTCATTCCCATCTGTAAATTTATGACGATGTTGTCGTTAAATTTGCTTGACCAAAAGTCTGCGGCGGTCTGGAAGCCCGCTCGGGCTTGGGTGCTTGGTTGTGATCCAACAATGTCGATCAGGTTAAAGACCATCCCGGCTCGGCAAGGTGCAAACGCTGAGCACCAAGCCATGAAACAAACAAGAAGACTGCAATGCAATCGAGTGATCATTTTTCCCTCCCTGGAAAACACAAAAAAAGCCCTTTTTCTGGATCCGTGCTAGGGCACCGACCATCGAGATCGAGTTACATTGTAGGGGATCTCAGATCCGTTAGGTCTTGAACGCATCGGTTGAGTATCGTTTTTTGGGTAGATTTATCCGGTGGGCCTATGAATCTAAAAATCGATGGCATTATCGAAGGTGCACAAAAGGTGCGGGAGAAGGTTGCCCGGGAACTGCCGACCCACTCGGGACTTGCCGGAGCAGTTGAGGAAGTCAACAAGGCAGCCAGAGAGGCCAAGACAGTTGCTCAAGGTAGACGTCGAATTTTTTCACTGAGTCGATTGCCGGCCGCTTTCCTTGGACTCGCATTCTTGGCGCTGCTGGCCTGGCTCTACTGGAATTTTTTTCTCGACAAAACGGTTTCTGTCGTCATATCGAATTCTGATAAGTCAGAAGAGAATCAACGCTACTTTCGAAAAGGTAGCATTAATCCCAAGAAAGCGAAATCATCAACAGATGCGATCGATTGGGTCGTCAAAGGCAAAGCCGATGTCGCCTATATCCAAGCTGGCATCGAAGTTCCTAAGGATCTCCATGTACTTCAAACTCCGGTGCTCGAAGATGTCCTGTGGATGATTCGCAAGGATCGCCCCGCGAATGATCCAATCTCTGTGGTTTTAACCAATGAGAAAGGGGAAGGTAGTCATCAAGTTGCATTGGATTTTTTTCGTAAATGGAGTCCGACTGAGAGCCCAAAGTTCGTACACGAATGGAAGAATATCTCTCCATCAGACGATCCTGAGTCCACTTACCAAATCGGATCGGATGTGGATGCGGTCTTTGTTGTGATCAATGTGGCCGATGAAAAGAATCAACAAAGGATCAACAAGTTTCTCGAAGCAGGTTTTCAACTGGAATCCCCCTACATCGGAGCCCACTCGCTGAAACTCGGTTACACCCAAGAGTTTCGAATGCCTGCTGGTTATATCAACCAAAGCCCCAAAATCCCTGAACAAGAACTTCTGACCTACACGGTTCCAAACGTACTAGTCGCCAAACGAACCATCAGCGATGCTACCTTATCGAATCTATCGCATCTGTTCGAAACAGATGCAAAAAAACTACGGTCTGCTGATTTTGATTTCAACGCCAAAGATGCCAGTGAGATTTTCCAAGGACTCGATGCCTTCCTCGGAATACTCATCAATATCATCCTAGGTTTTATCGCAGTACTGGGACTCGAGATGTGGGTCTACCGAAAGCGATTCCACGAACTGAATTCCCTCGTGAGTCTCCTTAGTATGCTTCAAAGCAATAAAGACATCTTGGGGCAAACAGATCCTGCTCGCCGCTTAGAAAACCTTAAATACCTATCGACCGTCAGCGACTTGCTCAGCATGATCAGCGCCATCAACGGTTTCTACACGCAGGAAAACTCATCGCTATTATTCAACAATCAATCCGAAGTGATTCACGAACGCTGCGATAACCTCAAACTCAACATCCAATTAAAAATCCTTCACGCAGGGATCCGGCTCGAACCGCTTCCAGAAAAAAAACACGACGAGC
>JBJSXX010000367.1:0-3649 GCA_046086605.1 Pirellula sp. | reverse complement strand
CCGATATGGCCGTTCATGCCGATCCCCAAGAGGACCAAATCAAAGCCACCCGCAAGTTCGATCGCTTCTTCGAATCGCAAACAGTGCGCATCGATTTGGTCTTCGGCGATGTTTCCATCGAGGTAATGCGTCTGTTGCTCGGGTATATTCACGTACTGGATCAAGTGTTCGCGCAGCCAGGCTTCGTGCGACTGCGGACTACCAGCTGGCAGGCGATAGTATTCGTCGAGCAAAAACAACTCGACACTGCTAAAGTCCAGCGATTCCTCTTTGTGCAATCGGATCAGTTCCCGAAAGGTCGTCAGCGGTGTCGAGCCTGCAGGCAGTCCAATAACGGTCCGCTGGCCCAAAGCGGCTCTCTCTCGGATCAGGCCCGCGACGATGTGGGCCGCATAGTGGGACAGCTCCTGGATGGTGTCAAAGCAAAAGGCGGGTAGATTGGTGCCTGGAACCGGATGGGCCTTGGAGTTTTTCGGGGGGATCGCCATGGGCTAGGGATTTACAAAGTCGAGTCGAGGTTCGTATCGAGAGGAAGTCAAAAATGACCAACGCAAGCCAAAGGCTTGAAGTTTTGGAAGAAGCAATTTACTCGAAAGTTCTCGAAGTGATTAGGCTACTTCGGGAGTCGAAACGCAGGATCGTGCTAGCCGAAAGCTGCACCGGAGGGCTAGCCGCGGCTTGGTTTACGCGCATTCCAGGGGTTTCTGAGGTTTTTTGTGGATCTATGGTCGTCTATCGCAACGACACAAAATCAAATTGGCTTGGTCTCGATCCACGAATGCTCGCTGATGAAAAAATCGGGCCTGTTAGCCCGCAAGCCAGCGAGCAACTCGCTCGGGAGGTTCTTTCGCGCACTCCAGAAGCTCACGTATCGGTTGGAATCACCGGGCATTTTGGACCAAATGCACCGATAGAACTAAACCGTAAGATTTTCTTAGTGGGATTTATTCGCTGGGATAAATCGGGTTGGCTAAAAGACCGTTTCAACTCGAGCCCAATACAATGGATCCGGGAGTGCAACTTAGAAATGTCCAGCCTTTTTGCCAAAGACATCTCCGACAACCGAAAATTTATGCAGTCGCTGGCCGTTTTTGAGACTCTTTGTTTTACGATTGAAATGCTCGAAAGTTGAGTTTTCCACCTTTTCGATGGCGTTAGATTTTTTGATCGATCTGCCTGGCCGGCAATGTCACCAAAAACGTCGCCCCAGGTTGCTGGATCCGCTCCGATACCGTGATTGATCCTTTGAGTCTCTCGACGATCGAACGAACCAGGAACAACCCTAACCCCACTCCAGGCTTGCGGCGTTCAAGCTCATCGCCTGCACGGTAAAACCTCGAAAACACCTTGCGTCTTAGATGTTTCGGGATCCCCGACCCATTATCCGATATCGCGATCAATGCCGATTGGTTCTGAAAAGTGATCCGAACCTCGACCTGCGGCTCGGCTGACGAATACTTGATCGCATTGTCGAGCAGATTTCCCAAGAGCACATCGATGTCGATGCGGTGCGCAAGCACCTGAGCATCCTCGACGGTGACTTGAAACACCTCTGTGCTCAGTCCATGCTGTTTAGCTACCCGCGCGACGCACTCGTCGGTAATGTTCCTAAGCGAAACCCATTCCTTGGACGATGGGTCTTGCTGATCACGTTGGAGCCTTGCCACATCGAGCAATTGATTGATCAGCCGATCGAGCCGATCGACATCCTCCATCATCGTGCCGTAAAACTGCTGCCGCTGGGGGCCTTCGACATCACGCCGATGGAGTGTTTGCAGGTAGAGTTTCAGCGAGGCGATCGGCGTTTTGAGTTCGTGGGTCACCGCGTCGATGAAATTGCTTTGGCGACGATTGAGATTCACATTTTGAATGATCCAAATTAGGTAGAGGATCACTCCTGCGAGCAAAAAGGCAAAAAAGATCGCCCCGACGCTGAGCAAAACCCAGTAAACGGCCGAGCTGTTAGTTGTCCCGGCATCCCATGCGCTCGATATGTTCAGTAAGACCCAACCGACGGTCAGTCCCACGAGCATAACGATCATCAAGATTGCGACCAAAATCGGCCACTTGAGGCTTTTTCGTTCGAACAAGGCGTTTTGCCCCTGTAAAGGATTGATTGGAAATCCGTGGGTTCTCCGGGAAACCTCCCTTTGGAAATTGACCCAAGATCTATTATATTACATGCCGTTGTGCAGGACTCGCGCAGAAGGAATCTTAGCTTGAGACATCAAGTCGAACACATTCAGTTCCCAAGAAAGACATGGCAAGCGGTTACCGAGCATGCCCTGCGAGAGCTTTCGTTTCGTGAAACTCAAGAGTCCTCGTCGCGGATCGAGAATTTAAGGCCTTGTCATTTCGAGGAAGAAACCGAAAGCAGATACGGTCGGCAGATTTGGTGCTTTGAGTCGATGACGCAACCCAGCCCTAGCGAGCGAAAGACCGAGTGTGGTGCTTTAGAATTCTCGATGGAATACGGCTTGCTCGAACTTGTCGATTGTTTTTGGTTTGCCAGTGATGCACAGCGTGAGGAGTGGATTGACCAGAGGCTCAATCCGCCCGCTCAGGTCGCATCGTGCTGCACGATGACCAGGGTTTGGGTTTATCTTGCTGTTCTGGGCGTCTTGTTTCTTACCGTGGGTTGGACACTCTCGCTTCTTCGATTCCTGAATGTCACAATCTAAGTCTCGGGAGTCGATCGAGCTTCGGGGTGCAAGCGAGCACAACCTTAAGCGACTTGACATCGACATCCCGCTTCATCAACTGACCGTCGTATGCGGAGTCAGTGGAAGTGGGAAGACATCTTTGGCTCTTGATACTTTGTATGCCGAAGGTCAGCGTCGGTACATTGAAAGCTTTTCGGCTTACGCGAGGCAGTTTTTGGCGCGGTTGGACAAGCCGAAGTTTGATCGGCTCGATAACTTACCGCCGACGTTAGCCATCACACGATCGGATCGATCTAGGAACAACCGCAGTACGGTTGGAACAGCGAGCGATCTTTTGGAACCCCTGCGGATCGTTTTTTCGCTCATCTCTAAGCCCTTTTGCATCGCGTGCGATGGTCCGATTGAGTCCTATACGACGGATCGGGTTGCCAGGTACATCGAGCAGTTGCCAAGTTGCCGAGCCATGCTTGTGTTTCCGATCGAATGGAGTAGCAAGTCCCAGTTATCCGAGTTGCTTTTTGAGCTCCAAGCGGCAGGCTGGATACGGTTGATTTCTGAGGGCGTGACGGTCGAGCTTTCGGCGGAGAAGAAGAAGCTTGCTGCAGCGTTTTCGAAATCCGGGAAGGCTTATGTGGTGATCGAGAGATTTCGAGTTTCGTCGTCGATTGATAGTGCGTTGCGACAGTCGATCGAGCAAGCCTTTGAGCGCAGTCCTGGGCAGATTGCGGTGCTTATCGAGAGCCAAGGGACGCAGGACGATACGCAGGAGTGTTTGCAGGTTGACGGGAATTGGTTTTGTGTTCATCGATTTTCGTCTGAGCTACGGTGCTCGAAGTGCCAGATGCTCGTTGCGGTTGCAGAGCCACGGCTTTTTAGTTTCAACAGTCCGCTTGGGGCCTGTCCGGATTGCACAGGGTTTGGTGAGACATCGACGTTGGATATGGACAAGATCGTGCCGGATCGGACATTGAGTCTTCGTCAGGGGG
>JBJSXX010000366.1:0-19258 GCA_046086605.1 Pirellula sp. | reverse complement strand
GTCTTTTTTCCGAACCGCTGATAGACGCTAATATTCGCGAATAAAACAATCCGACCAAGCAACCCGGGCGTAAGCTTTCGATCACGGTCGACGGCGAGGTCTAATAGTCGAGGTCTCATAGTAGTAGGCACATTCCATGTGCCGTCCACCGTATTTAATCAAGTTCCAATCGTACCCTAGGGCGGACGGCATAGCGGAGTGTGCCTGCTACCTTTTGCTTGCCCGTAGGCCGGGGCTCCGACCCGTCTGGTTGTAAGCATGAATCGAAACGCCTGGGCCGAAGTCCCGTCCTACGCTCGATGAGCCCTCACACCTCAAGGCTGCTTTGACCGCCTCTCTTTCGCGAGTTTCCCAGCCGGTCTACAACATCGAAGTGCACGGAGAGCCGCTGGGTGGCTAGAGAGTTGAAAGTAGAGAGTTCAAAGTAGACCAAGTTCGATTGGATGTTCGACAAACTCGGAATCGAACCCATGACATGATCCATTAGCGTTTATCAGTGTCTATTAGTGGTCTTTTTTCTGAACCGCTAATAGACGCTAATACTTGAAGGTAAGGATGTGCGAAATCGAATGCCACTGCATGGCTGCGACCAGCCTTCTATCGTCGGGCAGTCTGGTGAATTTGGCTGAACAGCTCGGACAACGACATTGCCCTCGATGTAGGGTCTGTCCCTTGTTTCAAGCGTTCTTAACCTGCGTTGAGTCTGCGCTTCGAACTCGGTAAAGGCTAGAGATAAGACACGGCGGTGTGCCTGCGACTAAATGTCCAGTTCGGCAGAACCCCATATCACCCCTTTTTCGTGAATAGCTAGCAATTTTTGGATGCCGGCCCTTTCCAGCCTCAGGAAAAAAATATTTCGTTCTCCCCAGAAAACCTTGCGGGAACTTAAACCACCCAGCACTCGTCCCACAGGGGTTGGTTTTCTCGCTCTAGCCCGATCCGAACCAAAGGGGGGTTGGCCCTGTCTTGTTCTTCCCAAGAATGACCTAGCCATCCGTCACGGGCTGACTAAGATCCTGCCGATAACCCTAATTCATGTTATCCCGCCTGAAACCTTGCGGGAAACCCACTACAAAGCCCCCCCAGAACCTAAACCCTCCTGTCCCATGTCTACCCATTTTCACAACGAGCCGAACTCCGATGCCCAGCGCCGGCTTGCTGCGAAATCTCCGCTGACCAAAGCCAACCGCGTCTACTTCAAGTTCCTTGGCCTTCAAACAGCCGAGAGCAGCGAAGAAGCGATTCTCGATGCTGCCAAGAAGATGGCTACCCTGGTCCAAGAGCGCGAACCTTTCAATCCTCCCGAGACGATCCATCGCTCCCGGCTTGAAATCGCTCTGGCAACCTACAGACTCCTGGATCCTCGCCGGCGTCAATCGCAGTGGGAACGGGTTCAACTGACTCGCCCGCTGGGCCGCGAAGATCGCGAGTACCAATTGCCCGAGCCAGGAAGCTTGATCCGATCCATGGATCAACCATCCGATGAGATCAGTCACGAACCGATGCTTGAACCTCTCATCGATCGAGCACTTGAGGAGTCGGCAGGCCAAGCTCTGGCCGTCGACTCCAAAAGCGATTCTCGGTCTTGGTTAGAAGAACGACGCGAGATCGTCCGAACCGTGCGCGGAGAAGCGGCCCAAGAACCAAGCCAATCCAGCCGTTGGGATAAATATGGATTAAACTGGTTGCTGTCGGTCTTCGGACTCTAAGCCCCCCTCTTTGAAACCTCCGCTCGCTTCCCAAACCCATCTTGGCACCTCGCATTCTCGTTACAGGTTATGGTGGGTTCCTAGGAACGGCCATCTGCCAACAACTGATCCAAAACGGTTACCAAGTCCGAGGCTTAGCGCGAGGCAACTATCCCAAACTCGCCAACCTCGGTATTGAGTGCATCCAAGGTTCGATCACCGATCCCCAGAGCATCAATGCATCCTTGCAGGACGTCGATGCCGTCATCCACACGGCAGCCATCGCAGGCGTATGGGGCAAGACCTCCGACTACCAATCGATCAATATCGATGCGACCGACCTGCTCCTCAGAGGATCTCAACGCACCGGAATCCGAGCCTTTGTTTACACCTCATCCCCCTCGGTTACCTTCGATGGACAACCCCAATCGGGAATCGACGAGCAAGTCCCCTATCCGACCAAATGGTTATGCGATTACCCTCGCACCAAGGCGATCGCCGAACAACAGGTACTTGCAGCCAATAATCCAACAAGCTTCGCGACTTGTTCTCTCAGGCCGCATTTGATTTGGGGCGTGGGTGACCCTCACCTAATCCCGCGTGTCATCGAGCGCTGTCGAGCCGGCCGACTGCGTCGCGTAGGCTCAGGTCAAAACCTGATCGATACAGTCCATGTCGATCATGCAGCCCAAGCCCATGTGCTTGCTCTCAAGAAGATGCTCGCGGGCGATCCAAACGCCTCTGGCCGAGCTTACTTCATCACCGACGGACATCCCGTTCGGTGCTGGGACTGGATCACAACCATCCTCGACTGCGCGGGCCTTAAACCTCCCAGTCGATCAATCAGTCTCCAAAGCGCCTATCGCATCGGCCGAGTCCTAGAAACCCTCTACGGATGGATGGGCAAAACGCAAGAGCCCCCGATGACTCGTTTCGTCGCACTTCAACTAGGCGTAGATCACTACTTTGACATCTCGGCCGCCAAAGATCGCCTCGACTATGCGCCAAATCTTAACCGCCAAGCAAAGATTGAGGAAATGCGACGCTGGCTCATGCCAGTTTCTTAACGGTTCGATTATAAATGGAGGTCACGTCCAGAGTTCCTCCCTCTTTTGCTCCCGCATCTCAAACCCATCATGCATGACCGTATCGATTCTGTGATCCGATTGCCACTGCTGCTGGCTCTGCCGCTGACCCTCCTGACGCTAATCGCTGGCTACTTTGCAAATGGTGCACAAGCCCAAGAGGCGAAACTGATCCGCGATACCTGGGGCGTTCCTCACGTGCTCTCCGAAGATGAAACGGCTGCTATGTATGCGTTCGGATACGCACAAGCCGAAGACAGGCTCGCAGATATCTACCTAGCAGTACGCACCGGGATTGGACGCATGGCCGAGGTCGAAGGCCCCTCGGCCCTCGAACAAGACTACATGATGCGACTGGCCCACAACGATACCCTTCATGCCCAATACCTAAAGACGGCACCCGAGCAAGTTCGTAAGAACCTCGAAGCCTTCACCGCAGGCATCAAAGCTTATATCGCCGAGCATCCTCAAGAAGCCTCAAGCGTTGCAATCGATATCGAGCCTTGGCATCCTCTTGCTGTAGGACGAGCGATGATCTTGCGCTGGCCACTTGGAACCATCCGCGATGATCTTGGCAAAGCTCCCGTGCGTCCCAAACCCGCTGCTGGTTCGAACCAATGGGCAGTCTCTCCACAGCGCTCTGCCGACAAGTCCGCCATCCTACTGTCAGATCCTCACCTGACTTGGGAAGGTCTAGCGGTTCTTTACGAAGCCCGCTTCCATGGAGGCAACCTTCACATGAACGGATACTACCTGATCGGCTCGCCGATGTTAGCCATCGGTCATAATCAACGTGTCGGTTGGGCGCTGACGACCGGTGGTCCAGATACCTCCGATGTCTACGAGATCAAGTTCCGCGCCAACCCACTCCCCGAGTACCTCTACGATGACCAATGGCGCAAAATCCGCATCGAGAAGTTCAATATCCCCGTCAAGGATAGCGATCCGATCGAAAAGACGGCCCTCTACACGCACCTAGGTCCAGTGGTCTCTGAGCCAGATCTTGCCAACGGCATCGCTTACGTAGGTGCGTCTCCCTACCTCGAACAAACTGGGCTTTACCAACAGTTCTATGCGATGGCCCAAGCCAAGGACATCCATGAGTTCAACAAGGCACTTGGTCAACATCAATACAACGAACAGAATGTCATGTCGGCAGATATCGAAGGGAACATTTCTTATGTTCGCAACGGTGCCACACCGATCCGGCCCGAAGGCTACGATTGGACCCGACCTGTCGACGGCACCACCAGCAAGACCGCTTGGAAAGGTATCCATCCACAGTCGGATTTGGTCTGCTTGATCAATCCAGCCAAAGGTTACATGCAGAACTGCAATATCAGTCCCGCGAACATGATCGTCGACTCACCGCTGACTCCAGACAAGTATCCCCCCTACATCTACAACGTGTCTTGGGATCAAAACAATCCTCGTGGACGTCGAACCGTTGAACTGCTCGAAGCCGACCGATCGATCACGCTCGAAGATGCTATGAACATCGTTCTGGATATCTACGACCGCTTGGCACCACGCTGGCAAGCAGAACTCAAAGAAGCGTTCAAAGAGCACGGTAAAAAGTACAAAGATAACGAGACCTTTGTAGCCGCCGTCGAAGGCATCTTGGCCTGGGACGGAAACTATACCATCGATGCAACTTCCTCAGCCCTGTTTAAATTTTGGCGGCTCAAATGCGGTGAAAAACTCAACTTGACCCCCTTGGGTGAGTCCAAGCCGCTGGCTACCGAGACCCGCGAGCAAATGCTCGAACTCCTTGCTCAAACCATCCAGGAGATGACTGCCAAGTATGGGCAGTGGGATGTCCCTTGGGGGGCAGTGCATGTTGTCGGAAGAGGCGGAGCTTACTTCCCGGCACCAGGGGCCGACTACAACTCCGGTGACAAAGAAGCCAACTTCTCGGAAACCCTGTTGGATGTACGAAGCACGGAGCTCAAGGGCGCTCCAGGGATCCAGGTCGCCAATTCCGGATCGATGGCCATGATCCTGATGTTCCTCGATAAAGACAACGGCGTGCGATCCTATACCTGCACACCTTGGGGGCAATCGGGGCATCCCGAATCGAGTCATTACGTCGACCAAGCTGCCGGGTTGTATTCGTTGAGAACCATGAAACCGACTTGGTGGAACCTCGACGAGCTCAAGCAAAACACCGAGTCGACCAAAACCTTGCAGTATGCCAAGTAGCGAATCCAAACCACTATGAACAAGTCAATGCTCCTGAGTTTATTGGCCCTGGCAACCCTCGGGGTCTGTGCTTGGTGGCTCACTCAAAGACCCAGTCAGCCGACCCCCAAGGATCTCGATCAACTCATCGACCAGTCAAACGAAATTCCAACCGATCCGATTTCCAAAACCTCTGCGAAGTCGAAATCGGCAAGTAGCGATCCGAGGCTCACGTATCCGACGATTTTTCGGAATGTGAAGCCCGATGTCGAGTATGTCGGTGATAGCAACTGCGCGCAGTGCCATCAGGAGCTTTGCACCACCTTTCATCAGCATCCGATGGGACGCTCGGCGATCATCGCCGGCGGAGATGATCTTGAAAAACTCGACCCCCAGTCGATGAATCCTTGCCAAGTCGGCCCGTACGAATTGAGCGTCCGGATCGAGGGCGGAAAAATGATTCATTCACTCAGTGCAAAGACTGCCGATGGCGAGGTTCTTCCGTCGGTTGAATTTCCAACTGCGATCGCCATCGGTTCAGGAACTCGAGGCCGTTCGTATTTGGTCTACGATGCCGATTCGGTCTGGCAATCACCCGTGAGTTGGTTTTCGACCAAGAGTCGTTGGGATGTTTCCCCGGGCTTTGATCTAGGTACCGCGAGTCAACGTCCTACCACGACTCAGTGTCTTTATTGCCACATCGATCAGCATGAAAAGATCCCCGATACGGTCAACCGTTATAAACTACCGCTGAGCAAACTGCAGCTTTCGATCGGATGCGAGCGTTGCCACGGTCCGGGTCAGTTGCATTCACAGGAGCGAACCGAAGGCAAAGCGCTCGATGCGAGCCATCCGGGCATCGATACCTCGATCGTCAATCCAAAACATCTTGCTGAAGATCTTCAGTTGTCCATCTGCGGCCAATGCCACCTAAGCGGCAAAGCTCGGGTAACGCGCAAGGACCGTATGGAACATGAGTTTCGACCAGGCTTGCCATTGGAGCTGTTTATCAACGCATTCTTGACGCATCCTGAGGCCAAGTTCAAGAACAAGGCAGTCGGGCATTTCGATCAGATGCTCCAAGCCAAATGCAAGACGCCAACGGGTGGCAAACTCCTGTGTACGACTTGCCACGATCCCCATCAGTCATTTGATCCGCAAGAAGCCCAGCGACGCTATATCAACGACTGCAAATCCTGCCATCAATCACTCGTTTGCAGTGAGACACAAGAGACACGCGACAAGCAGCAGGACAACTGCATCCACTGCCACATGCCGACGAATCGCAACACCAACATCGCCCATACAAGTCTGACCGACCATCGAATTTTAAGACGTCCAGGCGATTCGGTCGCTTCGAATGATGCACCGTTGGATCAAGCGGTTTTGGTTCCTTATTTCCAAAACAATGTTCTCTCTGCGGACGAGCAGGATCGCGATTTAGGAATTGCGTTGGCCAATTTTTCGGACAAGATGCCACCGAATCTTCCGATCAAAAGGCCGACTGTCGAGCAAGCCCGAGCGAGGCTCAAAGCTGCTGTCGAAAAGCACCCGGATGACATCGACGCGTGGATCGCTTTGAGTACGG
Source organism: Pirellula sp. (assembly GCA_046086605.1). Taxonomy (GTDB): domain Bacteria; phylum Planctomycetota; class Planctomycetia; order Pirellulales; family Pirellulaceae; genus JBKCUI01. The sequence goes on along the minus strand of JBJSXX010000366.1, from coordinate 12,716 downwards.
TCGAACTCGGGGGTGGGAACCCCGAAGGCGGTCTAGCAGCCATGCAATCGGCCATGCGTGCTGCACCTAAGAATGAAGAGGTACTGGCGCAGCTTGCCTTTGTGGCCGAGATTGCAGGTAAGCTCGATTTGGCCATCGGAGCATTGAATGATTTGGTCGCCATGAATCCCGCATCGACAGACTATCGTCTGAAGCGGATGGTCATGCAGGTTGCCAATGGAGATTTTTATGAGGCCCAAGCCGAAAGTCAGGAACTCTTGCGGATCAATCCTTTGCAGCCAACAGCCCGACTCATCATGGGCATGTGTTTGTACGGCCAAGGGGACAAGACCGCAGGCCGCCGCGAGGTCGATATCGCCATGAATTTAGCCACCAGCCAGCAGCAAAGAGCGACGATTCAAACTTGGTTCAATAGGTTCGTCGCGTTCCAATCCAAATCCGAATAGTCTGCCGCCTGCGGCGGAAGCGAGTGGGGTTTGGACGGCATTGACCCTAATGACGGCATTGACGGGATTGACCGCGGACCTTGTTGACGAGGTTGACCGAACTATCGATAGGCCGTCAACAATGTCAATGCTTTCAAAAAAAACGCCACCGCCAGGCGGCGTTGCTATTTACTCTTGGCAAAGATTGTCGCCTCCTGAAAACTACTAAGGCACTACGAGGCTATCGTGCCGAGCCTGTATCCACGTTCTGACCTCAGGCAGCCTGCCATACGCATAAGCCATCAAGGCTATCGGAGGGATCGTCGGCTTGTCGACCCCTTGCTCCATCTGCAACTTGCACGATGCACACTCAGTACTGCCAATTTGTGCCTGGGTCTTTTGCATGGTGCTGATGAGCCCCCAACCGACCTTCAAACTCGTGCGATAATTGTCCCGCTTGAGACCATACACACCAGCCATCCCCGAACATCCAGCATCGGCATGCACAACATTCAAACCAGGTATCAGCTCCAATAACTTGATCCCGTTATACTCCGGGTCCAACGCCCTGAGATGACAGGGCGTGTGATAGACGATCGACATGCTCAAGGGTTTGAAATCGAGCTCAAGCTCATTGCGATTGTGCATCTCCCAAAGATAACTTCCTGCCTCTTGGGTGTTGCTAGCAACCAAATTCGCATCGTCACTCGGGAACAAGTTCGGATACTCATGCTGCAAGCACAGAGCCGCTGTTGGTTCCGTAGCAACAATCGTGTACCCCTGACGCACCGCATCGGCAAGCCTCCGGAGCTGTGGTGCAACGAGTCGTCCCACTCGCTGGACATCTCCCAAAGTGATTTTCGTCATCCAGGTAACGGTCTGCCAAGTCGGTACATAGACCTCCACTCGCTGATGTTTCATCACCTCGACCAGCGCTCTACCCACCCATGGATTATGCCAATTGGCATACTGATCCACCAAATACAAAACCTTGCGGCCTCCTGCCCGACTCATCCGATTGAGCTTCTGCCTTACAGCCCACCTCATGAACGATTGCTTGGCGATCTGAGGCAATCGACGCCCCATCGCAATCCCCGTAGACTTCTCCAAAACCCATCGCATCGATCGATTCCCCAACGCCCAATTAGCAAGCCTTGGAAAGCGACTTGCAAGACTCGTCAGCAGATCGATACGCGACAAGAGTCGATCGGTCAGGCGTAGGCCGTTGGTAGCCGTGTGCTGGGCTTTGAGTTCGACAACCATCCGCGGAATATCGACCTGGGCAGGGCATTCGAATCGGCATTGGTGGCAATGGAAGCACAAGTCCGCGATGCTTCGCATTTGATCGCTTTCGCTTTGCGCTGCGGGTATTTCACCTGCGATCAACCCTCGGATCAAATTGGCCTTGGCTCGCGGGCTAGCCTCCTCGCTTCGACTCGCACGAAACAAAGGACACATCCGCTCTCCGGGCGCATTGGTTCGGCAACGCCCGCAACCGTTGCACTGACTCGATGTCGCTTCTAGCGATTTTTCGCCAGACCAGTCCAGGATCGGTAGCATCGGTCGCAAGGCTTGATTCGAATCACCCGGTTCGTTAGCTAAGCGATTGGTCCGCAAGTTGTCGATCGGACGCTGCGGAGCATCCGTAATGAGCTTGCCAGGATTGAGAATCCCTTGGGGGTCGAACCAAGTCTTAATCTGACGGCAAATCGGATACAGCTCGCCGAGCTGTTGCCGAAGGTATCCACTGCGACTCAGACCCACAGCATGCTCACCCGAGATCACCCCTCGAAACTCGATGACCTTCTCAAAAATCTTGTCTGCGATCCGCTGAAGCTTTTGCGGATATTCCTCGGAATTCGGATCTAAAAACGGCTTGAGCTGCACGTTGCCCTGCGCCGCATGGGCAAAAAGCGTTGCGGTGACTCGCTCGACTTTCAGGATGTTTTGAACCTCGAAAAGAAATTCGGGCAAACGTTCGGGCTGAATCGAAAGATCATCGACAAACGAGATCGGTTTCTGTGGTCCGCCGAGGCGGACAAGCTGCGGTACGATCCGTCGGCTTAATCGCCAGACGAAATCTCGCTCGGCATCATCAACGATGATGGAAGTTTGCTGCGTCGAAGGTGCTTTGCGAACAATGCGCTGAACCAAGGCATTGAGTCGTTGCTTGACCTCGCTGAGCTCTTGACCTTGATGCTCGATGAGCAAGAGTGCTTCGGCTCCACGTGGCAACATCGCTTCGTATCCAGGATCCAACTCGCGAGCGATCTCGATAAGACGACGATCCATCAAGTCGCATGCAGCCACCTGATCCTTGCGAGCCTCCAAAGCGGCCCTTGCTGCAAGCTCGATCTTCTCGAAGAACAGCAGCACCAGCGCCCTGGCATTGGGGATGCGATCGACTTTCAAGGTCAGTTCGGTCAGCACCGTGAGCGTTCCTTCTGCCCCGGACTGCAAACGAGCCAAATCAATTTGGTCGTCTTCCAAAATCGACTCGAGCCGATACCCACATCCTCGGGGTATTCCCTTCCAGGGCGGCGAATGCACCGTGTCTTTATGCTCGGTTAGCAATTGACCTAATTCTGTCGCGATGCGATCAAGTCGCTGACTACCTGTGTTGGGATAGTGCCAAGACGTCTTGCTCAGTTGAACTTGCTGGCCATCGTCCAGCACAGCCTGTGCTTTGAGCACGTGCGAGCCGGCGGTGCCATACCGAGGATAATGACTCCCCAGTGCATCGATTGCGATAAGGCTACCGACGGTCGTTACGGCCCGCATCGGTGGATCGATCCCAAGGACGAGTCGATGCTGTGCGAGTTGACGATTTAGGTCGCCAAGGGTGATCCCCGGCTGCACTCGGACTTGCAGTTGCTGCGAGTCGATCTCGATGACCCGGCGCATGAACCGAGAGAAATCCAGAACAATCCCTGGCCCTAGAGATTGGCCGGCAAGCCCGGTTCCACCTCCACGCGGAAACACAGGCAAAGCGTTCTCGACGGCGTATTTGATGCAGCCAGAAACATCGTTGCTATGACGAGGACGAACGACAGCAATCGGTGCGATCTGATACAGGCTCGCATCGCTGGCGTACATCTGGGAGTGCAACGGGTCGCAGAAGACCTCTCCGTCGAGGATCCCTCGCAAGTCCGCCTGGATTCTGGCCTGTTCTGCTTCCACAACGCTCCTTTATCGCATGGCCGATCTACCTACGAGACATCTGCACGCGACTGTTTTTAACGCCATAGGTGAAATAAATCACCATGCCAATGGCTAGCCAACCACCCAGGCGCAACCAGTTGCCCCAACCCAATGCGGCGATCATCGAACCGCAAACCAAAACGGCCAAAATCGGAACGAGTGGCACAAGGGGAGTGCGGAAAGGCCGAGGAGCATCCGGATCGCTTTTACGCATGATGATGATCCCAATCGAAACCAATGCGAAGGCAAACAGAGTTCCGATGCTCGTCATATCGCCGACGATATCCGCTGGGACAAACGCTCCAAACAGAGCCACGAACACAAAGAAGATCCAGTTGGATTTTGCTGGCGTGTGAAACACTGGGTGAAGTTCCGAAAAGATCTTGGGTACCAATCCATCGCGAGACATCGAATAGAACACACGGCTTTGGCCAAGAAGCATCACGAGGATCACCGAAGAAAAACCGAAGAGAATCGCCAAGGTAATGAATTTGCTCAACCACCCGTACCCCGTCATATAGGTATCGATTGCGTAAGCCACGGAAGCTTCTTTACCCTTGGTCGGATCTCCGAAGTCCTGATAGGGTGCAATGCCCGTCAGCACCCAGCTAAAGAGGATATAGAGAATCGTGCAGACAACCAGCGAACCGAGGATCCCGATTGGCATATCCCGCTCGGGTTTCTTGGTTTCCTGCGCGGCCGTCGATACCGCATCGAATCCGATAAACGCAAAGAAGACCACACCGGCACCTCCGAGGATCCCCCAGAGTCCTCCAAAGGCATGTTCATTACCAGTCACCGCATCTTTGATCGTCGTTGCTTCTGGAATGAAAGGAGTGTGATTGGCAGGATTCATGAATCCCCATCCAAGCGCGATGAACAAAACGACAATGAGCACTTTGACACTCACGACGATGGCATTGAAGACCGCCGACTCTTTGATCCCACGCACTAGAATCACCGTCAAAAGCAACAATATGAAGATCGCTGGCAGGTTGATGATCCCATGGAGCTGATTCCCATCGATCTTCACGGACTCGAAAGGAGAGTGGCAAAACTGATAGGGAATAACGTACGCGGGGCCTATGAAACTCTCGATGAATTTATTGAGATACTCTGACCATGCGATGGCTACCGTCGCTGCCCCAAGGGCGTACTCGAGCACCAAATCCCATCCGATGATCCATGCAAAGAGTTCTCCCATCGTGGCATAGGAATACGTGTAAGCACTCCCTGAGACCGGGGTCATGGCCGAGAACTCTGCGTAGCACATACCGGCCAGTGCACATCCAACGGCTGCAACAATAAAGCTTAGCGTCACGCTCGGACCGGCGTGTCCTGCGGCAGCCATCGCCGTTCGAACGAACAAGCCTGCACCGATGATCGCTCCGATCCCAAGCAGGATCAAATTGACTGGGCCAAGATGCCGCTTAAGGGTTCCTTGCCCCTCGGCCCTGGCTTCTTGGTTGAGCTCTTCGAGAGACTTCCTCGCAAAAATATTCATGGTGGGAATTGCTTTGAATGGAATGTGTTTAGATTGACGAACAACAGAGGAATAAAAAATGAAGTCTTAGACGGCACCCCGATAAACCGGGATCACATAGGGGCCTTCGGGGATCACCGCAATCGACTTATCGCCCGAGGATGCAACGCTATGCTCGATAGCTCGCTCGAGCGAGTCGATCATCTCGACACCTGTAAGCTCTCGATCCGAACCTTGGATGCCTTCGCTAAACAAGGAAACTCGCCCGATCGAAAGAGGGCGAAGCAGCATGTGCGTTTGCCAACCATCGATGTCGGCAAGGGGCATGCGGCGAATACGTTCGATAAAGCCTTCGGCACCTAGCTTTTTCAGTTGGGATTGCGAATCGCGGTACTCGTGACTTCCAAGCCCCTCTTCGCAACGGCTTGCGACGATCATGTGTCCGCCTTCGGCGAGGATTTGCAAAGGAGCAACCATCCCCTTGACCGTCTGATAGTAGGTCTTATCGAGCGGATAACCCGCTGCGCTGGTGATCAAGGTTGAGAACTTCCGGTCGATCGGAACCTCCGCGTACTTGCGAACCATCTCGACACTTTGCAAATGGCTTTCGACACACTGGCCGAAATTGACAAAACTCATTTGACGCTGTTCGTCGATGATGGTGTTGACGGCGTAGGTTGGTCCTAGGAGATTGAGAATTTCGAGTTGGCCGCGATGCAAGGGGTTTTCGATCAGGTTGCCGTTGCAAGCCAACGGGTTGGCCATGAATTGGTAGTTGTGGAACGTACGGATCGTTTCTTCTCCGGCCACCCCGGGCGCGACGACCTTGCGACCCCCAGAGTAACCTGCCATGAAGTGGGGTTCGACCAACCCCACGACGATTCTCAAATCAGCATCGACCAAGTGACGATTGAGGATCACCGGAATGCCGTCGGTTGGGGTGCGGCCAAGATCGACCATCCAAGCGGTATCGCGGGCAAAGTGGTTCTCGATTCGGATGTTGTTGAAGATCCATTCATCGCCGATGACTTCGAGCATCTCCTTGCCAAGGTTTGGTCGGTGCAATCCTGTGGCGATGAGAATCGTGACCTGGGAGTTAGCAACCCCTGCCGAATTGAGCTCCTGGATGATTCCTCGAAGGATTGGTCCGTTGGGAACAGGCCTTGTGATATCGCAGATCACGATGCATACGCGTGATGTGCCTTTAGCGAGTTGTTCGAGCGATGGACAAGCCACTGCGTTTCGCAATGCATCTTCGATGGACTTATGAGGATTCTCCAGCAGAGGCATTGGAGGCTTGCGAACCACCACAGGTTGGCAGCCTTTTGGAAGCCTAACAGGCAGTTCGCTTTTTCCGTACCGGATCTCAATCGTATCGAGCATCCAACCTTACTCCTGTGGTTCTATCGCTAACGCAAGACATCGAACGGGTGATATGATAATAGAAAAGTCTGGTCGATCCCAGCGAAAGCCGACGAAAACCGAGTTCTTATCGGGTCGTTGGGCCTGGCGTAGCAGGATTGACCGGAGTGTTCTGACTCAGTCGCACCTTCAGGGCACCGATCCGTTGGTAGAGTTCGGGTTGCGATGCATTTAAAGCGAGGCTCTGCTCATAGTTTTGAACGGCCAGCATCAGATCGCCAGTCAATTCTCGCGATCGGCCTTTGGCTGCCCAGGCTCGCGGATTGTTTGGATCCATCGCTAAGGCTTCGTTGAGATACTGCTCGGCAACTTTGTTCTGATTGAACTCCTGATGAAGTCTCGCAAGTTCGATCCTCGGTTCGCTGAGCCCTGGATTTTTCACCGCCCAATCCTTGAGCAACGTGAATCCTTTCTCGGGTTGCCCCTTGTCGACTAAGAGAATCGATAGACCACGGTAACAGTCAACATGATTGGGCGACATTTCCAAACAGGTGTTGTACATCCGTTCGGCGTTTTCGATCATCTTGGGATCCTTGGCCGCCGTCCCGAGTTTGTGATAGGTCGAGGCTAGGTTGTAATAGGTATCGGGATTGGCCGAGTCGGTGACTTTGGCCTGCTCGAAATATTGAAGTGCTTCCGCATAGCGACCTTGTTGATACATCGCCACTCCGCGAGAGTTCTGGTTCCTTGCACCAAGCTGACATCCGCTCAGGCAAAGGCACCCGATGGCAACAAGCAACCAGAGCATCGGGAACGGGCCGCGAATCGTCGAACTTGTTTCAGACCAGTTCATCCCAGACGTTCCTTGCGAGAATTGTCAAAGAAGTTTTCCATGTGGCAAATCCATCCGCGTCGAATCTAGCGATCTGTTGGTTTCCAAGGCAATACGAGTTGTGATCAATGCTCTTGACACCGCCAGAGGCGATTGGGTATTTCGCTCTTTCGGATCGGCGTGCATTCGTCGATCTGACCAAGACTATCCCGCAAGGATCACTCACAGGAATTACCAACTCATGAAGCGTTTCATTTGGGCGGCAACCATCGCCGCGTTGCTTGGCCAAGTCGGTTGCAACTCAGGGAAAAAAGATCAAGTCGCACAGGATCAAGGCACCGCTCCCTTGACGGCTCCAAATGCCTCCGGCGCCAATGGCCAATCACTGGCCAACGCGGGCGGAGCAAGTACTCCAGCACCCCAAGAGGAAATGATTCCTCTGAAATCATTGAACTTGGCCAATCCAACCAAACCCGAAGAAATTGTCGGGGCTTTTTTGGAAGGGATGCGAACCAGCAATGCCAAGGTCATCGAGTCGTTGCTCTCGACGCGAGCAAGGCAAGAGATCAAAGCCAAGGGGCTAGAGATTTCCCCGATCGGTTCTCCGAACGCGTCGTTTGAAATCGGTAAAGCCCAACAAGTCGATCCGAAAGATCCCAACGTGATGTTGGTATCGAGCAATTGGATCGAACCGGGAACTCCAGGCATGCCCGGCAGCGAATACGAAGTGGTTTGGGCGCTGATCAAAGAAGTCGACGGATGGCGGATTTGCGAAATGGCCGTCGATACTCATACCGAAGGCGAAGAAGTCCAAGTCGTGAACTTCGAGAACTTGTCCGAAGTCGTCGGCGAGCCAACCGGAGAACGAACTGCGTCACTCCCAGCAGGAGCCAACCCAGGTCCGGCCAATGCCCCAGCGTTGCCCCCAGCAGCGCCCGGATTGCCCGGAGCACTTCCGTCTTTGCCGACAGGAACCGGACCTGCATCGCCGAGCTTGCCCGCCCTGCCGCCGCCAAGTGGAGCGAGTTTGCCAAATATTCCCACGGGAGTTTCCCCGTCGGGTCTGCCTCCTTTGGGCCCTCCGGGCAACTAATTCAAAGGATTTCTTAAGGGAAACCAGGGGAATCCGAATCGGATTCCCGGTCGATTCGACCATCCTGGCTTGACCGGTTTTACTGCAATCCTCTATCTTTTGTCACCTGCCGACTACGCTGTCGGCACGGTTTTTTGTTTATTGGAATTAAGTTTTGTTGAAGGGGAGTTCCCGACCATGCCATCAATCCAGGAACGAGTCGTCGATATCGTCGCCGAACAACTTGGTGTCGAGAAAGACAAAATCACTCGCGACACCCACTTCGTCAACGACTTGGGTGCCGACTCGCTCGACACCGTAGAGCTTGTGATGGAGTTCGAAGAAGAGTTCGATATCGATATTCCACAAGATGCCGCCGAAAAAATTCAGCGCGTCGGTGAGGCCATCGATTACATTGAAAAACAATCCTAAGCGGACGTGTTATCGATCAGCGAAAATTCGCTGATCATCTGTTTAGCATCATATCTTCAGTCACATGGGTTTGCCCGGCAAGTCGGTTGGGCAACCCCTTGATTCTTCAGATAGAAGTTGCATGAATCGTCGAGTTGTAGTCACCGGGCTTGGGTGTGTCACGCCTATGGCTTTGGATGTCCCGTCCCTTTGGAGTGGGATACTTGAAGGAAAAAGCGGGATCCATCCGCTGACCATCTTGGATACCACGCACCACAAAGTGCGGTTTGGTGGAGATGTTCCCAATTTCGATCCCGGCGTGTCTTGCGAACCCAAGGAAGTCAAACGCCTCGATCGCTTCTCGCTCTTTGCAATCTGGGCAGCATACCACGCCGTGAAAGACTCCGGATTGGATTTCTCGAAAGAGCAATCCCATCGCTGTGGAGCCATCGTCGGATCGGGCATCGGTGGACTCAACGAGATCGAAGAACAAAACCTTAGACTCAACACCAAGGGGCCAGATCGTGTCAGCCCCTTTACGATCCCCAAGATGATGCTCAACGCCGCAGGCGGAAACCTTGCGATCCAATACGGACTTCGCGGTCCAAACTTCGCCATCGCCACGGCTTGCGCCTCGAGCAACAACGCGATGGGCGATGCCCTCAAATCCATACGCTATGGCGAAGCCGATGTGCTGATCACCGGCGGGACCGAAGCGGCCATCACCCACATGGGTGTGGCAGGTTTTTCAAACATGAAAGCCCTCTCTACACGCAACGATGCTCCCGAAAAAGCCAGCCGGCCCTTCGATGCCGACCGCGACGGATTCGTGCTGAGCGAAGGGGCAGGTATTTTGATCTTTGAAGAACTCGAGCATGCCAAAGCCCGGGGCGCGAGAATTTATGCAGAAGTCCTCGGCTATGGAGGCTCCTGCGACGCCGGCCACATCACCGCTCCAGACGAACATGGACGCGGGGCTGCCATGGCCATGCGAAATGCACTGGCCGATGCCAAGCTCGATCCCTCCGCAATCGACTACATCAACGCTCACGGAACCAGTACGCCCCTGGGGGACAAAGCCGAAACGGTGGCCGTCAAATCCGTTTTCGGTTCGTCGGCCTATTCCGTCGCGCTTTCGAGCACCAAAGGCCACCTGGGCCATGCCCTGGGTGCCAGCGGTGGTATCGAAATGATCCTCGCAATCCTGAGTTGCTATTACGACATCGTTCCGCCAACGATCAACCTCGAAACTCCAGATCCCAACTGCGATCTAGACTACACTCCGCTGACCCCGCGCAACCGCAAGGTTCGATACGCGATGAACAACAGCTTTGGGTTCGGCGGACACAATGCGACGATGATCTGCGGCAAACTCTAGGCAACCGAGCTTTTTTAGCCCACAATACTCGGCGATCGGTTCACTCCAAGCTGGTTCTTTGCCCCTTGAGGATCGCCATGAAAGCCTTTGCTCGTTTTTGCTCGCTTGCTATCGCTGGCCTTTGGGCCATGAACATCCCATCGCTACCGGCAAGGTGCGACGAAGGAATGTTCCCTATCAGCGAACTTTCCAATATCGGACTCAAGAAGCGAGGCATCGAACTTTCGGCAGACGAAATCTTTAACCCGACTGCAAAGAGCCTTGTCGATGGCATCTGCCGAGTCAACGGTTGTACCGGCTCGTTGATCTCCAGCGACGGTCTGGTGATCACCAACCATCACTGTGCCTTTGATGCGATTCAGAAGGCCAGCACCCCCCAGCGCGATCTGCTAGCCAATGGATTTATCGCCAAGAACCGCACCGAAGAAGTCCCCGCGCCGGGTTACACCGTGCGAATCACCGAATCCTACAGCGATGTCTCGGACCAAGTCCTCTCGGTGACCACCGAACAGATGACCGCTGTCGAGAGAACCAAAGCCATCGACAAGCGAAAGAAAGAGCTCGAACTCCAGGCCGAAAAAGACAATCCTGGGATGCGTGCCGAAGTCGCCGAAATGTTCGTCGGCAAGACCTATGTGCTCTTCCTCTACACCAATCTCAAAGATGTTCGATTGGTGTTTGCTCCACCGATCAGCGTCGGAGCCTTTGGTGGCGAACTCGATAACTGGGAATGGCCTCGTCACACCGGCGATTTCTCCTTCATGCGGGCCTACACCGCCCCAGACGGTAAGCCTGCCGAATACGCGCCAGAGAATATTCCCTATCGACCCAAACGACCACTGCAAGTGCAAGCCAAGGGGATCGACGAAGGCGACACCGTGTTCTTGCTCGGGTATCCGGGTCGAACCGTCCGAAATCGTACCGAGAGTTTTGTAAAGTATGAGGGAACCATCCGCTTGCCTTTGATCGTCGAGCTTTATAGCTGGCAGATCTCCGAGATGGAAAAAGCTGGGGCCAAGGATCGGGCTGTTGCGATCAAGCATGCCACGCGAATCAAGTCCCTAGCAAACGTCGAGAAGCGATCTCGTGGTCAACTGATCGGCATCGAGAGGGCCAAGATCCAGCAGCAGCGAGCCGATCGAGAGACCAAACTCAAGACCTTCGTTGCAAGCGACCTCAATAAATATGGCAAGTACGCTTCGGTGCTCGAGCAGATCGACGAGGTCTATGCCGAGATGTCAAACAAAGGCAAGCTCGAGATCTATCTTCGGGAACTTCGCACCGCACCTCGAGCTTTGGCCATCGCATTTGCGATCTACGACGCTGCTGTCGAGAGGGCCAAACCCGACATCGAGCGAGAAGCTCCCTACATGGATCGGAATTTCACGCTGACCACTCAGCAGATCAAACTCGATGTTGGGGACTGGGATCGAGCAACCGATGCCAGGATGCTCCAAGGGATGCTCGAGCGACTCGAATCGACCGAGGGTGTCCAAGACATCGAGCCAGTAGCAAGGGTTTTAAACTCGAAAGAGCCGCTTGATAAACTCACCAAGGCAGTGATGGACAATACCAAGCTCGGGGACTTGGAGTTCGTCACACAGTGCCTGAGCAAGTCCCCACAGGACCTTAAAGCTCTGGGCGATCCGGCTTTGAATTGGATCATCGATCTGTATCCAATTTATGTCAAACAACGAGAGAAGGATAAGGACAGAGAGGGCAAGCTCAGTCAGTTGTATGGATCATTGATTGAGATCCAGCGTTTGGCCGAAGCATCTGAGTTTATCCCTGATGCCAACGCCACGCTGCGTCTAACAGTGGGCAAAGTAGAGGCTTACTCACCGGTCGATGCGATTGTAAAGACACCGATCACAACGCTCAGGGGTTTGTTGGAAAAGACCACAGGCCAAGAGCCATACATCACACCTGACCAGGTACTCAAGGCCGCTTCGGAGTCTCGCTATGGAGGCATGGAGCATCCGAGGCTCAAGACCGTTCCGGTTGCATTCCTCTACAGCACCGACACCACGGGTGGAAATTCGGGCAGTCCGGTTCTTAATTCCAAAGGGGAGCTTGTGGGAGTGAATTTCGACCGAGCCTTTGAAGCCACCATCAACGATTTTGCTTGGAATCAGCGATACAGTCGATCCATTGGCGTGGACATCAGGTATGTGCTGTGGATTACGGGCGAGGTTTTCGGGGCCAAGCATATCGTCGAAGAGATGACCAGCACGCGTTGAACTCACTTAGCATCGTTGTCCAGGGGCGATGCCCCTGGCTATGGTGACTATGGCCGTTGGCCAATCGGAGTGCCCGTCACGTTCCAACTTCACCCTTCCAACTTTCCACTTCCAACTTTCCACTTCAAACTTTGTCTTATCCCCCCTTCGCCCCCAGGGCTTTGGCTGGGGGAGGAGGGGACGGGGGTGGAGGGGGCAAAGCGCGCTGGAGGCTGTTTCGTTGTTAAACGTTTCTTGGTCTTTTTTCGCCAAAGGCGATATTCATCATAGTTGTCCAGGGGCGATGCCCCTGGCTATGGTGACTGTGGCCGT
>JBJSXX010000365.1:0-16796 GCA_046086605.1 Pirellula sp. | reverse complement strand
ATTCGATCAAAGTCACTCGAAAAAATCGACCTATGCCCATGGCGATCATGGATTCTAATCTACCAGAGCTCCACCGTATCGGATCATGGTACGTGTTGGCGGTTTTCAAGCGGGATTTGGTCGACCAAAATCCCAGTATTCTTCCTGTATTCTTCCTGCCAGGGCAAAATTTGCGGTTTAGCCAAGTTGTGTAGGGTTTGCGGGTAACTTAAGGCCCTTTAGCCACCTTTATATGTCTTGAGTGGTAGCGTATCCTCCGCTGGCCAGTTAGACTCTTAGTCCAGCCATCAGGGCTCGATTTCAACTCACACCTCTTTTTTTATTCGTAAGGGTCCGTCGATGAACAATTCAGAAACCTTAGGACCACTGGTCCCCAACGCCCATCGGTTGCTTTGGGCAGGTTTCATGGCAATTCTGGCTGCTGGAGTTGGCTTTGCAATCCGCGGTGGTATTTTGGACAACTGGGCCAAAGAGTTCAGTTTCAACGCACAGCAACTCGGGTCGATCACCGGGGCTGGACTCTCAGGATTTTGCTTTGGCATCATCATCGGTGGAGTGATTGTCGATAAGATCGGTTACGGCAAGCTTGTAGTTCTCGCTCTACTTGGTCACATCCTCTCGGCCCTGGTAACATTTTCGGCCGGTCAGGGCAACGCCTACACAATGCTCTTTTGGGGTAGCTTCATTTTCGCCTACGCCAACGGAACCCTCGAAGCAGTTGCAAACCCACTGGTCGCGACGGTCTTCCCGAACAACCGTACTCACTACCTGAACATTCTTCATGCGAGCTGGCCCGCAGGTTTGGTGATCGGCTCGGCGTTAGGCTGGGTTCTTGATGATCAATTGAAGTGGCCTTGGCAGTACCAATTGGCTTTGTACCTGATCCCAACGGTACTCTACGCAAGCATGTTCCTGGGGCAGAGATTTCCAAAATCGGAAGCTGCCGCGACCGGCGTTAGTTTCGCTGAAATGTACAAATCCGTCGGCTTGCTCGGTTCATTGCTTGTTTGCTACTTGCTCTCGTTGTTCTTCGGAGACATCCTCAAGGGCTTGGTTCCAGACTATGCAAACATCATCGGTTATTTGATCGGCGGTGCGTTGCTGATTGCAACTGGGATCATGACCAACTTCTCGATGGGGTCGGTGGTTCTCTTTGTCCTGTTCTTGACCCATGCTCTGGTCGGTTCGGTCGAGCTTGGTACCGATTCATGGATCCAGAACATCACGGGCAATCTGTTTACATCCGAGCAAGGCAAGTACCTCTTCCTGTGGACTTCGGCGATCATGTTCGGTTTGAGATTCTGTGCGCACTGGATCGAAAGCACTTTGAAACTCAAGCCCATCGCGCTGTTGCTGGTTTGCTCGGTGATTGCCGCCATCGGTTTGTATCTTTCAAGTGGAATGCAGACATTCTCGATGGCCTTGGTCGCCCTGGGAATCTATGCGGTGGGCAAGACGTTCTTCTGGCCAACGATGCTCGCTGTCGTCGGTGACCGCTATCCCAAGTCGGGAGCCGTTGCCATGTCCATCATGGGTGGCATCGGAATGCTTTCTGCCGGTCTGATCGGTGGCCCGGGTCTGGGTTATTGCAAAGATCGATTTGCAGGCGAAGAGCTTCGGAATTTTGACGCGGGTTTGGCGGAAAAATACAAAGCTCAATCGCCGAGCACGTTCCTTAATATCCCTGCGACAGCCGTCTACGGCCTCGATGGAACCGCAACAGAAGAAGCTCGAAAGGTAGACAAGGATGCTCGTAGCATTGATCAAAGCAAGCTTGTCACCGCCAGCGAGCGCGGAGATCGAACCACTCTGTTGGTCGATTCACTGATCCCTGCAACCATGGCCTTGATCTACCTCTGTCTGCTGATGTACTACAAGGGTATCGGAGGTTACCGACCCTTGCGAATCGACGAAGAACAGGTCTAGCGATCTGAATTCTGAACGATCACCAAAAGATGCAACCGCCAGTTGGATCCACGTCCCACTGGTGGTTATTTTTTTGGGCTCTTCAGGAATTATTGTGGCTAGGAGTAGATGCTACTGGCAATTCTCGTGCTCGTGCTCCTGCTCGTACTCGAAGACCTTCCGACAGAGTTTGGGCCACCAGACTATTGAAAATTCCGCAAGGATCCAAAACCCATTTCGTTTGCTACAGTTGCTTTCCGATTACGATTACGAGCACCGCTTCGCTGAGCACGAGCTTATGTTTCACCCACCACAATCCCTGAAGAGCCCAAAACTCCTTCAATCTAATCTCGCGCTACGCATAAGGTTTTAGCACCTGCAAAACATCCTCATGGATCAATCCGTTGCTCGCAAAGCAATGGCCTGCTCGCAAGTCGACTTTGCCTGCCCAGGATGTGAATTTGCCACCAGCCTCTGTAATGACCGGGGCCACCGCAGCAACATCCCATGGGTTCACGATCGGATCGACCATCAACTCCCCTCGACCCGTCGCTACCAACAAGTAACCATAACCGTCTCCCCAAGATCGACTCACATACGCCGAAGCTTGAAGTGCCTCATAAGCGGCTTGGGCTCCTCGACGATCGAAATTATCCACCTGCGAGGTTAAGAATAATCCGTCGGATAGGGACTCTACGCCAGATACGTGGCATCGTTGCATCGGACCAGACTCCTGGCCGTACCAAGCCCCACAGCCTACGGCACCCATGACCAATTCTCCAAGTGCCGGTATCGCGATCACACCCACGAGCGGTCGGCCTTGATACGTCAATCCTACGAGTGTCGAGTACAGCGGTACCCCAGAGATAAAGGACTTGGTCCCATCGATCGGATCGATGATCCACTCAAAGTCGTTTTGCCCCGCGATAGACCCAAACTCTTCACCTAGCAAAGCGTCCTGAGGATAACCTTTCGAAATTGCGTCCCGAACAGCTCGCTCGGCCTCTTTGTCAGCGGCAGTCACCGGCGATCGATCGCTTTTCCTTTCTACTTGGTAAGCTTTCGTGCGAAAAAAACCCAGCGTCACTTGGCTCGCGATTTGGGCTAATTCCATCGCAAAGTCGATCCTGGATCTGAATTCTTGGGGGCCCAGCTCAAGTCCCAACGGCCAGTCGGGGCTCTTTGCATACTCTCGGCCAACGAGATCTTGGGGCAGTTGCAATCGAGGAAATCGGTACATCAGTTAAAATCCATAATGGTTTCGCGGGCAGAATCAACTCAAGTCTCCGACGATCGATTCTAGTCGATTACAATACAATCGGTTACTCCCCACCAAAACTCCCCTCCCAAAAGCGTTATATGCCGACCACTCCCAAGCTCGATGACGGCGACCCAATCGTCGGCAAGACGAATCTAGACCAACAGGTTCATCGGAAAAGCAACTCCAATCCATGGTGGTACAAAGCTCTTTCGTTTCTGCTCGTCGCGAGCCTCTTGGGGTTAGGTTATTGGACTCAAAGCAGTTGGGAGCCGATCCTCGAAAGTTGGATACGACCAGCCGCAGCCAACCGCCCCAAGCCACGGCCTCCGGTCGTCTCGATCGCCGAAGCCAAACTCGAATCGATTCCGCAGTTTATCAATTGCCTTGGCACTGTGACGGCTTTCAATAGTGTCACGGTCAAAAGCCGTGTCGATGGCGAACTTGTCGAAGTCGCCTTTCAAGAAGGTCAGATGATCCAAGAGGGACAGCTTCTGGCTCGCATCGACTCTCGCAGTTTCGAAGCGGCTCTCAATCAAGCCAAAGGACAATTGCAAAGGGATCTTGCTGCACTTGAACTGGCCAAACTCAATGTCGATCGATCCAAGAATCTTCCCGCTGGCGGAACGCTCTCTCAGCAAGAGCGGGATGAACTCGATGCGGTTTACAAACAAGCCCAAGCGTTGGTCGATGTCGACCGCGCACTGGTGGCGAATGCCCAGCTACAGGTCGCCTACTGCAACATCATCGCGCCTATCGGTGGACGTGTCGGATTGCGCCAAGTCGATCAAGGGAACATGATTCAAGCCAACAATCCCAATGGCATCGCAGTCATCACCCAACTGCAACCGATCTCGGTCGTCTTTTCGATCCCCCAAGACGAAATCCTACGCGTGCAAAAACAACTTGCAGAGAACGCACAAGTACCCGTGATTGCCTTTGATCGAACCTTTCAGAACAAGTTGGCCGAAGGAACACTTACAGCGATCGACAATCAAGTCGACCCGACGACCGGAACACTGCGACTCAAAGCCAACTTTGAGAACACAGAAGGCCTCCTGTTCCCCAACCAATTCGTCAACATAAGACTGCTGGTCAAGCAGTGGGCCGATTCGATCGTGATCCCATCCTCGGCCGTCCAGCGCGGTGCCGATTTCCAATATGTCTATGTCGTTCAGAGCGACAATGAAACGGTCGATATCGCCAAGGTGCAGGTTGCCTTCAGTGAAGCCGGTCGCTCGGTCATCGCACAAGGTCTCTCCAGTGGCGATCGAGTCGTCATCGAAGGGACCGACAAACTGCAACCCAAGGGCAAGATCTCGTTGCCCAATTCAGGCCCGCCTAACGCAGGTCCTAAACCGCGATGAATATCTCCAAGATTTTCATAATGCGGCCAATCGCTACGGCGCTGTTGATGATCGCGATCATCCTCAGCGGATTGGTAGCCTTTCGGCAACTCCCCGTGGCCGCTTTGCCACAAGTCGATTATCCGACGATTCAAGTCGTCACGTTTTATCCTGGGGCAGGCCCCGAGGTGATGGTCTCATCGGTAACCGCTCCCTTGGAAAAGCAGTTTGGGCAAATCCCAGGGCTTTCACAAATGACCAGTTCGAGCACCCAAGGGTGCTCGGTGATCACTCTGCGATTCGTCTTGGATTTGGATATCGATATTGCAGTCCAGCAAGTCCAAGCGGCGATCAACGTGGCGGGCAATTTTTTACCCAGAGAGTTACCCAACCCTCCGATCTACTCGAAAGTGAATCCTGCTGACGCACCTGTCTTAACGCTCTCGCTTTCATCGAGCACCATTCCACTTCCAAAGATTCAAGATCTAGCCGACACGCGGTTGGCTCAAAAGCTTTCGCAGGTCAAAGGGGTCGGTCAAGTCACGGTAACCGGCGGTCAGAAACCCGCAATCCGAGTTCAGGCCAATCCGACGAGCCTCTCGGCCATGGGACTGACGCTCGATGATCTACGAACGGCTCTCATTGCTGCCAACGTCAATCAGGCCAAAGGGAGTTTCGATGGTCCCAAGCAATCGATCATCATCGGTGCCAATGACCAGCTCTTTACCGCTGAGCAATTCCGCGAACTAATCGTTGCTTATCGAAACAATGCTCCCGTGAAACTTTCCAAAGTTGCGAACGTCATCGACGATGTCGAGAACATCCGGCAAGCAGCTTGGAGGGATACAACGCCGAGCGTTCTGCTCAACATCCAACGTCAACCCGGAGCCAACATCATCGAGGTCGTCGATCGCATCCAAGCCATGATGCCGCAACTGCGAGAGGCGCTGCCTGCGGACCTCCAAGTCGATGTCTTGACCGACCGCACCACAACCATCCGAGCCTCGGTTGAGAGCGTTCAGCACGAATTGCTTTTGACCATCGGCCTTGTCGTTCTGGTCATCTACTCCTTCTTGCATAGTTTCCGAGCGACGGTCATCCCCAGCGCGGCAGTCCCATTGTCGATCGTCGGCACCTTTGGGGTGATGTACCTGATGGGTTACACGCTGAACAATCTGACTTTGATGGCCTTGACGATATCGACGGGCTTTGTGGTCGACGATGCGATCGTGATGATCGAAAACATCATGCGGTATGTCGAAGAAGGGATGGATCCACTATCGGCATCCTTGAAGGGTGCGTCGGAAATCGGATTTACGATCGTCTCGCTGAGCATCTCGCTTGTTGCCGTTTTGATTCCGCTTCTATTTATGGGCGATGTCATCGGTCGATTGTTTCGGGAGTTCGCCGTGACCTTGAGCGTGACGATCTTTGTCTCAGCGGTCGTTTCGCTAACCCTCACACCGATGATGTGCGCTCTGTTGCTCAAGTCGTTACCCAAAGGCACCGTCGCAGCTAGCCATGGCGATGGCACCCAAGGATGGCTCTTTATCGGACTGCTGCGGTTCTACGAATCGACGTTGAAGTGGACGCTCAAGCATCAAGGATTCACGATGCTCGTGTTCCTAGCCACCCTTGCCGCCACGGTGTTTCTGTACATCCAAGTTCCCAAAGGATTTTTCCCGGTACAAGACACCGGAGTGATCCTTGGGATTACCGAGACGGATCAAGACAGTTCCTTTTCGAAGATGCAGGCCAAACAGGCCAAACTCAACGAAGTCCTCTGCTCGGATCCTGCCGTCGAAAGCATCGCAAGTTTCATCGGGATCGACAGCATCAATCTAACGCTCAATTCAGGCCGCATTCAAATCAATCTCAAACCCCACGAAGAGCGTCACGAGTCGATTCAAAAGGTCATGGCAAGGCTCTCTGAGAAAGCCTCCGCTGTCTCGGGGATCCAACTCTTTATGCAACCCGTACAAGACCTCTCGGTCGAGTCGCGAGTTTCGCGAACTCAGT
This sequence comes from Pirellula sp., assembly GCA_046086605.1. Classification (GTDB taxonomy): domain Bacteria; phylum Planctomycetota; class Planctomycetia; order Pirellulales; family Pirellulaceae; genus JBKCUI01. The sequence goes on along the minus strand of JBJSXX010000365.1, from coordinate 10,268 downwards.
ATCAGTACTCGCTCGAAACCCCTGACCCAGAGGAACTCAACGAGTGGGTGCCCAAGCTGGTTTCGAAGCTCAAGGAACGACCTGAGTTGCAAGATGTCGCAAGCGATCAAGCGGTCCAAGGTCGCGAGGCCAAACTGGTAATCGACCGCGACACAGCCTCAAGACTCGGAGTCACCCCCTTGGTCATCGACGATGCACTCTACAATGCGTTTGGACAGAGACAGGTCTCGACCATCTTCACGCAACTGAACCAATACCGAGTCGTCTTGGAAGTCGCACCCGAGTTCCGTGACTCCCTGGGCGATGTAGGCTCGCTGTATGTCAAAACGAATACCGGTAAGCCAGCCCCTTTAGAGTCGCTGACAAAAATCGAATACCAAAACGCACCCCTTGCGATCAACCACCAAGGACAGTTCCCGGTCGTAACGGTTTCGTTCAATGTCGCACCCGGTGTGTCCTTGGGCCAAGCGGTAGAGGCAGTCGAAAAAACGGTTCGCGATATCCAAATGCCCGCTGGAATCGCTCGATCCTTTCAAGGCTCTGCCGAAGCTTACCAACGATCCCTATCGACCACCCCGCTTTTGATCTTGGCCGCACTCATCACCGTCTACATTGTGCTGGGAGTCCTCTACGAAAGCTTCGTCCACCCACTGACGATCCTCTCGACACTTCCGTCGGCAGGCGTCGGAGCCTTGGTAGCATTGATCCTGTTTCGACTCGATCTGAGCATCATCGCCCTGATCGGAATCATCTTGCTCATAGGTATCGTTAAAAAGAATGCGATCATGATGATCGACTTTGCGCTCGATTCCCAACGCAAACAGGGGCTAAGTGCCGAAGACGCAATCTTTCACGCCTGCTTGCTGCGGCTAAGGCCAATCCTTATGACCACCATGGCAGCCTTGCTCGGTGCAGTACCATTGGCATTCAGCGGCGGTGTAGGTTCCGAACTCCGACGCCCGTTGGGAATCTGCATCATCGGCGGACTGATCTTCAGCCAAGCGTTGACGCTCTACACCGTTCCGGTGATCTATGTGTGGTTCGATAAACTCGGACGACGTCAAAAGGACTTGGAACGAAGAGGGGCCCAGGAGACATGATCGGTTCAGGAACCAACGTCTCAGAACCATTCATTCGTCGTCCGGTAGGCACGACCCTACTGACGATCGCTATCACCCTTTCGGGACTCATCGGTTACTTCTTATTACCGGTTGCACCGTTACCTCAAGTTGAGTTTCCGACCCTATCGGTAAGTGCCAATCTGCCCGGTGCGAGTCCAGAGACCATGGCCTCTGCGGTAGCCACTCCTTTGGAGAGAAGTCTTAGTCGTATTGCCGGGGTCACCGAGATGACCTCCAACAGCACCCTCGGGTCGACCTCAATCACATTGCAATTCGAACTCGATCGCGATGTCAACGCAGCGGCAAGGGAAGTCCAAGCGGCGATCAATGCCGCTAGGAGCCAACTCCCGCCAACACTTCCCAACAATCCTTCGTATCGCAAAGTCAATCCGGCCGATTCGCCGATCATGCTCCTGACGCTCGTCTCGGAGATCTATTCGAAACCACAAATGTTTGAACTCGCTTCGACGATCGTTCAACAAAAACTTTCGCAGATCAAAGGAGTCGGACAAGTCTTTGCCACAGGAGCCTCGAACCCTGCCGTGCGGATCGAACTCAATCCGACCGTGCTGAATCAACTCCAAATCGGCCTAGAGGATGTTCGCGCAGCGATCGGAACCTCGAATGCCAACAGGCCCAAGGGGATTCTTGAAGAGGGACAAGTCCAATGGTCCCTCAACACAACAGACCAACTCATGACGGCCGATGACTATCGTCCCTTGATGATCGCTTATCGAAACGGAGCACCGATTCGCCTCGGGGATGTGGCCAATGTCACCGACTCGCTTGAGGACATTCGAAATTTCGCTCTTGCCGATGGCCGTCCATCGATCAGCGTATTGGTCTTCCGACAACCCGGTGCCAACATCATCGAGACGATCGAGAATGTCAAAGCGGTGTTACCTCAATTGAGATCACAGCTCCCTGCGGCGATCGATTTAGATATCGGCATGGATCGCTCGACAACGATCCGGGCTTCGCTCCACGAAGTCCAGAAAACGCTACTTATTAGCATTTTGTTGGTGATCGTCGTGGTCTATTTGTTTTTGAGGGATATCAGGGCGACGATTGTTCCGACGATCGCTGTGCCGGTCTCCTTGATCGGCACCTTTGGCGTGATGTACCTGCTGGGCTATAGCCTCGACAACTTATCACTCATGGCTCTAACGATTTCGACGGGGTTCGTGGTCGATGATGCCATCGTGGTGACCGAGAACATCAGCCGTTATCTTGAGAAGGGGCTCAAGCCCCTCGATGCGGCCATCAAAGGGGCCGGTGAAATCGGTTTTACTGTCGTCTCGATCACCCTTTCGCTGATCGCTGTATTCATCCCCATCCTCCTGATGCGAGGTGTCATCGGCCTGCTTCTCCAAGAGTTCGCCGTCACCTTGTCGATCGCGATTCTTATCTCGTTGGTCATTTCGCTAACGACCACGCCGATGCTCTGCGCGATCCTGCTTAAACCGCACAAGAATCAAGAGCACTCGAATCGCTACTGGATGGAAAACACCTATGGACGCATCCTCGATGTGGTCTTGAAATTCCCAGGCTGGACGATGGTCGCACTTGCTCTGATCATCGGCTTTAACGTGTATCTCTACGTCAAGGTCGCGAAAGGTTTCTTCCCTCAGCAAGACACCGGACGCTTGGTTGGAAACATCGTTGCCGACCAAGGCACCTCGTTTCAAGCGATGGTGGATCTTTGTGAAAAGTTCGCCAAAGCCGTCAGCGACGAACAAGCCATCGATCGGGTATTGGTATCGACCGGAGGGGGTGGCCCAGGGGGCGGAGGCACGAACAATGCACGCATGTTCGTAACTCTTAAACCCCTAGATCAACGCACCCAGACGATCGATGAATTGTTGGCCGCGATCCGTAAAAAAACTGGTGGTATCAGCGGTGCGAATCTCTTCATGCAAGCGGTTCAGGACCTCCGCATCGGAGGTCGTCCCTCGGGAGCCCAGTTCCAATACACGCTCCGTGGCGGAGACCTTAAAGAACTCAACGAGTGGACGCTCAAACTCATGGCTGCCATGAAAAAGCTACCGGAGATCACCGATGTGAACACCGACCAGCAAGACAAAGGGCAACTCTCGCGACTGGTCATCCACCGCGACTTGGCCTCCGTCTTAGGCTTGGACATCGCGACGATCGACAACACCCTCTACGATGCTTTCGGCCAACGCCCCGTCTCGACGATCTATCTGCCAATGAACCAGCGTCGCGTTGTGATGACCCTCGAACGCGACTATATCAAAGGCCCCGAGTCACTCAAGAATATCTACATTCGAACTAGAAACAATTCGCAAGTCCCTTTGCAAGATCTCTATTCTCTCGAGAGCCGAAACACATCCTTGTCGGTAGCCCACTCAGGACTCTTCCCCTCATCGACCATCTCTTTTAATCTCAGCCCAGGAAGTGCTCTCGGGGACGTGGTTCCCATCATCAAAAATGTCAGCTCTGAAATCGGAATGCCATCGAGCATCCAAGGAAACTTTCAAGGCACAGCCCAGGCCTTCCAAGACTCCCTTTCGAATCAGCCGATTCTCATCCTCTCAGCACTTGTCGCCGTCTATCTCGTTCTAGGAATCCTCTATGAGAGCCTTATCCATCCGATCACGATCCTTTCAACTTTGCCATCGGCAGGTGTTGGTGCGATCCTCGGATTGATCCTCTTTCGAATGGATTTAAACATCATCGGGATGATCGGTATTTTGCTACTGATCGGGATTGTCAAAAAGAATGCGATCATGATGATCGACTTTGCGATCATGCTCCGCAAGGATCGAGGCTGGGGGCCGCGTGAGGCGATCCACGAAGCCTGCCTGAGGCGTTTCCGTCCGATCACCATGACAACCCTGGCGGCCATCCTTGGAGGAATCCCGCTTGCTCTTGGCCGTGGAGATGGCGCAGAACTTCGGCAACCCCTGGGAATCGCTATCGTCGGGGGCTTGATCGTCAGTCAATTCGTGACCCTCTTCACAACGCCCGTGATCTACTTGTATATGGATCGCTTTTGGTCCTATTTTCAAGCGAGCAAATCGAATCGACCTGTGGTAGAATTTCCTGAAACGCCATCCCTATCCCTCCCCGCCAAAGGAACCTAATCCATGAGCCAACCTTCCCGCCGCAATTTTCTCAAACGCTCCGCACAAACCACCGCCGCACTGGCTTCGGTCCCCTATTGGTCTTGGTCAACCCAAACCCAAGCCGCAGCGACTCAGGATCGAATGAAAATCGGTTGCATCGGAATGGGAGGGATGGGTACCGGTGATGCTCATGACCACAACCGCTTCGGCGACATCATCGCCGTGTGCGATGTCGATGCAAATCATCGCGAACGAGCACGCAACGACGATCGAATCGGTAAGGGCAAGGCCGAGTCGGTCGAAGACTATCGCAAAGTCCTCGACAACAAAGAGGTCGAAGTCGTCAGCATCGTCACACCGGACCATTGGCACACCAAGATCGCTGTCGAGGCTCTTCAAGCTGGCAAACATGTTTTCTGCCAAAAGCCCCTGACACTCACTCTTGCTGAGAACCTAGCGATCAGGGCCGCTTGCAAAGCCAATCCTAAGCTCATGTTCTTCATCGGTACGCAACAACGCTCCGACCGACGTCTCTTTATGCGAGCCGTGAACATGGTTCACCAAGGGCTCTTGGGCGATATCAAGAAAATCACCTGCGGCATCAATGGCAGTCCAACCGGCGGACCCTTTGCCAAAGCTGCCCCACCGGCAAACCTCAATTGGGATATGTGGCTCGGCCAAGCTCCCAAGGTCGATTACATCCAACAACGTTGCCATAACGATTTCCGCTGGTGGTACGAATACTCGGGCGGTAAGTTCACCGACTGGGGTGCTCACCATATCGATATCGCTCTTTGGGCGACGAAGATGACCGAGCAAGGAACCGGGCCAGTGGAAGTCGACGGTACCGATTGCAAACACCCCGTCGATTTGAAAGATGGCAATCCTCTTGCCGACGATCGCTTCAACACCTCGCATGATTTCAATATCGTTCACAAGTTCGCCAATGGCATGGAAATCCATGTCACGAGCCGAGGCGATAATGGTCTGCTCATCGAAGGATCCAAAGGCCGGATCTTCGTCAATCGCGAAAGGATCACCGGCAAGCCGATCGAAGAACAGTGGGATAAAGACGTCTTTGGCGATGAGCAGATGCAAGCCCTCTACAAAGGTAAACCTCACGAAGGCCACAAAGCCAACTTCTATCGCTGCATCCGCGAAGGTGGTCTACCTGTCTCAGATGTCTATTCGCACTTGCAAACCATGAACATGTGCCACCTGTCGGCCATCGCCGGACGACTGGCTCGCAAGATCAAGTGGAATGCAACCACCGAAAAGATCGAAGGCGACGACGTAGCAGCTTCGATGCAAGCACGCGCCCAGCGCGCAGGCTTTGAAATCCCCAAAGTCGGCTAAGTCTATGCTTCGAAAAAACAATCGTTCGTATGCAACGTCTGCCTTGTGCTGGCTCGTTGGTCTTTGCCTTCTAGCCAGCCAAATTCAGCTTGGCCAAATCGCCCTGGGCCAAGATTTTGCCTCCCAAATTAAACCGATTCTGGCAAACCACTGCTGGAGTTGTCATGGGCCAGACGAGCAATCGCGCAAGGCGGATTTGCGACTCGATCGACGCGATGATGCTCTCTCAGCCAAGTCGATCGTACCGGGCAAAGCAAGCGAAAGTCCGCTTGCCGAGCGGATCGATTCGACCGATCCCGATTCGGTCATGCCACCCCCTGAAACCAAAAAACCTCTGACCGAGCAGCAACGCCAATTGCTCAAGGACTGGATCGATGCAGGAGCCAAGTACTCGCAGCATTGGTCGTTTGCTCCACCAGATAAAACCAGTCTTGCAAACAATGGGCTTGCAAGACCCGTTTGGCAGCGTATCGATCAGCAAGTGGCTCTCAAGCTTCGTGCCCATGGTCTAAACCCGACGGATCCAGCCAATCCCGAAACGCTCCTTCGCCGTGTGAGTCTGGATCTAACCGGACTCCCTCCGACCCTCGAAGAACTCGATGCGTTCTTGAAAGACACTTCGGAAAACGCTTTTGAGAAGGCCGTCGATCGATTGCTTCAAAGCGATGCGTATGCCGAACGGATGGCTTCCCAGTGGCTCGATCTGTCTCGGTACGCAGACACCAACGGTTACAACAACGACGAAGATCGTCAAATGTGGCCCTGGCGCGATTGGGTGATCAACGCTTATCGAGAGAACATGCCCTACGATCAGTTTCTCACCGAGCAGCTCGCAGGTGACCTCCTTCCAAATGCGAGCTTGCAACAGCAAGTCGCCACCGGATTCCTGCGCAACCAAGGGCACAATACCGAAGGTGGAATCATCCAAGAGGAGTACAGAGTCGAATACGTCGCCGACCGAGTCCACACCGTTGCGACCGTGTTCCTTGGGCTCTCGATGCAGTGTGCTCGTTGCCACGATCACAAGATCGATCCGATCACCCAAGCCGAATATTATCGGTTCTTTTCGTTGGTCAATAACCTCGAGGAAAAACAAGCTAGCTACAGCAACTTTGTCGGTGCTGAGCCTTTCGTCCGCGTACCCACGGCTGAACAAATCGGATCCAAGAAGCAACTGGTAACCCAACTCGATCAGCTCAAAAGCCAACTGCAAACCAAGGAGCAGCAGATCGAACAGACATGGACCGCTTGGGCGAAAGCCAGCTCCGATCCAGTGATCGAAGAGACGCTCGGCACAACCCAAAAAGAGTACATCGATTTCGAGCAGTCAAGTTCTCTCGCTTCGCAGAGCGTTTGGGACAAGACCGATGCGTTGGTTTATGCGGCTGGCAAACAAGGGACTGCTGCATCCATCGAGAATGGTCGTTTCTTGGAGTCCAAACAACTCGGCAAACTCAAATCCGATCGTCCTTTCTCCATCAGCCTTTGGGTGCAAGTCCCCAGTCTTGGGAGTATGGCGATCCTTTCTCGCATGGATGAAGCAATGAATTTCCGAGGCTACGATATGTTGCTTGTCAACGGAAAACTCGAAGTCCACCTTGTCGACACTTGGCCCAGCAATGCCATCAAGATCAGCTCCCAGTCAACGATCGCTCCCAACCAGTGGCATCATCTAACACTGACTTACGATGGATCGAAAAAAGCGGCTGGAGCGAACCTTTACATCGATGGTAAGTCCGTGAAGTTCGATGTTCCCAACAACAAACTCACCGGCAGCCTGGAGACCGACAAACCCTTCCACTTGGGCTTGCGTGAAAAGTCGCTTCCCTTCACTGGATCGATCGACGAGCTGCGAATTTTTGATGGAGTCCTATCACCCGTCGATGTCGAGCGATTGGCTCAGTTGCAATTGCCTGAATCGAAGATCGCTTGGGCCAGGAAAGCTTGGGGGGAACTCACGGAAGACCAGCGCAATCTGGCCAAGAGTTGGACTCGCGAAAAGATTGATCCCGAGCATGGCAAACTGCAATTGCAGGTAGTCGAACTGGAAAAGAAAATCGCAGGCGTTGATCAAGCTGCCCCGGCAGTGATGGTCATGCGAGAGATGAATCCTCCACGAGAGACGTTCATTCTTAAACGAGGTCAGTACGATCAGCCAACGACCAAAGTGGAACCGGGGATTCCCGAGTCACTTCGGGTCGATGGGATCGAACAGCCGACCAACCGATTGCAGTTGGCCAAGTGGTTGACCCATCCCAAGAATCCACTGACGGCCCGCGTCGCGGTCAATCGGCTCTGGGAACAATGTTTTGGAGTGGGCATCGTCCGAACTAGCGAAGATTTCGGTGGATCGGGAGAGTACCCCTCCAATCCGGAATTGCTCGACATGCTTGCTTTGGAACTGATCGAAAGCCGATGGGATGTCCGAGCCATGCTCAAGCAGATCGTGCTGAGCAAAACCTATCGACAAGCCTCCGGATTGAGCCAGGAGCACAAGCTCAAGGATCCAGAGAATCGGTGGTTTGCACGAGGGCCTCGGCATCGGCTCTCGGCCGAAGCGATCCGGGACAATGCGTTGGCTATCAGCGGGCTATTGGTTCCCAAAGTTGGCGGCCCGAGCGTTAAACCTTATCAGCCTGCCGGACTGTGGGAGGATGTCACTGTCGAGAGGCGAGGCAAGTACGTTGCCGATACGGGTGAAGGACTCTTTAGACGCGGGATGTACACATTCTGGAAACGGACTTGTCCACCCCCGGCGATGGTCAGTTTCGATGCGCCGAATCGCGAGGTCTGTGTCGCTCGTCGTTCGCGAACCAATACACCCCTCCAAGCACTTGTACTGCTCAATGACCCAACGTACATCGAAGCGGCACGGGCCTTTGCAAGCGATGTGCTCAAGGTTGCACAGGGCGATGAGATTGCGAGGCTCAACTATGCTTATCGCAAAGCACTCGCAAGACAGATCCGTCCCGAGGAGATTCCAGCCATGAGGGAATTGCTCGAGTTGGCCCGCAAGGAATTCAGCGAGGATGCCAAGCGAGTCGACGCATTCCTGAGCGTGGGAACCGTAGGTGTTTCGGGGGAGATACCCAAGCTTGATCTGGCGGTTTGGACAGTGGCTTGCAGTGCGATTTTGAACCTCGATGAAACGATCACCAAGTATTAATCATGGATAAGAAATTCATCGACCCATCGGTAGCCCAAAGGCGCGGTTTTATCAAACACTCGGCACTCGGAACGGCTGCCTTGAGCCAATTGCTTGGCGGTTCTTTGCGAGCCGATGCGGCGATTCAAGAGCCACATTTTGCACCCAAGGCCAAGCGGGTGATCTATTTGTTTCAATCCGGTGGCCCATCGCAACTTGAGCTCATGGACTACAAGCCCAAGCTCAAGGATCTCCATGGGAGCGAGTTGCCCGATAGCATTCGAAACGGTCAACGGCTAACGGGGATGACATCGGGCCAAAAGAGTTTTCCGGTCGTGGCACCCAAGTTCAAGTTTCAGCAGTATGGAAGCAATGGTGCTTGGTTCAGTGAATTGCTTCCTCATACCGCATCGATCAGCGATGAGTTGTGCATTGTACGTTCGATGAATACCGAGGCGATCAATCATGATCCGGCCATCACATTCATGCAGACCGGATCGCAGCAACCAGGTCGTCCTTCGCTTGGAGCCTGGCTCAGTTATGGACTCGGGAGTGAGGCCGAGGATTTGCCCGCGTTTGTCGTGATGATATCGCACGGGAGCGGGAACGATGCGAACCAGGGGCTATTGGATCGTTTGTGGGGCAGTGGTTTTTTGCCATCGAGTCATCAGGGGGTCAAGTTCCGAAGTGGCACTGAGCCAGTGTTGTACTTAAGCGATCCGCCTGGGATGTCCAGAGGTTTGCGTCGAGGGATGCTCGATCAGATTTCGAAGCTCAACTCGCTTGAGTTTCAGCGCGAGCAAGACCCAGAGATCACCGCAAGGATCGATCAGTACGAGATGGCGTTCAAGATGCAGATGTCGGTCCCGGATTTGACTGACATTTCCGACGAGCCCGAATCGGTTTTGGAGATGTATGGTCCGGAGGTCAAGAAGCCTGGTAGTTATGCCGCGAATTGTTTGATGGCTCGCAGGATGGTCGAGCGCGGGGTGCGGTTTGTGCAGTTATACCATCGGGGTTGGGACAACCATGGCAGTTTGCCATCGAACATCCCCAAGCAGTGTCGGGACATCGATCAGCCGCAGGCGGCATTGGTAAGGGACCTAAAGCAGCGAGGTTTGTTAGACGAGACGATGGTGATATGGGGAGGAGAGTTTGGAAGGACGGTCTATAGCCAGGGGTCATTGCAGGACGACTATGGGCGTGATCATCATGGACGATGTTTTTCGATGTGGATGGCCGGGGGAGGATTTCGCCCCGGAGCAGTGATAGGTCAGACGGACGATTACGGGTACAACATTGTCGAGGGATCGATCCACATCCATGATTTTCATGCAACGTTATTGCATTGTTTGGGGATCGACCACGAGAAGCTCACGTATCGGTACCAAGGTCGCGATTTCAGACTGACCGACGTGCACGGCAAACTGGTTCCCGAGCTTGTTAGCCTGTAAGCCACACACACACCGTTAGCCGACAATCGCGAGCGTCGGGCAGCCAACGAAATCACTTCCAAAAGCGATTGAGGACAATCGCTTTACAGTCGGTTTTTTCTCA
>JBJSXX010000364.1:0-3740 GCA_046086605.1 Pirellula sp. | reverse complement strand
GTCAAAACTCTCACTTGACGATCCACACCTGCGAATTCGACTTGGATCGCTTGAGCTATGGTTTGGCGAAAAAATTCCGAGTCCGAAGCCAGAAAATCAATTGTGCAATCGATGTACTGATCCTCGACCGAGAAAATCCATTGGGAGACTTGTACAAAACCTAAGTCGATCCATCGACCTTGCTTGGTTGGTCTAAGTCCCATGCAAGTTAGATCTGTTTCGAACTGATTCTAGTTTTGCAAATAATCGCCAGATCGATATCTTGGGTGCTTCGCGGGTGTCCCCAGAACGAAACCGCAAGTCCCCCGGCAATCACAGGCGAGACTCCAAGTGTCTCCAGCCGAGTGTAGATGTCTGACACGACTCTCAATAAAACACTAGGAGGCACGATCTTTGTCCCACTTGGTGGCTTGATACTGCTCGTACCATTGGCGATAAGCTGCTTGCAGATCGCCGTCGGGGCCGATCCGATGACGAAGCCCCGACAAAAGCATGGCATGACTAAGCTCCATCGCTTGGTGCCAAGCGGCCCAAATCCGCTTTTGCTCCTCGGGACTTGGAATCGGTGCCGGTTTGAATTGGTGTTCTTTGTGTTGGGTCATACCCAGTATTGTAACTCATCCAAGAAGATTTGGCTCTTCAGGAATTATTGTGGTTGAAACATAAGAAGTTTTTGACCCTGTGACTTCGTGGCCCAAACTCTTTCGGAAGGGCTTCGAGTACGAGCAGGAGCACGAGCACGAGCGCGAAGATTGCCGGTAGCATCTACTCCTAGCTACAATAATTCCTGAACAACCTCTTTTTGAAACACAGAGGCACAAAGAGCACAGAGCAGGACAAGAGCTACGCGGGGGTATGCAGCGGGCGAAATGCCATCGCAATTCGGATCTTGCTATACGAGATCTGGCTCTCGCAAGCCTCGAAGATCGGGGCAAGCAAGCTTGAACCAAATTTCTCTGCAGCTTGGTAGACCCGCTCAAGCTCCGCTTCTGTGATCCAAGGCGACACATCGGTGATCGAACCATCCAAGATGTATTCGACAAGGTATTTCGTCACCGTCGATTCGCTGACATTCAAATCGCTTGCGATCTGCTGGATCGATCGATTCTGCTTGAACCTCGCCCCGTAGGAATCGCGCAAGATACTCGGCGGGAATCGCAGTGGCTGATCCATCGGCACCGACTTGAACGAACAATACGATTCGATGAGCCCGACGATCGCAGGCCCATGCTGGGCAATTTGTATCGAGCCCAAGCCTGTGACGGCCGTGAGCCGATCGATGGCCGAAGGCCTCCGTGCGGCGAGTTCGGCAAGCACTCCGTCGGACATCAGCACATACGGAGCGATCTTCTGCTTGTCGGCCAGTTCATTCCTCCACTCGATGAGGCGTTCAAGCAGCGTTTCATCATAAGCGAACCTTGCGATCGACTTCGTGGATTCCTTGAGACTCGATTCCACGGTACGGACCAAGACAGGGACGCGGCTTCCAAAGAGAACTTCTTTGGCATGGGGTCCGAGTTTCAGCACTGGGTAGTTCGAGTCCCGCGTCACCTGCAGGATCTTGGCCATGGTCAATTGCTCGATCCAATCGCGTACCACAGCCCGCTTATGGCCTTTGAGGATCCCGAAGGTGCTCAAGGACTCATGGCCGCGGCGTTGGATTTCACCGCTGTTGCTACCGACAAGCACATCGACGATTGCGTTGGTGCCGAACCGTTCTCCCATGCGATGGACGCATGAGAGGATCTTTTGCGAGATCACCTTGCTATCCTCGATGATATCGATTTCGCCTAGGCAGACATCGCAAGCACCACATTTTTCGCTCGAGTAGACTTGTCCAAAGTACTCGACGATCTTGCGATGCCTGCACACCGGCATTCTGCAGAAGGTAGCGATTTCATCGATTTGAACCATTTGGGCATCGACCCAAGTTTTAGGGGCATTGTTTTCGAATGCGGAGTTCTTGATCAAGTTCCGCATCGAGTTGACATCGCGGGTCGAGAAGAGCATCGTGCATTCGGCGTTGAGACCATCGCGACCGGCCCGTCCGGTCTCTTGCTGATAGTGTTCCATCGATTTAGGAACCGAGGCATGGATGACGAACCGAACGTTGGAGCGGTCGATCCCCATTCCAAAAGCGACCGTTGCGACGACGACTTGGACTTTTTGGTTGACAAAAGCGTCTTGGGCTTGCTGGCGTTGTTGGTAAGTAAGACCTGCATGGTAGGGAACCACCGAGTATCCGGCATCCTCAAGGGCGATAGTTAGTTGGTCGACATCGACACGACGCATGCAATAGATGATTCCGCCGGCGTTTTGTCCCGAGGCGGTTTGATGCCGATCGATAATCTCTTTGCATTGCGCTACGACGTCAGCTTGGGGGACGATTCGATAGGTCAGGTTGGGTCGATCGAACGAGCTGACGGTGATATCCGGAGAACGCAATCGGAGTTGTTCGAGGATATCGTTTCGAACCTTTTGAGTGGCTGTGGCCGTCAGGGCCATGACCGAGGCGTTTGGGAAGTGGCTTCGGAGCTTGGCCAATTGCCGGTATTCGGGTCGAAAATCGTGTCCCCATTGCGACACGCAGTGGGCTTCGTCGATGGCGATCATGTGGACTTGGTTGCCTTGAAACAGGTCGGCAAAGTCCTTTTGCAAAGCTCGTTCGGGGGAGGCGAAGAACAAACGGAGTTGTTGGTTTTTGAGTTTGAGGATCAAGTCACGTTTTTCTTGATGGGAGGAGCTTGAGTCCCATCGAGCCGCAGGGATTCCCAGTTGCAGCAGTCCGTCGACTTGGTCTTTCATCAGTGCGATCAGGGGGCTGATGACGATCGTGCATCCGCCTCGGTAGAGTGCGGGAGCTTGGTAGCACAGGGATTTTCCGCCACCGGTGGGCATGACGACCAGTGCATCGCGTTGGCCGAGGGCTGCTGCGATCGCTTTTTCTTGGGCGTCTCTGAGTTGTGAAAAGCCCCAGACTTCTTGGAGCATTTTGAGGAATCGGGGTGGGATGGGCGCTGGTGCCAAAGTGGTCGACATGGGTAAACCCTCCGTGTGGTAATAAGCCGTGTGGTAACAAGCCTTGTAGTAACTAAAACCGGAACCAAAGTGTACTGATGGCAGTATTGAAAGGCTCAGGAGTGACACATCTGGTCACTGGGTCAAAAAAACTTGCCAGATTTTTTTGGGGGGGGCTTTTTGCAGGGGTGCTACCCCTGGCTATGTTGAGTATGGCCGTTGGCCAATTGGATTGCTCATTACGTTTGTTGGCCTAAGGATTGATCTGTTTTGTTCGTCAAACGCGATCTTCATCGTAGCCTGGGGTAACACCCCAGGACGTTATTCATGCGCGACATTTTCCCAGGGGTGCTACCCCTGGCTATGTTGAGTATGGCCGTTGGCCAAGTGGATTGCTCGTTATGTTTGTTGGCCTTCGGATTGATCTGTTTGGTTCGCCAAAGGCGATCTTCATCGTAGCCTGGGGGAACACCCTAGGACATTATTCATGCGCGACATTTTCCCAGGGGTGCTACCCCTGGCTATGTTGAGTATGGCCGTTGGCCAATTGGATTGCTCGTTACGTTTGTTGGCCTACGGATTGATCTGTTTTGTTCGCCAAAGGCGATCTTCATCGTAGCCTGGGGTAACACCCCAGGAGGTTATTCATGCGTGACGTTTTTCCAGGGGTGCTACCCCTGGCTATGTTGAGTATGGCCGTTGGCCAATTGGATTGCTCGTTA
>JBJSXX010000363.1:0-49559 GCA_046086605.1 Pirellula sp. | reverse complement strand
CAAGACTCGAATGCCTTTGGTATTGCGGTTAGCCGAGGAATTGAGGAATCGCAAGGCGACGATCACCGAATTCTTTTTGGCTTATGTCTACAGCAACACCGACAACATCATGGCAAACCTCCACTACCTTGATTACGTCCGCATCAAGAAGGAAGAGGAACGCAAGAAGAAAGACAAGTAACCGTAGCACGGGGCTCCGACCCGTGATGTTTGTTTCAATTAGGCTAACGGATTGCGGTTGAACTTTTGGTAAGGCAATCGGACGTTTGCCACATAGTACTGATCGGCGCGCTTGCTAATGGGTGCTGTGAGCGAAAGTTCCCCTGCGGTGGTCACCACGTCGTCTTGGTCGACCCCGTCACCGCTGACCCCAAAGCCGCCGACGAGAACCGAGGAGTTCTTGTACAAAGCAGAGCTACCCGGGAAGAAAACGATTCCGTTTTGGTTTGCAAGATTCAATGGGTCACGGAAACTGCGTGAAGCGTTGAACGCATCAAAGGACACGACGCTGGCTTTGGCAGCATCAGCATAAACTGAAGCTGCCATTGCAACATTGCCAGTGTTTTCGCCTGTTAAGCGGTCAATCCCTGGCATGTTGAGCATGCTGAAATCTCCCGGAGGTGCGTCTGATTCAGCTCCTGTTGGGAAACGCGGAGCGGCTAGGAATCGGAACGTTCGGTTCGTAAACGCGGTTCCGCGGTCTACGTCCTTATGGCCATCATTGTTTGCGTCGACTTCGTCTGCAACGACCAATCTTTCACTCGCATAGTACCCAGTGTTGCGACTTTTCGCTACAGCCACATCGATCGAAAAGACGGTCGCATCTTTCATTCGGTAGAGCCCAAGCACTTCGCCCTTGGAGTCACTGACGGCCAGCACCATTTTTGTGCGTGCACCTGGGCGGAATAACGAACGTTCGTCAGGTGCGGCTAACACATTCAATCGGATTGCAGCCCTGGTGATCTCTGCTTGGGCAATCCCGTCTTTGATCACCTTCTCAACATCGGCAGCTTTGATTTTGGTGTTCTCGTCGGTCGAATCATGCGGCAGAACAAGCCATCCTTCGGGGACGGCAGTTCCGGCTTGATAAAGGGTGCCATCGGGTTTGATTCGCATATCAGCGCCACGAAGGACTCCCAAGCCTGCCCCGAGCTTCTTCCCTTCTTGAATCAAGCGATCTGCCCCAATCACCGGGCTTGATGCGGTTGGGTGCGGTCCAAAAATCTCAAGCGTGATACCTACGAGATCGATTCGGCCTGAAATGCCCTCGATGCCAGGAACGATTGGTGCACCACCATTGACGGCGGGAGTTATCGGTCGATTATTCGGCCCTAGCGTGGTGCCACCTGCTGTAAAGTAAGCGATGAACTCAGCTTCCAATACCTTCGGTGCGTTGAGCCGATCGATTTCCTTCTGAGGACCAAGACTTCCACGTGTCGCTTCGTTTTGGAAACCTTGTTCGAACGTCGCGTAGCCGTCCTTGCCCGGGAAAAAGACTCCCACACCGCCGACTAAGACGGCGGCTGGGTTGACCCCGGGGCCGGGGTCGAGATCCAATTGCCTGTAGAGCGGCACGCCGCCGGGCAAGGTCGCGATACCACGGCTTTGGGCCGTGGTAAACATTCCCGATTGAAATCCGTAGGACTCAGGGAAGAGTTTCATATAATCCTGGGCTTTGTTAGCAACAAATGCTGGGTTGACATTGAATCGGCGACTGAGGGTGATGTCGTCTCCGCCAAAGCCCTTGATGCCGTCTGGGCCTGGGTGGATCGAACTGTCGCGACTTTGATGCTCGATTTGCAACAGGTCAACCAGTGGCGTATTGCGCACTTCGGGTGGGAAGTGCCCACCGACACCGATGGGTGCCACGAAACCAGGCCCTCTCAACGGAGAGTTGATATCGGTGATGTTTGGATTCGATTCCACGACGCGCTGCGTCATCGTCGATTGGCTGATGAAGCGAATCGTCCTTGAAGTTAGTGGTGCTTCGGTGTTCGAGAAAAAGGCTGCTGTACGAGCTTTGGCTACAGCGCCATCAATGGCAAAGACCAAGTCCTGTGGTCGACCAGCAAAGTTATTCTGAACATCCTTCTCAACTCGTACCCCAAGAATGTTTCCGGCGCGATTTACAATTGCAATAATGGCATCCTGACTGGGTGTGGCCATCGAAGCTCGTTTCAAGAGAGTTTCGACCTCCGTTGCCTTCAATTGATGCATCTCTTCGAGCATGTTGAAGCCTGAGTCATCCTCCCCGGAAACCAAGGGTGGCGGGATGAATGGCATGTTGGCGTTGATCACATCCACAACGGACAATGCGTCCAAAGGATCGATCACTCCGTCGTTGTTTACATCGGGATAATCGGAGACTTCTCCCTCACCACCCGATGGCGTCGGTTGGGACGAACCCAGGCTGTTGATCCGATTGATGATCGCCAGTGGGTCCAAAGGTGATACGACCGCATCGTTATTGACGTCTTCGGGTAGAGCGGCGTTGTGCCAAGGGGAAGCTGAAAACAGTTCTCTGGCTTGCAGTTGCTCAAAAACAACTTTGCGAAGCCTTGATCTGTTGGTTCTGCTTGTGCGGTCGACTGGCCTGTTTTTTCTTCCAAACACTGCTTGTTCCCCCAATGCCTCTTTGCCCTTATGGGCTCATCGGACCTGTAAGTCCTTTGACGATGCGACGGATCGATGAACACATCTTGCTATTAAAAAACGGAATCGACGCGGTGCAAATTAATGAAATCAGTCTCCAGATAACTCGCAAATTAGAATTTCTATGAATGTACGGAAAAACCCTCAAATTTGCGTCGGCAAACAAAGTTTCGATTGCCGATACAGCCATTAGTTCCGGATTTCTCGTAATCGATTGATGGTTTTCTATGTCTTTTTGGTGAAAAGTGCTCAAGTTCAAGAGTGGATTCTACTGGGTTCTCGCCACCTTCATCGGGGGTGGTTTCGTGAGTTTGGCTCACGCCCAGGAACCCCTCTTAGGACAAAATGCAACCGAGCAAACCCAAAAAAACTTGCCACCGGTAGTCTCTGCGACTGAAGTTCGCGGGGCGAAACTCGAGGGGCTTGAGCAAGATCCCTCCAATGATCAAACGGTCTTTCGCGACGACCCTTCTTATCTAGGATCCGAGGAACCTAAAAGTCTTCAGCCTCCTGGGACCACCGAGAGCTCCTTGCCAGAGGCCAAAACGCCCGGGCCAGAAACGAGCCCGTTCTTCCGATCGTTTTTCTTCGCCCCAGCCGGCTTTACCGGTGGGACCAGCGTTGATCCGACGGAGCGACAGAACACAGATCACTTCGTGCCGATCGAAGACCGATGGCGGATCGGTACACCCTTGTGGGATCGGTACGGCAAAGGCCATCCGCCCGTGGACGACTATCCGTTCATTCAAGGTGCTTGGTGGGATCCGTACAATCAAAACGTGCTCAAGGGAGACTATCCGATCGCGGGCCAAGACGTCTTCATGAGACTCGGGTTCAGAACGCAGAATATCGCCGAATACCGTCAGACGCCGATTCCAACAACACCTACCGAAGCGACTCAAAACCCAGGTGAGTTTGAATTCTTTGGTAACCCAAACCAATTCTTCTTCACTCAATACAACTCCGCTTCGATCGATCTGTTCAAGGGCGATTCGGTCTTTCGACCCTTCGATTGGCGAATCAAAGCAAACGTTATCTTCAATCAAAACTATTTAAAGGTGTACGAACTCGGCGTGGTATCTCCTGATGTGACCGATGGTACCAACCGACACAGAACCTTTTGGGCACTTGAGGAGTGGTTCTATGAATCGAAGATCGCAGATACGAGCCCGAACTACGACTTCGTCTCGGTTCGCGCAGGTTCGCAATTCTTCACAAGCGATTTTCGCGGCTTTATATTCTCCGATACCAACCGCGCGGTAAGGCTCTTTGGTAACCGTTTGAGCAACCAGGATCAGTACAACATCCTTTGGTTCGATCAGACCGAAAAAGATACCAACAGCTTGCTTAACACCTTTGATGATCGCCATCAAAACACGCTGATTGCGAACTACTATCGCAATGACTTTATCTTTCCAGGATACAACGCCCAAGTCAGCTTTCATTACAATCGCGATCAAGCGAGCACCAAGTTTGATACCAACGGTTTCTTGGTCCGTCCTGATCCAGTGGGTGTTTATGCACCGCACCGGGTCGACTCGTACTATCTAGGCTGGACCGGCAACGGGCATATCAACCGCTACAACATCAGCCATGCTGCCTACTATGTTACCGGCAATGACCAACTCAATCCATTGGCTGGTAGATCACAAGACATCAACGCGTTCATGACCGCCTTGGAACTGTCCTATGATCGCGACTGGGCTCGTTTCCGATGCTCGTATTTTTATGCTTCGGGAGACTCGGATCCTAATGACTCCCAAGCGAACGGATTTGATGCAATTTTCGATAACCCCAACTTTGCTGGCGGTGAATTCAGTTATTGGAATAGGCAGCAAATCAAGCTTTTTGGTGTGAACCTTGTGCAGCGTCAGAGTCTCATTCCTAACCTTCGAAGCAGCAAATTCCAGGGGCAAACGAATTTTGTCAATCCTGGTATCCAGTTGATCAACTTCGGTTTCGATGCGGATTTGACGACCAAGGTTAAGTGGATCAACAATGCCAACTATTTATGGTTTAACCATACGGCTCCTCTGGAAGTTTACACCTTCCAAGGTCGGGTTCGCGATGAGATTGGTCTGGACTTGAGCTCTGGGGTTGAGTACCGTCCGCTCCTAAACAATAACATCATTGTCGTCGGAGGGATTTCAGGGCTGATCGTCGGAGACGGATTTCGCGATCTTTACCAGCCACTCTATGGAAGTGTTCCAGATCTTGCCGCCGGATTCTTCGAAGCGACATTCGAGTACTAGAGGATTAGCACCATGTCCCAAAGCGGTCTTCGGGGCCCAGTTGGCCGATTCGCCCTGGCAAGTGCCATGGGCTTTGTTTGTTTAACTGCTTGCCTGTCGCCTTCATGGGCACAAACGGCCAAGCAAATCGGTGTTGGGACAAGCACCAAATTCCATACGCCAAGTGTGCCGCCGCCTGCTGGGCAGGATCCTTGGGGGCCCGCTCGTGCTTTGGGCATTGCCGGCAATGAATCCTATCCGATCCCTGAGGATCTTTGCCACGTGGACATGTACAGGCAGACCAAAGCCGATGCGGCTGCAAAGAGTCTCTCATGCGTCCAGTGTCATACCGATGTGGGTAACA
Source organism: Pirellula sp. (assembly GCA_046086605.1). Lineage (GTDB taxonomy): Bacteria > Planctomycetota > Planctomycetia > Pirellulales > Pirellulaceae > JBKCUI01. Next base: position 44,312 of record JBJSXX010000363.1, on the reverse strand, counting down.
TGCATCCGCCCAATACTGTCAACATCGGTTGCACCGACTGTCACGGTGGAAATGCAAATGACTTTACCAAGCTAGGCTCGCACGTTCAGCCGAAGTATCCTGCGCTTTGGCCCACGGCAGCCAATCCGGTGAGAACCTATGCTCTTTTGAATTACGAAAGCCCTGAGTTCGTTCGTTTCATGAACCCGGGCGATTTGCGCGTTGCTCATATCGCTTGCGGTCAGTGCCATGCCAACGAAGTGCTGCAACTGCGCAAGAGCATGATGACCCATGGTTGCATGCTATGGGGTGCGGCGATCTACAACAACGGCGGCTCGCCAACCAAATGGTCCAGTTATGGCGAAAGCTACTCGATGCACGGAAAACCGCAGCGACTTCAAACCGTTCCGGCTCCCTCGCAATACGATATCGATCATAAAGGGATTCTTCCGTATTTGGATCCTTTGCCTCGCTTCGAAGCCTCCCAGCCTGCAAACATCCTCCGGATCTTTGAACGAGGTGGGCGTTTCCGAGCTGAAATCGGGATTCCCGAAAGGCTCGAGGAACCTGGTCGTCCCCGAGAACGACTCAGTAATCGCGGTCTAGGGACCGAGAATCGTACCGACCCGGTCATGGTAGGTTTGTCCAAGACTCGCCTGCTCGATCCAACCTTGAATTTTCTAGGCACCAACGACCATCCCGTAGACTATCGGTCCAGTGGCTGTAGCGCCTGCCATGTCGTGTATGCCAATGACCGATCCGAGATGGCATCGGGTCCATTTGCTAAGTACGGGAACCGCGGCTTGGCCGCCGCCGAAAAGGATGATTGGGTCAAGTACATCGATCCGACGATCCCCAAGGATGAGCCCGGGCACCCGATCCAGCACGTCTTTACCAACAGCATTCCTACCAGCCAGTGCATGGTCTGCCATATCCACCCAGGTACGACGGTGATCAACACCTATCTGGGGTTCATGTGGTGGGATAACGAGACCGATGGCCAATGCATGTATCCAAAAACGCAAAAGGATCCTACAGCCGAAGAGTCCATCGAAACCTCTTGGGCCAATCCCGAAGAAGCCGCCGCACGCGGGCTTTGGGGTGATCCAGAGTTCTTAGCCCGAGTCAGCGAACTCAATCCGTTCTTGAAGCACACGCAATTTGCCGATTTCCATGGCCACGGCTGGGTCTTCCGCGCCGTGTTCAAAAAGGATCGCGAAGGCAACTTGCTCGATCACGAAGGCAAGCAAGTCGAAGATCCATCGACACCCTCGCTCATGGCTGCCATGGAACCTTCTGATGAGTTCGAAAAGATTCACGGCAAGCAGCGTGACGGAGTGCCCGTTCACTTGATGGACATCCACACCGAAAAAGGGATGCACTGCGTCGATTGCCACTTCTATCAAGATGGCCACGGGGATACCAAGCTCTATGGCGAAGTCCGCGCTGCGATCGAAATCCAGTGCGTGGATTGCCACGGTGATGCGAGCGAGAATCTAATCGACAAGGTCGACAAGCAACTGCGAAAGGGGCTTCCAGCGCAGCTTCCAACGAGCGGCCCTGCTTCGGGTGAGCAACCGACGAACCTGCTTGCCCTGCGAACTGCATTCGGAAAGCCACGGTTTGAGATTCGGCGCGTTCCGGGTCGCAAGCCTGTACTGATCCAACGCAGCAACGTCGACAAAGACCTCGAATGGGTCGTCACGCAGACCTCCGAGACAATCGATCCAGCAAGTGAGTCCTACAACCCCCGCAGTCACATCGCCAAGACCGTGCAGATGGATGCCGACGGAGTGATGCGATGGGGCGGGAAGCCTTCCGAAGAGAAATGCGCTCACAGCAACAAGAACATGAACTGCATCGCTTGCCATAGCTCTTGGAATCCAAGCTGTTTTGGTTGCCATTTGCCACAAAAAGCCAACGTCAAAACACCGAACCTTCACAACGGAGGTGAAATATCGCGAAATCGCATCTCCTACAACTTCCAAACCCTTCGAGATGATGTTTACATGATTGCAAGGGACGGAAATGTGACAGGGAACCGAATTGGTCCTGCACGTAGTTCCTGTGCAATCCACGTCGGTAGCTACAACTCCAATCGCGAATCGATCTATGTCCAGCAGCAGACCATCAGCGGCGAAGGGCTAAGCGGTATCGCATTTAGTACCAACGTCCCCCACACGGTTCGAGGTGGCACAGGCTGGGATCCAACCCACGCGACTCGACCACCGGGAACTTATGAAACCAAATCCTGCACCGATTGCCACTTGTCGATCAACAACGACAACAATGCGATCATGTCTCAGTTGGTAATGCAAGGAACCGGCGCGACGAACTTTATCGGGAAGTACTGCTGGGTCGGAACCGGAGAGCATGGTCTGGAAGGGATCGTCGTTACCGAACAGAATGAACCCCAAGCCGTCATCGGTAGCACGCTCCATCAAGTCGCTTATCCGGAGAATTATCGCAAGCATGTCGAAGAACACCATCGCGAACTTGAACATGCTCACGAGCACCCAGGTAAGGATATCATCGAAGCATTCAGTCTGAAGTACAACAAGCCTGAGGTTCTATCGCTGCAGCATCGCGGTGAGTACCTCTATGCTGCATGTGGCGAAGGTGGCCTGAGAGTCTTTGATATCGCATTCATCGACCACAAAGCTTTTGCTGAACGGATCACCACCGCTCCGGTCTCTCCTCTCGGTCAACGTTTCTACGTGCGTACCAAATACGCTACAAGTGTCGCCGCTCCGACGACCATCGCTCCGGATCCGACCCGAACGCACCGACCCGAGAACTTTGAACAAGCGGTCCCAGGCCTCTATGCTTATATCTACGTGACCGATAAATACGAAGGTCTTGTCATGGTTTCTGCTGCATCGCTATTGGACGGCAAACCCGATAACAACTTTCTCAAGAAGGATGTCGTATTCAATCCTAACGGACTGCTTTGTGGAGCCACTGCGGTTTCTATTGTTGGAAACTATGCCTATGTCTGCTGCGATGCCGGGCTTGTCGTAGTCGATCTGACCGAACCGACGAAACCGACTGTTGCATCGGTCGTGGGTCATGAAGAATTGCATCATCCCCACGCTGTGGCCGTCCAATTCCGCTACGCATTTGTTTGCGATGAAGAGGGGGTCAAGGTTTTTGATGTGACCGAATTGGCTCATCCGCATCATGTCCACACGGTCGAACTGCATGATGCCCATAGTATCTACTTGGCTCGAACTTATGCTTATGTTGCCGCCGGGCATCAAGGGCTTGTGATCCTCAATATCGCAAACCCCGAAGCTGCTTATATCGATCAAATCTATAACGCTCACGGTGAAATTGATGACGCGCACGATGTGAAGCTTGGTATCACCAATGTGAGTCAGTTCGCTTATGTAGCAGACGGCAAAAACGGTTTGCGAGTGATCCAACTGACTAGCCCAGAGCTTCCAGGTAACGATGGATTCTCACCCCGTCCAAACCCTTGTTTGATCGCCACACGCAAGTTGCCCAAGGATGGACATGCCCTTTGCGTTTCGCGTGGGATTGATCGGGATCGTGCCGTCGACGAATCGGGGAATCAGATCGCCGTCTTTGGGCGTGTCGGTGCTAGGCCTCTGAATAAGAAGGAGGTTTGGAGGATGACACGCAAGCCTGATGGCAGCATCTTCCAAGTCAGTGATGATCCGTTCGACACGCGAGTCTACGAGTTTCCTTCGACGATCAAGAAACTCGAGACGGCTCGAGCGCTTGGTAGTGAGACGATTGTTCGCTAACGGATTTCAGTCTAGAGCCGACAGCTAGCCCCCGGAGTCTTCGATGGTTCGTATTGCAATGTTGGGCTGCGGGCTCATTGGAGATTTCTATGCTCAAGCTCTCTTGGGGCAGCGAAGTCGTGATCAGATTCGGGTCGCTTACTCGCGCACCCAAGAGCGACTCGATCAATTTACGAGCAAATGGAATGTACCGATTGGAACCACGGATATGCTCCGAGCCATCGAGCATCCAGAGGTCGATGCGGTTGTCATTGCCACCCCCAACCATATGCACTTGCAAGCTGCAACGGCAGCGGCTCAAGCAGGCAAAGCGGTCCTGTGTACCAAGCCACTAGGCCGCAACGCTCAAGAAGCGTACGCAATGCTAGAGGCGGTTGAAAAGGCAGGCGTGTTCCATGGTTATCTTGAAGACCTCGTCTACACGCCTAAAACTCTCAAGGCACTAAGTTCGGTTCACGATGGGAGCCTCGGAAAGATCCTCTGGGTTCGATCCCGTGAAACGCATCCCGGACCACACAGCTCGTGGTTTTGGAGCAAAGAGCTCGCCGGTGGTGGAGCGATCGTCGACATGGGCTGTCACTGCATTGAGATTGCACGAAGTTTTATCGGTAAGAATATTCGCCCCGTCGAAGTCGTCTGTTGGGGTGACACTCAAGTTCATCCAATCGATAGCGAAGACCATGCGATCGGCTTGGTTCGCTACGAAAACGGAGCCATCGGTCAGTTCGAAGTCAGTTGGTCTTTCCGAGGTGGAATGGATCTGAGAGATGAGATCGTAGGTACCGAAGGCACCATCTGGCTAAACCACTGGTTGCGAACGGGTATCGAGATGTTTTCGTCGGTAGGTAGCCAAGCTTACGTAGCCGAGAAGTCCGAAAGCTCAAAAGGGTGGATGTTCCCGGTCGGCAACGAAGCCAGCGCATTGGGCTATTTGGATATGTTCGAGGACATGCTCAATGCTTATGATGCGGGCCGTAAGCCCCGCGAGACTTTTTTCGATGGTTACGTCGTCAACGCCATCGTCGATGCAGCCTACCGATCGATTGAATCGAAACGTTGGGAACCCATCGAACTGGTTCGATGGGAGCAGGCAAAGAGCGACCCTAGCAGTAGTTCGAAGCAAGAAGGGGATTTCGAGATTATCAAAAGGGAGCTTTTGTCCGACGGAACCGAGCGTCTGATCGTGAAGAATCGTAAGACTGGGCAGATCGAGAATCGTTAGGCGTCTTCAGGTTCGATCGCAAACGTCGGTTGCTCCATCGCTTGGATGATGCTTTGGAAGTCTTCGGCACCGATCCCTTCGCGTCGAACACCGATACCTCGGTAGATAGGAAGCCCTTGTTTTCTCGATAAGATTTCTCGCCTTGAGCGAAACTCAGGCTCCTCGGGCCAATCGGATTCGAGTTCGTTCCAATCGAAGAGTTTTGGAAGATTTTCAGCAAGGTAATCCCAATATGCTTTGCGATCTGTCTGCAAATAGATCTTGCCCTGTGGAATCAGGTTTCGATGGATCCAACCGATGAACTCGGGAGTAAGCATTCGACGCGAGCTTGCCACCGGATCGGCATAAGGCTGTGGATGGTAGATGTGAATCTCTGCAATGGATTCTGGGCTGCAAAGTTCGGTCAAGAATCGCCAGCCATCGACAACAGCAAATCGAACATGGTTCAAACCGCGCTGATTGGCCCTGCGAGTCCCATAGCGAATCACGGCCGGAAGCGAGTCGATCGCAAGATGGTTACACTCCGGCCTTGCAATCGCACTTGCGAGGGTAAAGCGTCCGTTGCCGCAACCGATGTCGACGACCAGTGGGGCTTGGCGGCCAAAGACCTCCGACCAATCCACTGGCTTGGTTTCAGGAATTCGCTTCAGAGCGCACTGTGTCCAGTGCTCTTTCGCAACGACGACACCTGCGATGGGAATTCCAAACTCGTATTCCGTTTGTCCTGGCTCGAGCACGGGTGCCGGAGGAGCTTTGGGACGTGGTCGGCGATGGTACCTACTGGGACGTTTCGATTTCATTTTTCACGATCGCATTCTAGATACCGCTGACCGATCTCGACGTAATGACGCCAACCTCGATCGATCATCGCAAGCTCGATTTCACCGCACTCGCGGATGATCTTAGCAGGAAGTCCCATAACAAGCGAGCGAGGGGGAACGATTTGTCCTTCTCGAACCAGTGCACCTGCGGCAACGATCGATCCACTTCCGATGATCGCGCCGTTTAGAATCGTGGCTCTCATTCCGATTAAGCAATCGGATTCGACCGTCGCGCCATGCACGATCGCCCCATGGCCAACCGTGACTCGATCCCCGATGACCAGCGGGAACCCTGGGTCGGCATGCAAACAGACGAGATCTTGGATGTTGGTGTACTCTCCGATCGAAATCGCATCGGCATCGCCTCGCATGACAGCACCAAAGAGGATCGTGCAAGATCGACCGATGGTCACCTCGCCTCGCACTGTTGCATTCGGAGCGATGTAGCAATCGGGCCCCACCAAATCCCGTCGGAACGATAAATCGAGTGACTCTTTCATGGCTCATCCTCCTCTTGGGCTATTCGATTCTTCGATTGGTTTGTGGCTGAAGAGCCTCAGCGGCGTCGCTTTGGTTGGATTGTACCGTCTGTAACGAGTCTACTTGCAAAGCTAGGTAGTGATTTTGCGAGGTTCCCCAGGAAGGATCCCTATGTATAGGGAAAAATTGAACACTCGGTGGAGTTCGATCCGTCGGCAATGCCCTGGCTTTTGAGACAACACGGTTATGATAGACGACAAGTCCCCGAAAAAATTGAATCGATCGGTCCGATGGGACATGCTTGGCGTAGCATTTTTTGCAGCCACGGCGCTGGTATGGGTCGCGCTTTTTTCGCACGATCCGGCAGATGATCTACGCCCTTCGCTAGGTTATGCCCCGGCCACCGAAACCAATCCCTCGACAGCCCCCCTTTGGCTCTCTCCTGCGATCTATCCTGCGAATGATAAGATTCAAAATGAGGCAGGATTCATCGGAGCGATCGTCAGCCAGATCCTCTTCCAATCGACTGGACTGGGTGCGTACTTAATCGCCCTGCTGCTTCCTGTCGCGGGGATCGTTTGCTTCCGAAAAACACCTTGGGCAAGTCCCCTTGGACGCAGCATCGGTTGGAGTCTGCTTCTGGCGTCCCTGTGCGCACTTCCGGATCGACTCGGGTTGCCGATTCCTATGAGTGTTCCAATTGGCCGAGGGGGCTACCTCGGTGCACTGATCAACACTTGGCTCAACGAACACCTTGCCTTCACCGGTGGCTTGATCTTCCTGCTGGCGACCTTGGCTATAGGGATTCTACTGAGCACCGAATACGCGCTGATCCGCTACCTGGGTTTTGCAACGACCGGAGGCATGACGTTACTCAAAGCGTTGAAATTGCGAGCGGCCGAAGGCTGGACTCGGACCGCAAACGGTACGGGGATTTTCAGTGGACGCCGATCCGACTTGCCCGCATCGGTCACTCTTCGCGATGGCGAACCGATCGTATCGCTCGATGGCGGACCGGTTCCCTCCTTTAGCGATCTTGCCAAACGCCCCTTCGGCGTTCCCGATGGAAACCGGCCGGATGATCTTGGATCAAGCGAAGAGTCTGACGGGCCAGCGATTCGAATCGGTCGCCGCGCGACGAGCTCCTTCAGTAGTCAAGATCTCGTTGGGGGTAGCAAGCCGATCGGTCGAACCGATCTATCGACTTCCAAATCCAAGCGGGCAGGACCAACTCCCAACATCCCTCACGAAGAAGATGAAGTTGATGAGGAACAAGAGTTCGAAGAACAAAACGGGGATACCGACGAAACCGTTAAAATCGCTAAATCAAAACAATACGATGAAAGCGAAGACCTAGAGGATCAAGAAGAACAAGAGTCCGAGGATGAGCTTGAGGATCAGGAGTCCGATGCATCGGGGCAAGCCCCGAATGAGAAGCTCCGTGCTGATCCATCCCATGGCACGAGCAGTTCATCTCCTCGAATCCGAAACTCGAAGAACCGCAAAAAAGACGATGAAGAAGAGGAACGCAACTCGCTCTACAACTCATTGAACGACACAAAGCTCCCAGCCGGGAGCGAAGAGTACGTTCTGCCGAGTGTTGAACTGTTGGCCGAAGGAGATGATTTTTCCTACGACGAGCAGACCGAAGAGGTCAAGCGCAAAGCCAGAGTCCTCGAGCAAACGTTTCTCAATTTCGGATTCAATATTCGAGTCGTTGAAATCGAAACCGGCCCCGTCATCGCGCAGTATGAAATCGAGATGGAAGCCGGACTGCGGCTTTCGAAGATCACCGGACTTGCAGACGATCTAGCGATCGCTTTGCGGGTGCCGAGTGTTCGTATCGTCGCACCGATTCCCGGCAAGAATACCGTGGGGATCGAAGTCCCCAACGAGAAGCGACAAGTCGTCCGGATGCGCGAAGTGATCGAGGAAGGTGCGACGCAGGTCCGCAAGATGAAGATACCTTTGTTTCTCGGGAAGGATGTCTCTGGCAAACCGCTTGCGGTCGACTTGGCAGGATTGCCTCACTTGCTGATCGCAGGTCGTACAGGTACAGGTAAAAGCGTTTGCTTGAACTCGATCATTTGTTCGATCCTCATGGCACGGCGACCCGACGAAGTTCGAATGCTGATGATCGATCCGAAGATGGTCGAGCTGAGCGGTTATGGACGGCTGCCCCATTTGATGCACCCGGTGGTTACCGACATGAAAAAGGCCGAGGCAATTTTGGCTTGGGCCGTCGACAAGATGGAGGATCGCTACGCACTGCTTGCTAGGGCAGGTGTGCGGCATATCACCAGTTACAATCAGCTCGGCAGAGACGAGCTCCGCGAGAGGCTCAGGCCCGAGACGGAGGAAGAGGCTGAAATGATTCCCGATCACTTGCCCTTTATCGTTATCGTGGCCGACGAGATGGCCGACTTGATGATGACCGCTGGCAAAGAGGTCGAAGCCCACATCATTCGACTTGCGCAAAAGAGTCGGGCCGTCGGAATCCATTTGATCCTAGCGACTCAAAAGCCGACCGTGGATGTCATCACCGGTCTGATCAAGAGCAACTTGCCAGCTCGTATTAGCTTCCAAGTCGCGAGCCGCACTGACAGCCGCGTGGTTCTCGATGAGAATGGAGCAGACAAGCTACTTGGTAATGGAGACATGCTCTTCTTATGGCCAGGGACGAGCACACTGCTTCGAGGAAAGGGGACTTATTTGAGCGACGATGAGATCAATGCTGTGGTTGACCATTGCAGTACGGGCGAGCAGAACTTTGTGCAGGAGCTCGTGCAGTTGAAGGTCAAGGATGACAAGGAGGAGGAAGAGGGAGCCACGGGTGGATTCAGGAAACGGGATGATTTGTACGAGGCGGCCGTGGACATCGTCGTGCGTGAGGGTCGCGGGAGTTGCTCGCTTTTGCAACGCGCCTTGGGGATCGGTTACGGGCGAGCCGCAAGGCTCATTGACTTTATGGCCGAGGACGGAATTGTTGGCGAGTATGCAGGCTCTCAAGCGCGCGAGGTGGTCATCACGGTCGATCAGTGGGAGCGGATGCGTGGCCAGCCTGAGGAAGCTTCGGGGGGAGGAGCTAAGCGGTCCAATAAGATCCGGCGCGAGAACAACTGGGACGATGCACCGGCAGTGCCCAAGTCCAAGTCGACACCCAAGAGCCAGCCGGTGATTGCCGTCGAAGAGGAAGATTCCGAGGATCAAGCCGAAGACGAGTACGAGGAATATCTCGAAGAGCAAGAGGAACAAGAAGAGTACGAAGAGGAATCCGAGGAGTAAAGCCCCGGTTCCACATGATCACTTCGGTGGATTCGACAGGTCAGCGTATTTCTTGCTAACGATATTTCGAGGCCAAGCGAAACCCATTCCGACACCGTTGAGCAGTTCGGTCGGGACTACGCCCCCTAGAATTTTGAACATCGGACGGTACAGCGACTCCCAGTCCTTGTTCCCCGCAGGACAGTACTGCCGTCCATTGCCTTCGACGGCCGTCACACCGAGGATCCTTGCTGCCAGCGATGCCGACGCCATAAAAGAGCCTCCGACGCAGGTCAAATCCTGCACGTAGATCTTCATCCCCCACTGCTTGGCTGCAGCACTCAGGAGAATCGAATCACTGACCCCCTTGCATGCCTTGACCGCGATCCCTGAGTATCCCTGTTGCTTTGCAAACCGCAACATTTCTAGATCGGTCAAGGACTCGTCGATGACCACGGGCTTGAGGCGACTGACTCGGTGCATCGTCACCTCTTTGCGCAATCGCAAATCCCGTCCCATCGGCTGCTCGATGTAATGGATCTTGGGCACCGCTTCTCGATTGAGTCGTTCGAGTCGCTCAAGAAAATCGATCACATAGTCCTCGTTCTCACAGGCTTCGTTGAAATCCAAGGAGTAAGAAAACTGTTTGGTCGGAAAAGCCCTCGCAGCGATCCGCTCGATCTCGATAACCCGACCGACATCTGCATCGAGTTCCTTGCCCGTGAGTTTGATCTTCAAGTGCGATAGCTGCTGGGTTCGAATCCATTCATCGAGGGTCTCTGGAAGTCCATCCCCAATCTTGCGGCCCAAATCATCTTTGCTCAGCGGATCGAGAGAACCGACCAAGTGGTACAAAAACAGGGTGGGTGATGTCTCAGGTGCAATGATCTCCGAAAAATCCTTACCGACAAATTCTTCACCGAGCCAATGGGATAGATCGGATCCAACATGCTCGTGGGTAAAGCAATCGAACGTGTTCTTTTGATGCAGACGGCCGTAAGCGTCATGCAAAGCGATATCCAGGGGAGAAACCGCAAGTGCGATTGCAAGATCTGGGATCGGCTCGGTGAGCTTCATCGAGGTAGCAAGTTCTTCGGCAAGCTTCTTTGCAATCGGTTTGATCTGAGCAGCAAGGTGCAATGGGTGTTGGTCGGGTTGTAGATCCTTGGCAGCCGCAGCGATTCGCTCGGCAAGAACCACGATCGTACGAAGGGCCATCTCGGGAGTAAGGGCCGTTGTGGGCCAGGCCCAAGCTGTCCCCATGGTCATCTCACCGATTCCGTGAGCCCTTTTTTTGCCCGATTGCTCTTCGAGTGTCACCAGAACACGAAATACCGTCACATCCTTGACCACTCGCCCGCCGAACTTCAAGGGGAAGCGGTAAACGTAAGGAAACTTCTCAGATTCGGTCTCTACAACGGCTATCTTCGACTTGCTCATGAATCCTACCAATCGGAACCAATATCACGAAAATCCAGCACGTTCTATTCGTTCGTGTTCTGGCACGGTCGATAGCATAGACTTTTTAAGATGCCGTCCGAAAGGGTTCAGATTGAAAAAAAGCAAGTTTTTGTGCTACTTGGTGGCGATTTGACGCACTGACTGGGGGTGCTTGTCCTGCGTTCGCCGAGGGCGGACGCAAGGGTTTTGGACGGCATTGACTAGGTTGACGGTGTTGACGGTGTTGACGGCATTGACTGCGGACATCGTTGACGAGATTGACCTTATTGATTGGTTTACATCATTGGCTTTGCCGTCAACTCAGTCAATCTTGTCAACACAGTCAATGCCGTCAGAAAAACGCCGCCGCCAGGCGGCCGGGATTACGTTTCAATGTCGATTCCCAGCATCCAATTGACGCGCAATGTACTTGGCCAATAGATCGGTCTCTAAATGAACCCGATCACCCACAACGAGTTCGCCCAAGGTCGTGACAGAAAGCGTGTGCGGGATCAAGGCCACGGAAAAAAGGTCGTCGTTGGCCTGGACGAGCGTCAAGCTGACTCCATCGACGGTGATCGATCCTTTCGGAGCCATCTGACGCAAGAGTGGCAACGGTGCACTAAACTCATAAAACATCCATTGTCCCTCGGTTCGAATCCCCGAGACATGTCCAAGTCCATCGACATGGCCGGTTACGAAATGCCCCCCCATTCGATCGCCCACTCGAAGCGAACGCTCGCAGTTGACATACTGACCAACTTGCAATTGAGCAAATTTGGTCTTCGAAAGGGTCTCGGACCCGAGCTCAAAGTGGCACTTGGTTCCATCGATCTCGACGACGGTTAAGCAGCAACCCGATAATGCGATGCTGTCACCGAGCGCCACAGGCTTGCCATCCGAGCGGCACAGTTCCCCGAGATCGAAGGCCATTCTTCGTCCTGATCCGATATCGAGGCTTTGAACAAGTGGGATTTTCGATTCAACCAAGCCGGTAAACATGCGAAGGAACGCCTTTATTCGAGCAATTAATCTCGCTAGAGGATTTGATGATTTTGGGGGGTAGCCCAAGCGAATCGCGGCTCGCTGGCCAACTTAGGATTCTATCGACTTCACAAGCCCCTGCTTTACCACACGAAACCATCGAAATGACAATTGCAGAGATCGGAATCTCGATGATCCTAGAAGATCTAGCCTGTTTTATAGAGTCCGGAACCTTACCAAGACTAGCAAAATTTTGAATTATCGGACAGAATTCGTCCCAACAGGGACAGCCGTCAAAAAGCGGTTCTGGAAACAACGAATCCGCATGCCGTTTCTTCAACATTTCGAGACCTAACCATGAGCTTGATCGAGAACATCCAAGGCCGCCAGATCTTTGATTCCCGAGGAAATCCGACCGTCGAGGTCGATGTTCGATTGGTTGATGGTTCGTTCGGTCGGGCTGCGGTTCCCAGCGGTGCGAGCACGGGAGCTCACGAGGCTTGGGAATTGCGTGACGGGGATAAATCCAAGTACATGGGCAAGGGTGTTTTGGGTGCGGTTGCGAACATTCAAGAGAAGATCGCCGACGAGCTCATCGGGATGGATGCACTTGATCAACGCTCGATCGACGCGACGTTGCGCGAAATCGATGGCACACCAAACAAGAAAAACCTAGGTGCCAACGCAATGCTAGGAGTGTCGCTTGCGGTTGCCAAGGCCGCTGCGAGTTTCACCGGCCAGCCCTCGTATCGCTATCTCGGAGGTGCTGGGGCTCACTTGCTACCTGCTCCGATGATGAATATCGTCAACGGCGGTCAGCATGCCGACAACTCGGTCGACGTTCAAGAGTTCATGGTCATGCCATTGGGGTTTGATTGCTTCAGCGAAGCCCTTCGTGCTGGAACGGAAATCTTCCATCATCTCAAGAAAGTCCTCAATGAGAAGAAGCTAAACACGGCCGTGGGAGACGAGGGTGGTTTTGCGCCTGATCTTAAGAGCAACCGCGAAGCGCTCGATCTGATCATGGAAGCGATCAAGCGTGCTGGTTACGAAGCCGGTAAACAAATCTATATTGCTTTGGATGTCGCTGCGACCGAGTTCTACGACGAAAAAACGCACAAGTACACCATCGATGGCAAACAGCTTTCCGGGGATCAAATGGTCGATTTCTTGGCCGATTGGGTCGCCAATTATCCGATCTGCTCGATCGAAGACGGGTGCTCGGAGGACGACTGGGACTCGTGGAAGAAGCTCACCGATAAACTCGGCTCAAAGGTCCAGCTCGTCGGCGACGACTTGTTTGTAACCAACACCGAGAGATTGCAACGTGGAATCGACGCCAAGATCGCCAATAGCATCTTGATCAAGGTGAATCAAATCGGCACTTTGACTGAGACGATCGAAGCGATCCAACTAGCCCATCGCAACGGTTACACAAGTATATCGAGCCACCGAAGTGGCGAGACCGAAGACTCGACAATTGCCGACTTGGCGGTTGCACTGTCGACAGGTCAGATTAAGACCGGTTCGGCTTCAAGGTCGGATCGGATGGCCAAGTACAACCAACTTCTGCGCATCGAAGAAGAGCTTGGCGAAGGAGCCCGCTACGCGGGGCCGCTGTTCCGACGCAAGTAAACCATTTCCGTTCCTCAACAACCCGAAAGGCTGGCAACTCGTGCCTCGACGGACCGACATCCACAAGATTCTGTTGATCGGATCAGGCCCCATTGTTATTGGACAAGCCTGCGAGTTTGATTATTCGGGAACCCAGGCTTGCAAAGCCCTCCGAGAGGAGGGTTTTGAGGTCGTGCTGGTCAACAGCAACCCAGCAACGATCATGACCGACCCGGCTCTGGCAAACCGGACATACATCGAGCCACTGACTTGGGAGTATGTGGCCAAGGTGATCGATCGGGAACGCCCCGATGCGATCCTGCCGACTCTCGGTGGACAAACCGCTCTGAACATCGCCATGGATTTAGCCAAGCACGGGGTATTGGAAAAATACTCTTGCGAAATGATCGGTGCAAATCCTGAAGTGATCCATAAGGCAGAAGCACGCGACGCGTTTAAGTTGGCCATGGAGAAGATCGGCATGGAGGTATGCCGAGGGCATGTGGTTCATACCATCAGTGAGGCTCGAGAAGCCCTCGCCGATGTGGGCTTGCCATGCGTCGTGCGACCGAGTTTCACGATGGGTGGTAGTGGTTCTGCGATCGCTTACAACCGCAACGAGTACGACGCGCTGGTTCAAAATGGATTGACTCTGTCGCCGATCACCGAGGTCTTGATCGAAGAGTCGATCATCGGCTGGAAGGAATACGAGATGGAGGTGATGCGTGATGCCGACGATAATGTCGTGATCATCTGCTCGATCGAGAATTTCGACCCCATGGGAGTGCACACTGGAGATTCCATCACGGTGGCGCCTGCACAGACACTGACCGATAAAGAGTACCAACGCATGCGCGATGCGAGTCTTGCGATTATTCGCGAGATCGGCGTTGAGACCGGTGGGTCGAATATTCAATTTGCGATCCATCCTAAGACAGGGCGGATGATCGTGATTGAAATGAATCCGCGCGTAAGTCGATCCAGCGCTCTGGCAAGCAAAGCGACCGGTTTTCCGATCGCTAAAATCGCCGCGAAACTCGCTGTCGGATATCGTTTGTGGGAACTTAAAAATGATATCACGCAAAAAACACAGGCTTGCTTCGAACCGACGATCGACTATGTGGTGACCAAGATACCGAGGTTTGCGTTCGAGAAATTCCCAGAGGCCGATTCGACGCTCACGACGCAGATGAAAAGCGTTGGGGAAACGATGGCCATCGGCAGAACGTTCAAGGAATCCTTTCAGAAAGCCCTTCGAGGACTCGAAGTAGGTGCTTTTGGTTTCGGTTCCGATAGCAAAGACCTCTGGTACACCGATCGCAGACCAGACGATGAGGAGATCAGGAACAAACTATCCAGGCCCAATGCTGATCGCGTTTGGTACCTCAGGTACGCTTTGCTCAGTGGTATGAGCATCGAGGAGATCTATGCGATCACTGCCATCGATCCGTGGTTTCTCGACCAACTTGAGCAAATCGTCGAGATGGAGAACTCTCTACGCAGGACCGCGTCGCTGAATCTGGCTAGCACCGATCAAGTTCGGCAAGCCAAACAGATGGGATTTTCTGACCGACAACTGGCGACCCTTCTGTCGAGCGACGACGAAGAGATAAGAGCTTGGAGACTCTCGCGTGGGATCAAGGCGACGTACAAATCCGTCGACACCTGCGCTGCGGAATTTGAGGCTTATACACCCTACTATTACAGCACCTACGAGAGCGAAGACGAAACGCCTCTCAAAGCGCCAGGCAAAAAGCGTGTGATGATCCTCGGTGGTGGGCCCAATCGCATCGGCCAGGGGATCGAGTTTGACTATTGCTGCTGCCATGCGAGCTATGCCTTGCGCCAAATCGGCATCGAGTCGATCATGGTCAACAGCAACCCTGAAACCGTCAGCACCGATTACGATACAAGCGATTTGCTCTTCTTCGAGCCACTGACGACCGAAGATGTACTGAACATTTACGATCGCATGCAACCCGATGGTGTGATTGTCCAGTTTGGAGGTCAGACACCTTTGAATCTGGCCAGAGCGCTGGCAGATGCTGGAGTTCCGATTGTGGGTACCAGCGTCGAGACAATCGAAGATGCCGAGGATCGTGAGAAATTCCAGAAACTCATCCACGAGCTCTCGCTCAAGCAACCGGCCAATGGGATTGCCAGGACGATGGAGCAAGCCCGAGCGGAAGTTCAAAAAATAGGTTTTCCGTGCTTAGTTCGCCCAAGCTTTGTGCTCGGTGGCCGAGCCATGGAGATCTGTTACGACCACACTCAATTCGAAAGATTTGTCGCTGAAGCGTTCGTCGTAGCCCAGGGCCAACCGGTCCTGATCGATCGATTCCTTGAAGATGCCATCGAAGTCGATGTCGATGCGGTTTCAGACGGACAGGACGTCGTGATCATGGGAGTCATGGAGCACATCGAGGAGGCTGGAGTTCACTCGGGCGATTCTGCTTGCGTGATCCCTTCGTTCACACTGAGCCAGGAAGTTCTTGCTGAGATTCGACGAGCCACTACAGCCATGGCACAGCGTCTTAGGGTCGTGGGCTTGATGAACGTGCAGTTTGCAATCAAGAAAGAGGATGATGGCGCTCAGCACGTGTATGTTTTAGAGGTCAACCCACGGGCTAGTCGCACTGTACCGTTTGTAGCCAAGGCGACTGGGGTTCCGGTGGCCAATATAGCGGCCAAGGTTATGGTTGGTAAAACTCTTCAAGAACTCGGAGTGACTAAGGAGCCTATCCCCAAAAGCATATCGGTTAAGGAAGCGGTTTTCCCTTTCAGGAAATTCGCTGGAGTCGATATCGTTTTGGGGCCAGAGATGCGGTCGACTGGCGAAGTCATGGGTATCAGTGACGATTTTGCGATTGCGTTCACCAAAAGCCAGATTGCTGCAGGAACTGTTTTGCCAACGGAGGGCAACGTCTTTCTGAGCATTGCCTCAAGGCAACGCCAGGGGATCGACTGTCTGGCCAAGCAACTCCATGACATGGGATACAAGTTGCTGGCTACGACCGGCACAGCGTTGGAGATCGAGAAAGCGGGGATACCCGTAACGCGTATTAAGAAACTGGCTGAAGGGAACCCGAATTTAATCGACTACCTGAAGAACGACGATGTGAGTCTGATCATCAATACGCCCAATGGAAAAGGGGCCCGGACAGACGAAGGCCGCATACGTGCTGCCTCGGTTCAGTATGGAGTACCTTGTATTACAACTTTATCTGCAGGCCGCGTTGCCGTCGAAGCGATGCTTGCCAGCCGCAATAAAGAGGTCGAAGTCCTTTCGCTCCAAGAGCGATTTTCGTAGTTCGGGTCTCCAGGCCCGGCGGTGGTTTATCGCAATAGTAGCTTGCGGGTCAGAGCCCCGCACTACAAGAGTGTCGCACTACGAAGGGGGGCTTTCTTGATTACAGCCCAGGAGAGCCCTGTTAAGAATCTATTGGCCCATGACCGATTCGATCGAAACCGCCTCACCGATCACCGCGACGCAGTCGCCTTGTTGTGTTTTACACGGAGATCGCATGCAGATCAGATAGCCCTCCTTTGGCGATCGAATCTCGATCGGCTCGCGGTCGGGTCTCTCCAAGAAATGGATTCTAGCAATCGTCTGGTCGACTGAGACCTTGGCACCTAAATCGAAACAAACCTCGAAGATCCCTGATTCGGGTGCTAGCAGATAATTCTTAGACTCGAGCGCTTGGGTCAAAATCGATGGAGCAAGTCCCATAGAGGTTCGTGTTTGAATCGGGCCTTCGAGTACTTGGAGGTGCCTAAGTACGTTGACGAGCCCATCGTGAGCGATTCGATGGACATTGGCTGGTATGGCCTCGCCCCCACCAAGCTCCGTTGTCACAACCGTCTTGCCCTGATTCTCAGCTTCGACCGGCAGTAATCCTGTGCCCGCAATGTCTGTGTAAAGAAAACAAAACTCGGTATTCCATGCAAGCATCGCGTCGAGCATCGCCTGACGTTGCTTTCGATCCGAGACCACGTGCATGTGGGAACAGGGGACAAATTCCATGCTGCGTCCACCCGAGTGGATATCGATTACGGCATCAGCAATCGGAAAGAGTTCATGGGTCAGGTAGTGCGCGATTTGGCTCGTCACGGAACCTTCTGCGTCTCCGGGGAAAGCTCGATTGAGATTCATTCCGTCGATTGGAGAGAGCCTTGTGGAAGCCAATGCTGCAGGGAAATTCAGCGATGGAATCAAGATCAGCCTGCCTTGGATTTGTTCATGCGAAATGGCTCGGGCGAGCTTCATGATCGCTATTTGACCCTGGTACTCATCTCCGTGGTTTCCACCAAGCACCAGTACCGTTGGTCCTGATCCATTTGCGATCAGGGTTATCGGGATCATGACATTGGCCCAACCGCCGAGGTTGTGGGAATATGGAACCCGCAGATAGCCTTGTTGCTTTCCCTGGCATTGCAAATCGAGGTCGGTGCGAATCATCAAATAGCCTCAAGGTGTTGTTGATCGGGTTCTTCCGATGGCTTTGGTTCAAACCAACGATAGATACTCGGGAGAACCAATAGCGTCAAGATAGTTGAGGTGAACAGACCTCCTATGACCACCGTTGCTAATGGTCGCTGAACCTCGGCTCCAGAACTGCTTGATATGGCCATCGGGATAAAGCCTAGTGCTCCACAAGCAGCGGTCATAAAGACCGGTCTTAGTCGATCCATCGCCCCTTGGATCACGGCATCAAGAGGATTCGATCCGTGGTTTCTAAGGTGCCTGATGTGTTCGATCAGCACCACTCCGTTCATGACCGCGATCCCGAAAAGCGCGATGAACCCAACCCCCGCAGAGATTGAAAATGGCATACCTCGAAGCCACAGAGCGAGAATTCCACCGGTTACTGCAATGGGAACGTTCAGATAGATCAGCAGCGCGAGTCGAACGGAGTTGAACGTCACATAAAGGAGTGAAAATATGAGTAAGAGGGCGACGGGTACTGCAATTGCTAGTCGCTGCGAGGCCTCTTGGAGATTCTCGAATTGCCCACCCCAGTGCAGGATATAGTTGGGAGGTAGCGTGACGGACTGATCAACCATGCGTTGGGCTTCTTCCACAAAACCACCCAAATCTCTGCCTTGTACATTGCAACTGATCAGTAACCTTCTGCGTATCGCATCTCGGCTGATCTCGACCGGCCCGTCGGAAATCTGAATGTCGGCAACCTGGGAAATCGGGATCTGTCGACCTGTCGCGTCTTCGATTTTAAGTTGCGAAAGTTTGTCAACATCGGTTCGCCATTCGGGGCTCAATCGGACTTGCATTGGAAAACGCCTCTGACCCTCGAAGACCTGACCAACAACCTTTCCGCCGACACAAGCCACGGCATCAAGTACATCGCGAGCATGGATTCCATAACGAGCCAATGCATCGCGTCGGACAGTCACGGCGCAGTAGGACAGTCCAGCGATTTGCTGGGCCGCGACATCGGCTGCTCCTTCGACCCGTAAAAGTGCTTGGACAATCTCATCCCCTTTGGTTTTGAGCACCCCGAGGTCGTCTCCATAGAGGCTCAAGCCGATATCTGATCGCACCCCTGCGACAAGCTCTTGGACACGCAGTTCGATCGGCTGAGTGAAGCTAAACGCGTTGGCTGGAACCTCTTTTGCCAATGCCTCTCGCATTTGGATCACAAGTTCTTCTTTAGCGATATTCCCTGGCCACTGGTCCTTTGGCTTGAGTCGAACGATCACATCGGTTTGATAAACACCCATCGGATCGTTAGCGATTTCGGGCCGCCCAGTTTTGGAGACTACGGTAAGAACCTGAGGGAATTTGAGCAGACACCTTTCGATACCTTTGGTCATTTCCACGGAGGTTTCGAGAGATACGCTTGGCAACCGCGTCGCTTGGATCGCAATGTCCCCTTCGTCGAGTTTTGGTACGAACTCTTTGCCGAACTGCCGAGCAAGTCCGACACTGATGGCAAATAGCAAGAGCGCAGTCGAAAGCATCCCGATCGGATGCTTCATGGCAAATCGAAGGCATGGTTCGTAGAGTCTCCGTAAGCCTCGAACCACAAGCGTGTCTTTCTGCTGAATCCATCGAGCAAGGAAAAGGGAAGCAAGCACCGGCATGACTGTGATGGAAAGAATCAATGCCGAGGAGAGAGCGGTCATGAAGGTGAAGGCCATGGGCCGAAACATCTTGCCTTCCATACCCTGAAGGCTCAGGATGGGAATAAACACAATGATGACGATCAGGCCCGCAAAAAGAATCGGCTTGCCGACTTCCAGAGCCGAGGATCGAAAAACATGCAAGGGTACTTTTTTGTTTGGATTGCTCTTTAGATGGTTGGCCGCTTGTCGCATGCAATTTTCAATCATGACGACAGCACCATCGACGATCACACCAAAGTCGACAGCCCCGAGACTCATCAGGTTGGCGGAAACGCCTGCATAACGCATCGCGATCAGTGCGCTCATGGCCGACAGTGGAATTGCTGCTGCGACGATCAGTCCTGCCCGCAGATCCCCCAGCAGGATGATGAGCATAACGATCACGAGGATGACCCCAAGCCCAATATTTTCGGCAACGGTATGGATCGTTTTTTCTACCAGTTCCGTTCGATCGTAGAATGTCTCGATCTGAATTCCATCGGGGAGTGTTTTTTGGATGTCGTGGATTTTCTCTTTGACATCTTCCACCACACGACGGCTGTTTCCACCCATGATCATCATGACCATACCGATGACCGCTTCGCGATCCCCGTCACGAGTCACTGCACCTTGACGTAGCATGGGTGCAAAACGCACATCACCGATATCCTTGATCCGTATAGGAGTACCTTCGCGGCTCTCGAGTACGATGTTTCGAATGTCATCGAGCGATGCAACCAATCCCTGTCCACGCACTAATCTTTGCTCGGCTCCGTGGGCAATGTAGCCCCCTCCGGAATTCCCGTTGTTCTCGTCAAGTGCGGTGAACACGTCCGACAGCGATATGCCGTAATTCTGTAGCTTTGATGGATCAACTTGAATCTCGTAGGTCTTGAGTTCCCCCCCAAACGTGTTGACCTCAACGACTCCTTGGACGCTTCGCAGTTGGAAGGCGATTTGCCAGTCGAGAATTGAACGGAGTTCATTGAGTGAATAATTTGAACCGGGTTTACCACGCACCTCAAACTGGTAAATCTCGCTCATGCCTGTCGCGATAGGGCCTAATTCGGGAGTGCCCATTCCATTGGGGATGTTCTCCCTGGCTCGTTGAAGTCGCTCGTTGATCTGGTTTCGCGCCCAATAGATATCCGTACCATCCTCGAACGTGACTGTCACGGCGCTCAAGCCGAAACGGCTGATGGATCGAATCTCATCGACTTGCGGGACTCCGCTCATGGCGTTTTCGATCGGAAAGGTGATGAACTGCTCGACTTCTTCGGGGCCTAAGGATGGGGCATTCGTTAGTACTTGAACCTGAACATTTGTTAGATCAGGGACTGCATCGAGTGGTATCTGACTAGCGGCTACAAAACCTAGCCCTAGGATCAAGAGCGACGCGATGATCACGATGAATCGGTTTTGCAATGACCATTGGATGATGGGGCTTACCATGTTGTTGTTTATTCCTCAAGGATGCTCGTTTTTGGGTTGGTTACTCTTCGCCGAGCAAATCTGCGAGCATTTTAGATTTCAGCACGAAAGCTCCTTTGACCACAACCTTATCGGATGGAGTCAACCCTCGTAGCACCACTGTTTTTCCTTGCGCTTTCTGCCCTAATTGGATGTCCCGTCGGTCGAAATGCGTACCTTCTTTGTGTACGAACACGAACTTCTTTCCTTCGTGTTCCTGGATGGCATCGGAGGGGACCGTCAGAGCAGTGCTATTTTGAGCACCTGGAATGATGACGTTGACGAACATTCCGGGCTTAAGCAATCGCTCGGAGTTTTGTGCGATCGCGCGAAGCGATATCGTTCTGGTTTTTTCGTCCATGATTTCGCCGGTGTAAAAAACTTTGGCAGAAAAGGATTTGTCAGGCCACGCCTCGTTGACGATCGAGACAGTTTGCTGATCGAGCGATTTGAGTAATGGGACATTTTCTTCGAAAACATCGGCAGTGATCCAGACGGTGGACAAGTCTGCGACGGTCAGCACCGACGAGCTCGGGCGAACTTGTTCGCGCATCGTAACATCCTTGGTGATCACTGTTCCTTCGAATGGAGCGCGGATTGGGTAATGCGATATCGCTTCTCCTTGTGTGGTTGGGTCAACACTTTCAATGTCTTTGGAATCCACTCCTAGGATTCTTAGGCTTGTCGCATCGACGGCGACGCGTGTTTCGGCCTCTTTCACAGTTTGGTTTGCAAGGAGAATATCGGTTTGCATTTCGTACTCGATCTGTTCAATGCGGGCTTGGAACGTCGCCAAATCTGCATCGCGAGTGGATTGAGCCGTCAGCAGCAGTTTGCCCGATACCGCACCGCTATCTTTCACATTTTCGAGTCGTGATACATCTGCTTGAGCTTTGAGATAGCTGGCATAGGAAGCAAGTAGTCTTTCCCGATAGTCGCCCATGGTGAGCGTCCTAAAGCGGCTTTCGATCTCCTGAATCGGCCGGCGTTGCCGGAGTTCTTCGATCAACCGACGTGTGTTCTCTGCAATGCGCGTTTGAAGATCCCTTTTGACGATCGCAATCTCTCGCTGCAATCGAGCCTGATAGAGATTGAGTTTCGCTTGGCCAATCTCTCGACTATGGATGACGACTAACAGGTCATCGGCATTGACATTCTGGCCCAGAGTGACCGATACCGCATCGACGGTACCCTCCACCATGGGGTAGATGTGTGCGATGCGATCCTCGTTCAAGGATACCTTGCCGGTGAGGTTCACCGGGACAGCGAGCAACTCCTCCTGAGGGGCTTGAAACTCGATTCCGCTTGGCTTCCAAAGCTCTTCGGATAGCTCGATCGAATCGGTATGTTTGGACTCTTGTCCAGAAGCCTCGGGTTGCTCGATCCGTGCGGACTTGGGTGCTGAGGCAGCTTCCGACGAGGTGGTTCGGGTTTTGAGTGCCCAAGTTGCACCGGCACCTAGGAGAGTTGTCAGCAATAAAAAAGGCCAAGCGCGAAGCGCGTGTTGGAAGGTATTCATTACAGTTGATTGATCGCAGAGTACAGAATATGCCAAAGAATCCAACGGGAGTTGGTATGACAGGAAACGCTTAGAATGCGATTCACTCTAGAGGCTTGCAGCGCAGTAACGGATCGTCGAAAAGGACGTTAAATGCGCATGCTGAGCGGTTTGGAGTTGGTTGTATCGGCGAGAGAAACTTGGGCTTTGATACCGATTTGAATTGTCTTGGTCGGTCGGTGCTATAGGTTCAAGAAAATCGGATCCTACAAAATCGGCGTTAGACAAGTTAGACAAATCGAGGGGATCTGCCCATTGGCTGAGAGAATTGCTCGATGGGCTTTCTTGAGGTGCAGGACTGTTTGGAAAAGAAAAAATCGAATGGCCATCGATCAGTACAAACCAGTGCAGGTGTAGTTTTGCGGTATCCTGGGATTCCTCATGCGGGTAGGCTCGAACGTGGGAAGCCAACTGTTCCAGTTCGGAGGCTGACGGTTGTTCACTCTGATGGTGGTGGACGACGGGGCGAATTCCAGGAACCCCAAAAAACCAAACAAGCAGAACCAGTGCCCGAATGAGCCTGGTACTGACATTTCGTTGGTTGAAAGTTAGGTTTGCCGCCATGGAGTGTTCGCAGGACTTCGTGTACAGTTCAATGGTAATACGAATCGGTCTCTGTAGGGTATTCGGTCGTTAAATCCATGTCAATCATATTGAGAATGTAAGCAAAAAGGGTTCAGCTAGGATGGAATCTTCCGATAGTAACGCTCCGATCCCACTGGATACGACCACCCGTTTGGCTATCGAAAGAACCCGTGTGGCTTACGAGCGCACGGTCATGGCCGCGATAAGGACTGCAACTTCGCTGATCACTTTTGGGTTTTCGGCTTACAAGTTTTTCCAAATGGATCTTTTCGATGGTAGAACTTCAAGGCCTGCAGCAAAACCTACTTTGTTGGGGCCCAAGGAGTTCGGACTAACGCTCATCGCACTAGGGCTCTTGTCGCTGATGCTTGCGTGGCTCGAGTACCACCGAGACATCAAAACACTCAGGCGTGAATATCCGATGATGCCTCGTTCCAACATAGGAATCATCGCATGCCTGGTCGCGTTGGTAGGCACGGGTCTTTTAGTGATCGTGCTGCTCAATGCGTAGATGGTGCAGGTGATTGACCGTACTAGTAATCAACGTGGCCGTCATCGTCTTCTTTGCGACGGTCTCGGATTTCCTGCATTACATCGACTAGCAATGTTGCGAAGGTCGCGATGGAGGTTTTGTAGTCCTTGGCTGCAATCTCTCGATTGGCATTTTGGATACGAACGCCGATTGGCTCAAGATTGGAGCTTCTTGAATTCTCTTTGAGCCACGCATAGAGCTCGTCGACCGCATCCTTGAGTTGATTTGCCAGAGTTGCTGATGGTTTGCAAGTGTATTTCCTGTAGGGGGCCTTGCCAAAGCCTTTGGTTTGCGTGTCCGACTGCTTGCCGGCTGCCACTTTGACCCAACCAGAAATGATTGCAACGAGTGCCGCCGCCGAAGCGAGGATCGCAAGTGGTATCTGCTGCACGAGAGCCAGAGCGACGGCGGCCAGCAAGCCGATGGCCGCGATCACACCAAAGCTAACCGGAAATCCTGGAGAGTTGCGGGTTGCATTGCCAGCCACGGCAGCATTGGTAATACCAAAGTCCCTTTGCACCTCCCCGATCACTACAGTGATGTTGTCGGGGCCTCCGCGAAAATTCGCTAAATCGACTAGCGCCTTGACGGCGGTGGCGGGATCCAAGAGTCCCAGCAACAACCCGATCTCCTCGTCGGCTATTTGGCCACTTAGCCCATCGCTGCAGAGCAGGAAACGATCACCCTTGAGCAACGGAAACGGTCCCTCGATATCGACTTGAACGCTCGGGCTAGGTCCCATCGAACGCGTGATGACATTCTTGGGGATCGAGCTGTTGCGAATGATTTCCTCGCTGACCTCTCCAGCTTGTTGCATCTCCCAAACGAGCGAATGGTCGAAGGTCAATTGCTCGAATGTTTGGCCCCGCAATCGATACACTCGGCTATCTCCCACGTGGGCGATCACTCCACCGATGGGCAACAGAGCGATCGCGCTGGTAGTGGTTCCCATGCTGCGAAATTCAGGATTGACCGTACCTCGAAGATTGATCTCGCGGTTGGTTTCCTCGAAAGCCTTCACAAGCGCCTCAGGAGAATCGTATTTCGAATTGAGCTTCGAATAATGATGAGGAATCAGTTCGACGCTCAGTCGGCTTGCAATCTCCCCGGCGGCATGGGCTCCCATTCCGTCTGCGACAATCAACAAATCGCCAGCCCGCTGCCATTTCTCGGCATCATTTGCTAATACGATCGCAAAGCTATCCTGGTTGTTCGCACGACGCATTCCGATATCGCTATGGGCCTGGGCATAGACTACCGGGTTCCAGTTCCCTGGCTCTTCGGTTGCCGATTCATCGTTTCGGGGGGAGCTAACGGCCAAGAGTGATTCCAAACGACGATTCAAGATTGAGGAAACGGGTTTTTTCGGACTCAACAGGATACCCCAAGACCTGCAACATTGGTAGCAAACTAACCGAGGTTCAAAGAGTTTCGTTTCCCTAGAGTCGCAACTGGGTAAAAAATGACGATTAACCCCTCGGTGGGGGTACTACCGTTGGTCTTGGAACCGCAGTTCCCGGTAATCTCCGTCGAATCGAGCCAAATGCTTGCTGGGCCGAAGTTGCCATTTCCGACATGATTTCATCGATTCTGTTGCGAAAAACCGCAAAAGCCCCCAAAGCGGGGATGGCGATAAGCAATCCCGCTACGGTTGTGATCAGGGCAGAGTAAATGCCCGATGCAAGCTGGCCGGCACCGGCCGTACCCTGCGACAACGCGACCTCGCGAAAAGCCAAAATCATCCCGGCTACGGTGCCGAGCAGTCCAAGCATCGGGGCAAGGTTTCCTATGACGCTCAGATACTCGAGTTTTCGGTACATCCGCGCCGCTTGCTCTGCCAAAGCATCCTCGAGCGACTTTTCAACCGCAGGCCACCCGTACTCGATCTCCGCGATCCCGCTTGCCAAGACATAAGACAATGGGCAAGGTTGGTTTCGACAAGCTTGGTCGGCATCCTTTAGTTTTCCCTGGGCTAGCAACTGCCGAACGTTTTCATTTAAATCGGCAGGCAAGAGATCCTTGCGCCTGAGCGTGAGCCACTGATCGATGATCAAGTAAACCGCGAGGATCGACATGACGATCAGAGCGATCATGATGGCCACCCCAAGTGGACCACCGCTGAAGATGATTTCAAAGAGCGTATCGTCTGAAGCATCGCTGGGCTTGGCCGAGCCACCGGGATTTGCCTGGCCACTTGCCCCAGGTGCTTGTGCCATGGCTTTTGAGGCTATCGAAGTGGCGATAAACGCGCAACTCGCGATGCAACTACGAGTCATCACCCAGACGTTGTTTGGTTTGATTTGCATCAATCGCATTCGAGTTCCTACTATTTTGAAAGACGTGCTGCGAGTTCTTGGTCGCCGATTTTTTTTGCTGCTTCGACCGCTCTTTGCAGAGCTTGCTCTCTTAGATGATAGCGATCTTCATGCAAGGATGTGATGCGCAACCATTCGGTCAGAGCAAGCTTGGTTTGGCCCGCTTGGTCTAATCGATGCGCCAGGAGCATCGTCGGGCCTGCTTGGGCTGCTACGGGCAAGGCATCGCGAAGGGACATCCAATCCCCAAAATTTGTCGAGAAAACCTCTTCGGAGGCCGCCAATCTCCATAATTGGGTCTTGGCATAGGAGGCCATGAGTGACTCACCACTGGAGGCGATCGACTTGAGCTTTTCGATCGCAACGAGTCGGTGCTCACTTGCCAGCAACCAAGTTGCTCCGAGTAGTTGCATGGCGACCGATTTATTTTCGAGCCCTGCAAGTGATTCTTGAATCAAGGCAGGAGTGAGCTGATCCAATTCGTCGGACCAAGGCAACGGAATGCGACTTAGAAGCAATTCGGGCGAAGTGTCTTGGGCTAGGATTTTGAAAACTCTTGTAGCCACTGCATATTGGCCGAGAGCTACGGCCGAATCGACCATTTCAGCAACCACGACCCGTTGTTGCCAGCGAGGGATCTCGGTCATCGCAAGGGCCGCTTGGCCCTGTTGCAAAACCTCGCGGAATTGTTTGTTTAAAAACAGTTCGTGAACTTTCGCATAGGTCGGCGACTTCCAAGTCGGTTCGATTCCTACAACAAGATCGCCAGGAAAGCTTGATGTACCGTTTGCTCCCGGCTTGACCACCACGAGCTGGTCAGGTTCCCAAGCGACTACGACACCTTGAACTTCGATCACCGAACGGGGTTTCCATCGGTCGAGAGAATTGCTCCCAGGCTCGCCCCATAGAACTTTGCTTGCTCCACCGAATTTATCAGCGGCTTGTCGGAAGTACTCCGATTCGGGGTTGGGTTCGGAGGGGACTTGAGCCTGGCCAATACAAGCCAAGCAAATCCAATGCATGGCAATCAACAAGCATAAGTGTTCGTAGCGGTTTACGAAGCTGGATCTATGGATCACAATACACCGCCTTTGGATTCAGCAATCTTCTTCGCTTTTTGACTTACCATTTCCATGCTACAGCTTATTCAATATCCTCACCCGACGCTCCGCTTTACCTCCAAGTCGTTGGCGAGAGTCGACGATTCACTTCGGGAAATGATCGAACAGATGTTCCACATCATGTACGAGCATCGAGGCGTAGGACTCGCGGCCAATCAAGTGAATTTACCCTTGCGGCTCTTTATCGCCAATCCAACAGGTGAAAAAGATTCTGGCGAAGAGTTGGTTTTCCTCAATCCTGTGATCCAAAAAGCTAGTGGTACGATCGAAGCCGATGAGGGCTGTCTGTCCCTGCCTGGTCTGCACGGAATAGTCAAACGGAATAAATCCGTCCAAGTCAACGCGTACTCGATGGATGGAAAGGAAATCAATCTCAAGGTCGAAGGATTCCTTGCTCGAATCATCCAGCACGAAGTCGATCACCTCGATGGGGTTCTTTTCATCGATCGAATGTTCGACCAAGGAGCTATCCTGGCCGATGAGATCGCCCGCTTTGAGGCCCGCTTTGCAAAACAACGCCAAGAGGGCCTGATCCCAGACGATTCCAAGCTCGATGAGCAACGGCAGGCTTGGCTCGACAAGTACTGCCGCTAAACGCTCTGCACATCGGCGAGCCGGATTACGCCCTGCGGCTTACTTTTCAATTGGGGTTTCCTTGTCCCCATTGCGCAGGAAAGGCTTGCGGACTTGTTTGCCCTCGACTGGGACTAAGGGCCGGACCCAGATGTTCCTGAACCGAACTGGATCGCCGTGATCTTGCAAACCGATAGGGCCTTTCGCTGCGTGCTTCTTGTACTCGGGTGGACGATTGAAAGGTGTGTTCCCTTTGAGCTCGAAGTGATTTAGGATCAACGCCCCATTGTGCACGGCGGTGATGTAAGCGGGAGACTTCAAAGATCCGTCGTCATTGAATCGCGGTGCGGTCCAGAAAATATCGTAGGTGTTCCACTCTCCAGGTTTGCGCGTGGCATTGACCATTGGAGGAGTCTGCTTGTAGATCGCCCCAGCTTGGCCATCGTGGTACGTCTTGTTGTCGAACGAGTCTAATACTTGCAACTCGTAGATGTTCATCAGAAAAACACCGCTGTTGCTGCGACCTTGTCCGCTCCCCTTGGGAGGAGTGGCTGCCGACCATTCGATGTGGACTTGGCAATCTCCAAACTCATCGACGCTAGTGATCGATCCTCGGCCAGCAACCAAGGCGTCTCCTTCGATCTTCCAAGCATCCGAATTCTTCCAATGCGATTTGTCCTTGCCGTTAAACAAAATGACTGCATCCGACGGGGGCTCGCTGTTGGTTGTACCCGGAGTGATGATTGCCGGTTCCTTCCATTCGATGCCGTTAAGGTATTCCTGAGCCTCCAAGCGGCAAACGCCAGCGCCTAGGAAAAAGACGGACAGGGTGCAACCAAACCAAAAGTGCATGCGTTTCATCTTCGAAGCTTCTCTACTCGATTTGCTAGAACACGGGAAAGGACTGCGATCATGAACAACCAGATCGCATCGGTGAGCTTGCAGAATACCATGTCCAGGTAGGTTTGCGAAGAATTGGGACAGCCAAAAGGACTCGGCCACTTGAGCGACCCGGTGAGTAAGCCCCGTTATTGCCCGAAAAACGGGGTCTATGTGTTTTTTTTGCAATCGCAACTGGCCTTGGATTCGTGGTATACTCGTAGAGTTGGCTAGGATGATTCGTCAGCTTTTTGTCGTAAGAACGCGGAGCACGTCCATGAACCTGCCCTCTTTGATCCATCGTTTTTTGGTTGTACTCGCATGCTCTCCCGCACTGCTTTTCGCGCAACCCCCTGAGCAATTTGGGAAAGAGTATCCTCAGTTGGCCCAAGCTCTCACACAGGGGGATCCTGGATCGATTCAATCGGCGCTTGGACAGCTTGCACCTAGCGATCGCCAGCGAGTATTGACCGTGTTGCATTCCCAGAGAGTCGATCCAGCCAGCCTACACGCTAGCGCCTACGAATCATCATCGAGTCGGTCCGGAACCTCACTTGCTCGTGCTGGCGAAGGTGGTGGTGCTGCTGGCGGAGGTGCGATTGCCAACTATACCGAACTCATGAATCTGATCGAAACGACGATCTCTCCGGATGGATGGCAAAGTGCTGGAGGGACGGCGACGATGTCCCCTTTTCGACAAGGGGTCCGAATCACGACCGATGGACTGATCGAGCGGATATCAACTTCTAAACAAAACGGTGCACCAAAGCTTAAGGTGATCCCTGAGGAGATTGCTAAGGGTGGGCCCATCGCTGTGCCTTTAGACGATCTTGGGCTATGGCAAAGACCAACCGATCTGCGTTGGATCTCACTCAAGACCCTCGATGAGCAACTCCATGCTCAGGCTCAGCAGGACGTGCGCGGCAGCATTGCCTCGGAACTTCTCGGAGGACTATGCCGCATTGACTATCTCGCATGGGACTCGAAGAACAACGATTGGCTCATCGGAGGCCCCGCTGGAAACATCGCTGCAACCCGACAAGGAGATCTGGTGCATCGGCAACTGAAACTGCCGCCAGTTCTGCTCGAAGACCTTTTAACCGTAGCTCATCATGTTCTCAATGGTAAGGGAGAGTTCGGTTGCTCGATCGACCCAGTTCCAGAGCGTCTTGTGGCTGCTTATCAATCAGCCAACGAAAAAGCATCCATACGCTTATTGGCCCGCGATCCAGAGACCTGGATCGCCCAGTGGAGGAAAAAGCTCGGGTTCCAAAAAGCAAACGTCGTGGGGATCGCCCAAGACTCCCCGACCGGCTATGCCTTACTGATCGCCGATGCGCACATGAAGCGACTAGCCTTTGGACTCGAACCGAGCGTCAATGGACTTGCGAACTACTGGGTGGAATCCGAACGCTTGGGTTATGCCAAGGAGCAATCGATGGTGCGTTGGTGGTTTGCCATGTCGGACTCGAAGATCGCCTTGGCCCCCCAAGAGCAGATTTATCACTTCCAAGGTTCAAACGTCGCAGTCTTAAGTGAGACTCAAATGATGGGAGCAGATGGAACTAGGTTTACCGCCCAAATTCCCGACAGGGCCGCAGATGCCTTCGCTAAGAACTTCACTGCAAAATTCGAAGCCCTGCAAGAGGCCTACCCAATCTACGGCAGACTCCGTCATGTCTTTGATTTGGCCGTCGTCATGGAGATTATCAAAACGCGTCGTGCAAGCCAGGGTGAGGACCAAACTAACGAGGAACCTTTCAAAGTTCTCGGCAATGCAATCTACCTTCCGCATCTTGAGGTCGCCCCAACAGAAATCGACTCGATCGTCGCCACACGCAAGCGCTCCGATGGAACCATCTCGGCGATCGTCAGTGGAGGCGTTTCGATCGAACCGAAGCTGGTAAAGAATAAGATCAGGGTTCCGTCTGAGATGAAGAATCGCGTATCCTTGCAAAGCTCTCCGGGCGACGAAGCAGTCGAGTCATCGAGCTTGGTCTTAGAAGAACGATTCTGGAAGTAAAACCAAGAGCGGATCTGTTTGCATGCAAGGACGCATATCGCAATTCGGTTGGAATCATCACGAATCGGAGTCATCGGGCGATTCTACCGAGACGGATTCAGGGGATGAAAACGAGTTCTTTTCGCTTGAGGAGTTAGGGAATGTCTATGCCAACGTCATGCAAGGAAACTCCCGATCGCAGGAGGATGTAAAACCGTCTCAAAACGATGTGCTACCAATGGATTTCCAAGGTAGCATCTTGATCCACGGTGAAACCGATGGTGTCCCAGTGACGGTATGGTCGATCATTGAGTCGATTCTGTTTGTTGGAACTCGGGATGGGCAGTCCGTGTCGCTTGAGCAACTTAAACTCACGATGAAAGAGTTCTCCGAAGCAGAGATTCAACAAGGCATCGAGCACTTGAATTCAAACCTCGAAAGCCAAAACAGTGCGGTTCGAGTGGTGCACGACCAAGACGGTTTCCGACTGGCATTAACCTCGGATTTGGAAGTTGCCATCGAATCGCTCAAGTGGGGGACTCCAAAAGAGGCAGTGCTCTCTCAAGCCTCGATCGATTGCCTCTCGTTGGTCGCTTATCAACCCGGCATCGTGCGGCAAGAGATTGAAAGTCAGTTAGGTCAAGGGGCCGGAGCCACACTTGCTCATCTCCAGCGTCGTGGGCTCATTCGACTCGATGAAACCGGTTTTTTTACAACCGAGCGATTTCTAGAGGTCGCAGGCATCGACTCGCTCGATGAACTACCCAAAGCAGATGATCTGTAATCTGCCTGGTTGAGGTTCATTTCTAAAGAACAAAATCTCCCAGATTTTGCGGTTTTGTAAGTCATATTTCACGACCTGCGGTCAAATAAAGATTAAAGAGAGCCTGTCGCATTGGCAGGCTACCTGAGTAGGCGCGAGCTTGAATGAATCTTGGGGTGATCGGCTGTGGTTGACGAATCGATGAGAAACGCATTAAGGCAATGGACGATAGTTCAACCGATCGTTTCGAGCTTTGTCAGTGCGATGCTTCGCGACTACTCGGCCCGCGATGATCTGATGCAGGACATAGCCATCGCGATCTTAGAGTCGCATGACCGGTATGACCCTTCGCAGCCTTTTGCCGCTTGGGCGATCGGCATCGCACGCAACCAAATCCGTCTCTACTTTCGGACCGTACATCGAGACAAGCTTCGTTTTTCTGATTCGATCATCGATTTGCTCTCGGAGGATTATTCGAAGATTGCCTCGTCTGAGCTCCATCGGATGGAGTATCTCCAAACCTGTTTCGATAAGCTCGATGCAAGGGCCAAGGAGTTGTGCCGGGCTCGCTATACGGAGAATCAAAAACCCGCTCAAATTGCACAGTGGCTCGGTGGTTCTCCCAACGGTGTTGCTAAAACTCTTCAGCGGATCCGCCAGCAGCTCAAGCAGTGTATCGAGCGCCAGGTTCAATTCGATAGGGGTGCATCATGACTCCAGAAGATATCGAGTTGATCCATCGGTATCTCGATGGCCAAATCGCTGCCGATGAAATCGAGCGTCTAGAGTGCCGATTGCAGGAGTCTGACGAATTGCGGCAGGCGCTTGTCCAAGCGTCGTTGTTAGATGATCAACTCTGCCACGTCTTGGCAAAGGGGGCCGAGCATGTGCCTCAAAACGACGCGATTGGTTTAACTGGAGCACCGGCGAAAACCACGGTTCGATCCACTCCATCGAGGCCAATGGTTGCCTTCGTGGCTGGATCGATTCTCTTGCTCGTAGGTTTGTTGTTGCTTTCGAATCGCAATCAACTCAGCGCCTCCCAGGAATTGAGCAGGATGCTCAAGTCGCTGTCCAAGGGGGATCGACACTACAGCATCAACGTCGAGGAGACAGTTTTACCCAGCAGAAAGCAAAGGGAAAAGTACGATAGCACACGCCCGCCTAAGCCGACGCTCGAAGGTGCGAAGCTCTACGTGCGTGGAATGAATCAATTTGTTTTAACGCGATTCCGTGAGGATGGTGCAGTGTTTGTGACCGGGAGCGATGGGCAAATCGGCTGGGCCATCGCCCCGAGCGGCCCGGTGCGCATCAGCAGAGATACTCAGCGATTCAATCGAGACCTACCTGGTCACGAGCACTCCATTCCGCTTGGTAATCTGTCGCAAGGCTTAGAGCAGATACAAAAGGCTTACAAGGTAGAGGTTGTGACAGCCACACCGAGCGAACAACTTGGGGAGCAGGAGGCGATGTTGATAGCGATCAAAAAACCGGGGGAGAGAGGCCCAAAAAGAATCGAGATCCAATATGGCAAGCAGAGTGGTCGAATTGCGCAAATCCGATTCATCGAGATGCCCTATGGGCCCGACAGGCTCACGGTTCGATTGACTCTTATCGAAGAGCTATCTCTACCATCTCCTTTTTTTCACCACGCTCACCACCAATCTTCGGATCACGAAGTCATCGATGAGGATATAGAACAAGAATGATTCACCAATCGACTTGGAAAAAGCGTTTGCCAAGCAAGGTTAGATCTGCCCTACTTGCAGGAATCGCAGTTGTCGTTTTGATGGGTTTTGGGGCTATGCCGACTTTGGATCGGACTGCAACCGCGCAAGACCCAAACAAACCTAAGCAGTCTGGTAAGATGCGAAAGCCTTCGATGGCCGATACCGTTCGTGCGAATATTTACGCAGACAATTGGTTCATGCTTTACATCAATGGCGAATTGGCAGTCGTCGACTTCGATGATAGCTCTTGGCCTAATGCCAAAGAGTACACCGAGGATGAAGTCAAACCGAAGCAATCTTACTACGACAACGATTTTCAGGGTGCCAAGTTCATTTGGTCCGATGACGTAAAGCTCGATAATCTCGTGCTGTTCCGTAAACGGATCGACAGGGCACCAGACGGTAAGGAACGCACAGACTTCAGCAATCTCAACAACGTCGTTCCCGAGCAACCACCGCGAGGGGATCGACGAGGGCAGCCCAAGTAGACGTTGTTTGATCTGTTTTGATCTAGAGTTGTTTCTTCGGAGCGTAGCGGGCATGTTAAAGATTTTCAAAGGGACTCGAATTCTGTCGGCTGTGTTGTCGATTGCGGCAGCCAGCTTTCCCATGCTCTGTTTGGCTCAGGATCCGCCAGAAAAGCAGCAAAACGGCAATCCTGACCGAAGTTCTGACCGAAAGCCCAATGGTGGTGGTCGCGGTCAGCAGGGTGGCCAGCAGGGTGGCCAACGGGGTGGGCCCAAGGGAGGTGGAGGAAGCGGGCTCGGGGGCTACGAGAGACCGCCTTCGCCCGCCAACGATGTACCGACGAGACCTTTTGATCTAGTGCTTGGAAGACCCACCGATGTTTCGATCACGTTGCGTGTCATGCCTTTTGAAAATGGACAAGGCCGCGTTTGCTACGGAGTCGAAGAAAACAATCCTAATGCAAGTGGCATTTCGACAAGGCAGACGACCGCTTGGACCAAGCTTCCAAAGGACATACCACTGACGATCGAGCTGACGGGGCTTAGTCCAAACACCCGCTACAGCTACACCTGGGAGTACCAAGCAGACGGTGCCTCGAAGAGTATTGAAACTCCGCTTTATACATTTCACACTCAAAGGGCTACCGGTAGCAGTTATGTGTTTACCGTGACCTCCGACTCTCACTTGGATGAAAACTCCAGTGGTGATGTCTACCTGCGGACGCTTGCCAATGTACTTGCCGATCAATCCGACTTTCATCTAGAACTCGGTGACACGTTCATGACAGGCAAGTACAAACAACCGCAATTCTCGTATGGTCATTATCTCTCACAACGCTATTACCTAGGTTCGGCTTGCCACTCGGTCCCGTTCTATTTAGTCCTTGGGAATCACGACGGGGAGTCGCCTGCGCGAGGCGATACGGCCTGGGCCACCAAAACACGCAAAGCCCTTTTCCCGAATCCATCGCCGAATGCGTTCTACAGCGGAAACCCAGACGAATTCGGACCGCATGGGACTCTCGATGATTACTACGCTTGGCAATGGGGAGATGCATTATTGATCGCGCTCGATCCCTACCGCTACACCTTGGACCGTCCCCGACGTGGTGAAAGCAACGAGAAGGGAAATTGGTTTTGGACCCTGGGTGAAAAGCAGTATCGCTGGCTGGCAAAGACGCTTAGAGAGAGCAAGGCCAAGTACAAGTTCGTCTTCATCCATCATTTGGTCGGTGGCGCCGATCAGAACAATCGAGGGGGGGCCGAAGCGGCACCGTTTTGGGAGTGGGGGGGCAAAAGTGCTGATGGCAAATTCGAGTTTAGCAAATACCGACCAGGTTGGGATAAACCAATCCATCAACTCCTTGTCGATCATGGAGTTCGAATCGTATTCCACGGCCACGATCATATTTTCGCCAAACAGGATCTCGATGGTGTTGTCTACCAGGAGGTTCCTCAGCCGAGCCACTCGCGGATCGGAAACACGCGAACAGCAGCCGAGTACGGATATCTCAGCGGTGAAATCCAACCCAGTTCCGGACATCTTCGCATTCGTGTTTCTCCCGAACAGTCCCGAGTCGATTATGTCCGTTCCTACTTGCCCAAGGACGAGGATGCTCGTCGACGCAACGGCGAGGTGAGTTACTCCTACGAAGTTCATCCAAAATAGGGCTCTTCCGTTATTAATGGGGGTGAATTGGATTGCATTTTGTTCAATGAGTCTACCACTGGCTTTATGCCAGTGGAGACGTAACTGTACAGCTACTAGTAGCCGCAAATCATGGCCCCACCGGCGTGAAGCCGGGTGGGGGCCGCCGAAGGTTTACCCGCAATAAATCCTTAAGAGTCCAAAAATAATCGAATCTGTCCCCTAAAGGCCTATCAACATGCGTCGTATTCTCTCGTTCCTCTTGCTCGTTCTGCTTTGCTCTCGACAAGTTCGGGCCGATGAACGCCCGAACATTGTGCTGATGCTCTCGGACGATCAAGGCTGGGATGGTCTATCGGTTCCTATGCACCCGGACGTGCCGGCTTCAAAGAGCCAGCACTTCTACACTCCGAATCTTGAGCGACTCGCTGCTCGCGGAATGCGTTTCTCAAACGCTTACTCACCGGCTCCAGTGTGTTCACCCACGAGGATCAGTCTGCAGACGGGTAAGAGTCCTGCACAGTTGCATTGGACCAAAGCCGCACCGGCCGAAACAGGACAGAAGCTTATCGAACCGAGGCTCATCAAGAGCCTTGCGTCTGCGGAGACAACCAGTGGTGAAGTGCTGCGGGGGGCCGGTTACGCTACGGCGCATTATGGCAAGTGGCACATCGGTGGAGGTGGGCCTGGAGAACATGGTTATGATGAACACGATGGGGATACCGGCAACGAACAAGCCTTCAAGTTCCACGATCCGAATCCCGTCGATATCTTCGGCATGGCTCAGCGGGCCGAGGAGTTCATGCAAAAGAGCATGAAAGCAGGCAAACCTTTTTATATCCAGCTTTCCTGGAACGCACTCCACGCAAGCGAGAACGCAAACAAGGCGACGCTTGCGAAGTATCAATCCAAACTCTCTGGCGAGAACGAGAAGCGAATCACCACCGCTGCGATTACCGAAGATCTCGATACTGGCGTAGGTAAAGTCATCGATTCGATCGATCGGCTCGGGTTAGCGAAAAACACGATCATCATCTATATGTCCGACAACGGTTCGGGAGGTGGCGGCGGAGGAGGCCAAGGCGGTGGTAAACGAGCTGGATTGCACGGTGGGAAAGGTGGCGTTTGGGAGGGAGGGATTCGAGTCCCGTTTATCATCGCAGGACCAACCATCGAGGCCAACTCATGGAGCCATACTCCTATCGTCGGCTATGACCTCTTGCCCACCTTTTGCCAATGGGCGCATATCGATCGCTCGAAACTTCCTGCTCGCATCGAAGGAGGAAGCATTGCTGAGATCGTTCGAAACGGTGGATCTGGAAACGTGCAGAGATCCAATGAGGGACTCGTGTTCCATTTTCCGCATTATCAAGGCGAGGGTGGCCCGCAAACTTCGATCCGAGTTGGAGATTGGAAATTGATCCACTTCTATGAAGATGGCCGAGACGAACTCTACAATCTCAAAGACGATCTAAGCGAACGCAAAAATTTAGCCACGCAAGAGGCTTCCCAAGTTAAGGAGTTGCACCAGCAACTGGAAAAGTACTTGGCCCGCGTTGATGCTCAACTTCCAACGAAGAACCCGGATTTCAATCCCAGTAATCCGCCCGAACCACGCAAACGAGGGGGCAAAAACAACAAGGCCCCTTCTAATCAGAAAACCCAAAACAAGTAGGAATGAGGAAAACAGTGAACTCGAAAACGATCGCATGCTTGATCGCCGCCATCGCCGGTACTTTGGCCGTAGATTGCTCTAGCCTCGCACACGAAGGGGGGCATGGACCATCGGGCGGGAATACAGCAGTCAAGTCGACGTGGATCGTGGCAAAGACCGGGCGCCACTTCCACGGCAACTTCCTTTCTGCAGACGAGAGGATCGCCAAATTCGAAACCAGCGGTGGAAAGGTGTTGGAAGTCCCCCGAGAGGATCTTGTCGATTCCGATGGAAAATGGATCACCGATCGACTCGATGCGATTCGGAGTATCAATGAGAGCAAATCGGCTCGCTTTGTGAAAATCGAA
This sequence comes from Pirellula sp., assembly GCA_046086605.1. Lineage (GTDB taxonomy): Bacteria > Planctomycetota > Planctomycetia > Pirellulales > Pirellulaceae > JBKCUI01. The sequence continues at coordinate 6,950 of JBJSXX010000363.1, read as the reverse complement.
CTGGAACCGGATCCGAGTCCAACTCTGGAGCTTCCTGAAGTCGATGATCCACCCGCGATGTTTGAGCACTTTAAGCCCTTCGAAAAGACTCTGGGACTGCGGTGGGATAGCGATTACTTCTATGTCGAGTCCAACGGTATCCCCGATCATCCGATGATGGTTGGCATTACCGCTTGGCAACAGCAAGTCCCTTTGCCGCAAGCTTACACTGGCCGCAATGCGTGGCGAATTCCATTGCATCCAAAGCCGGCACAAAAGCCGATGTCCGCCAAGAATAACTTCTTTCGCGGTGCGATCGCACTTGCGGTCAACGGGATTCCGATTTTTAATCCCATCAAGAACGATGGCAAGACCGATACGCTTGTGGCAGGAGAACTCGATCAGTGGGGTGGACACTGTGGTCGTGCGGATGATTATCACTACCATATCGCTCCGGTCCATCTCGAACCAATGGTAGGAAAGGGCAAGCCGATCGCTTATGCTCTCGATGGATATCCGATCTTCGGCTATCAAGATGCGCAAGACAACCAGCCGTTGGATTGGATGAATGGGCACAAGGACAACCAAGGCAATTACCATTACCATGCGACCGAGAAGTATCCCTATATCAACGGAGGATTTTACGGTCAGGTTGTCGAGCGCGATGGTCAAGTCGATCCGCAGCCAAGGGCCGAGAGTCCCAGGCCCGCACTACCACCGATTCGAGGGGCAAAGATCGTCGGCTTTGAAGAGACATCGCCCAAGAATTTTCAGTTGACCTATGAGGTTTCAGGACGCAAAGGCTTTGTCCGCTATACGTTGCAGGAAAATGGTGCCGTGGCGTTCGAGTTTCAAGATCCCAATGGTAAGCTGACCAAGGAGAACTACCAAAACAAAGGGGGCGAACGACGAGGCGGAGGTGGACGTAATGCTGCACCACCACCTCCCCCACGCGACGGTCGGCCACCGCGTGATGGACGACCTCCTCGCGACGGTCGCCCGCCGCGTGACGGTCAGCCGCCGCGTGACGGTCAGCCGCAGGGGGGCACCGATACAGCAAGATCCGATCGAGCGAAAATAAGTGCAGGAACGATTAAGGTTGTTAGCAGTTCGGTTGATGCTCGAGGCATGCTCATCAAGGATTGCACCTGCGATGGATCAGGACAATCCCCTGCGGTAGCTTGGGATAAGATTCCTGAGGGAACCAAATCGATTGCTGTCTCTCTATGGCACGAAGCTCCGGATCAGGAAAAGTCGTATTGGCTTGTCTACAACGTGCCAGTGACGGCAACTGGGATAGGGCAAAACAAGAAGCCCGAGGGGACTTTAGGACTCAATGACAAGAAGCGTACCGAATACGACCCGATGTGTTCCAAGGGACCGGGAGTGAAAACCTACCACATCACCGTTTATGCTTTATCCAAAAGTTTAGAGTTGCCTGCCAAGGAGGTCGATCGCAAGCGATTGCTTGAAGCGATCAAGGACTGCAAGCTGGCGGAGGGGACGCTCGATTACCAATACGAGCGATCCAAGTAGTAGCGATTCACTCGAGTCCCAGGCTGCCTACGACAGCCGAAGTGCCTTGCAAAGCAGCGTGAAGCGAACGTTCACGCTCGCGAGGTAGGCCATCGAGTGCCCAGCATTCGGCTTCATAGGTAAGTCGATGCACTGCGTTTTCGACCCACTGGCGATGTTCCTCGATACCTGATTCGTCGAGCTTGCGAGGAACGATCAGTCTTGAGCCGAGGATCAGCCGTGCTCGTGAACCGGGCCTTGGAATTGCAAAGCGATCCCAAGTCGGGGCGCGGTAGGGTCGATGATAGCCGACACCAACAGGGATGATCGGGAGTTGAAGCAGCGAACTGAGTTGAATGCAACCTGGAGATAGAACCCTGCGGGGGCCTTTGGGGCCGTCGGGGGTAATCACCAGACTGCTGCTTTGATGCTCTTTTCGGTACTGCAGGATTGCTTTGAGTCCGCCTTTGGTCGATGAGCCACGGACGGTATGGAAGGAAAAATCCTGAGACAACCAATCCATCCAATTGGCATCGCGATGCTGACTCACAAGAAGCGTCATGCCCGAGCGACTGCGGGTAACAAAGGGTAAGAGGATGTTTTCGTGCCAAAAAATATAGATCGCCGGCGTCGTGAATCGATCGGTAGTCACATCGGTATCGTCAGCGTAATCGGCGACGCGAGCATCCAGGGTTCTGACCATCCCTTTGATCAAAAACCCTAGGAGAAACGCTGCAGGTCGGAGAAGTTTTGGATTCACAGTGCGTTAAGCGAAATCGATTTTCACTTTTCCTTGGAACACTTCGACTGCTGGCCCGGTCATAAATACATGGTTCGTCGATTCGTCCCAACGCAGGGTCAGGTCGCCACCGGTAAGGTGGTTGAGAATGGTGCGGTCGGTCCTTTCGGTTAGAACCCCCGCGACGCACACGGCGCTGGCTCCAGTCCCGCAAGCCCATGTCTCTCCTGAACCACGTTCCCAGGTACGTTGACGAACCTCGCCGCGCGCAAGGATCTCAACAAACTCGACATTGGTTCGTTTCGGAAAGCGGTCGTCTTTTTCAATCAATGGCCCGATCCCCAAGACCAACTCGTCGGTCAATTCCGGAACAAAGATCACGCAGTGGGGATTGCCCATCGAAACGCAGGTTCCAAAGAGCGTATGTCCTTTGTATTCCAAGCGATGGTTGACGACCGATTCGTGAGGATTGCCAAGCGTGGTGGGAATCTGACTTGCCAAAAGCCTTGGTTCCCCCATATCCACGGTCACCCGATTGACCTTGTCTTCCTCGATGCTCAAATCCAAGGAGAGGACTCCGGCCCCGGTTTCAATAGAGAGCTTTGGCTTTCGAGCGATTCCCGAATCGTGTACGAATTTGGCGACACAACGGATACCGTTCCCGCACATTTCCGATTCGCTACCGTCGGCGTTGAACATGCGCATTCGAGCATCAGCCTGAGTCGAGGGCAGGATCAGGATCACGCCATCTCCACCGATTCCAAAACGACGATGCGAGAGTTCGATGGCCAGTCGCTCTAGGTCGCTTGGCAGCGTCTGCGAGAAGCCTTCGATGTAAACGTAATCATTCCCGGCACCGTGCATTTTCGTGAATGCTAGTTCCTTCACGGCAAACCCCTAAATTTGAGTGGTAGTTTGAAGAATCAGACCTAACCGAGGCGATCGGCGGACCGGGCGGTATTATGATAAGTTTGCCGATGGATTCCTAGACGAGGTTGCTCAGTAGAGGCAAACGAGAGGCCTGTAAATGCAAGAAACGCCGCAAGCAAAAGGCCTGCGGCGTTCCAGGAGGGGTTGAATCACACTCAGGTGGTCAGACCTTAGCCGACGACTTCCTTGATCTTTTGCAGGAAGTGATCTCCGCCGTCTTTGCTGAGTTCTTTGGCGTGCTTTTCAGCCTTCTTCACATCGGTGTACTCAAAGACGGCGACACGCTTGAGGTGCTGATTGAACACGCCCCAGTAGAGTTTTACACGCGGTTCGGCAGCGGATTTTCTGGTTCTCTTGGGTTTGGTCTCGACAGCGACTTCCGTGCTTGTCGTTTCGGCTTCCGTGGCCTTCTTCGTCTTCTTGGAATTGGTCGCACTAGGCATGCTGAGAGGCTCCGTTAAAAAATAAGGAAGAAAGCAAAATAATTCCGCGCCGGCAGATTCAACTCCAGGTTTCGAACGCGGGTTCGCTCCCAGAGAAAATCGTCGAGGCAAACTCAAATTATAGCCCGCTAGGAGCGATCGCGATATGGTTTATTTGGAACTTGTTAAGAGATTCCACGTGGGATAGCTAGCAAAACACAGGGTTTTTTGAGCATTCCTACCTCTGTGGGGGTGCGGAGGGTTAGCTTTGAACCTGGAAGAACTTTTCGAAGACAGCCACGCCGATATCGTTGAGTTTGGACTGGAAATCATCGATAAACTCGTGCAACCCGTTGTCCATGACTTCCTCGATATCGAGAAACTCCAGTTCGGCTCGTAAGCGTCCGAGCAATTGCTCGGGCCGATTGGAGAAGTTGCCTTGGGTACCTCCGGTGATTTGTAGCAACGACTGTTCGGCCCGCGAAATGCAGAACCGTACGGCGCGTGGAAAGTCCCGATCGAGCAGCAAGAATGCTGCCACGAGATTTGGAGAGAGTCTTCCGAATTTGCGTCTGTACATTTCCAGAGCGCTAGCGCTTTTCAGGAGCATTCCCCACTGGCTGATGTCGAGCGATGTTCCGACGTCGTGGACGCTGGGCAAGAGCAAAAAGTATTTCACGTCTAGGATCCGCGAGGTTTTATCGGCTCGCTCGAGCATTGCCCCGAGTCGTCCAAAGTTCCAGGCTTCCCCGTGGGACATCGTTCCGCTGACGACACCTTCGATCAGGTATCCGAACTGGCGAACTTTCGCAAAAAACTCGAAAGGGGACTCGACGGCTTGGGTGTCGTTGCGGCTTTCGCGGACAAAAAGATAGAACTTGTTGAGCTCCTCCCAGATCGGGCTGCTGAGCATCTCGCGGCTCTGCCTGGCGTTTTCGCGCGCGAACTGCAAACAAGAGAGGATCGAGTTTGGATTGGTTTCGTCGAAAGTCAAAAAACGGATCACATCCTCCTGCGTCACCTTAGGATAGCTTGCAAAGAAACCTTCCTGGTCTCCAGTGGTGTAGATGAGAGCTTCCCATTGATGATCGATCTGATCACCTAGGCCGAGGGTCAGGTGCAAGGTCACATCGATGAAACGAGCGATGTTTTCGGCTCGCTCGGTATACCGTCTCATCCAAAAAATGGAGTCCGCTACGCGTGAGAGCATGGTGTCATTTTCTGTGAGGTTGAAGATTTCAGCATGTTCGCATCACCCAAGTATCCTTGCTACCACCACCTTGAGAGGAGTTGACTACCAGGGAGCCTTTGACCAAGGCGACGCGGGTTAAGCCGCCCGGAACGATGTAGATATCCTCGCCGTAGAGGATGTAGGGACGCAGGTCCACGTGGCGGCCTTCGAGAGTATCTCCGCAGAGGGTTGGAACGGTCGAGAGAGCGAGCATCGGCTGGGCAACATAATTCCGAGGATTGCTTTGGATTTGCTCCTTGCACGTGGCCAACTGTTCTTTGGTCGCACGGGGGCCAAGCACGATGCCATAGCCACCAGATTCGTTCGCGGGTTTAACGACTAGTTCATGGATATGATCCAGCACGTACTGACACTCTTTGGGATCGGCGCACATGTAGGTTGGCACATTCGGTAGGATGATTGATTCACCGAGATAGAATTCGATCATCTTCGGGACGTATGCGTAGACCGCCTTGTCGTCTGCCACGCCAGTGCCGGGCGCATTGACCAAGGCGACTTTGCCTTGGCGATAGACGTCCATGAGACCTCGGACACCGAGGGTCGAATCAGGACGAAGCACGCTTGGGTCGAGAAAATCGTCGTCGATTCTGCGATAGATCACATCGACTTTCTTCAAGCCTCGCGTGGTGCGCATCCAAACGTATCCATCGCTGACGACAAGATCGGAGCCTTGAACCAATTCGACTCCCATTTGCTGTGCAAGAAAGCAGTGTTCAAAGTAGGCCGAGTTGTAAACGCCAGGAGTTAGTACGACAACGTTTGGATCTCGGGCTGATGCAGGGGCAACATATTGCAGCATCTTGAGCAATTGTTCCGGATAAGTCTCGACGGGCAGGATACTGCGTCCTTCGAACAACTGGGGAAACGTACGTTTCATCACTTCGCGGTTCTCGATCACGTAGGAGACTCCTGAGGGGCATCGCAGGTTGTCTTCGAGCACATAGATTTGCCCGTCGGCGCCTCGAACCAGATCGGTACCGGTGATGTGGCACCAAATCCCTTTCGATGGGTTCATGCCGTGGAGTTGTTTGAGGTAGCCTTTGCTCGAAGCGATCATGTACTCGGGCAAGATCCCTTGTCGGATGATTCGCTGATCGTGGTACATATCATCGATGAACATGTTCAGTGCGCGGATGCGTTGTTTGAGCCCCTGTTCGATTGTTCTCCATTCGGCTTCATGGATGACCCGAGGGATCAGGTCAAAGGGCCAGATCTTTTCGGTACCGGCTGCATGGCCATAGACGTTGAAGGTGATCCCCATATTGAGCAGTTCGTGATCGGCTGCTTTCTGGCGTTTTTGGAGGTCACCCAGGGGAAGCGATCCGAGGCGATCGGCTAGAAATTCGACGCCTGGTCGAGGGCCCCCACCGGGTGCGAACATTTCGTCGTAAAAGCCGCAGCAGTCGTAGGATGAGACCAAATTCGAGACCTGCGACTGGATGCCACCCTGAGATTGTTGCATGATCGCCCTTTGCTTGCCCAAATAGTCTGCTTGGAAACCGCCAGTCTGCTTGGATCCTTAGCAGGTGAGGCAACCCAGAGGTCTCAAAAAGCCCGTTTGCATAATATTTTAGGAGCAACCGGGAATGACGACCTTGTAGTGCAAATGATGCGCCACCAACGTAGAAGAATTCTCTGAAATCATCGACGAGCGCAAGAGCCACCGTAACTGGACGAGTGTGGCTCCAACGCCCGCGCACTGAATCCATTCGGTCAAACAAACATCAATAAAACCTAAGCGTTTGAGAACCCAAGCAGCCGACCTTTCAACGGCACAAAAACCTGAGGAGTCGCTTTCATTTCAGGTTGTAAGTCGAATCGGCTGTTTATTCAGGAGCGATTTCTCGCCGGGTTAGAAGAAATCATCCTGGTGCCGCACTTGACACTTTTTGGTCCGCTGCGCCAAGTTTGCCAATCTGAAGCGCAGCTTGGCGAATTCGCTCGACACGGTGGAGAGAAAGAGTGTTTGCATGACTACGAATCTCCGAGTTCTAGATCAGGAAGTCCAGCCGCTTGACGCAGGGTACGTTGATAGTATCGGACGTTGCTCCAATGCGGGTGCTGGAAGCCGTTTGACACTTTAAAGTTTCGGTAGATTTCCACGGATCGGTCA
>JBJSXX010000362.1:0-6879 GCA_046086605.1 Pirellula sp. | reverse complement strand
ATTGACAAGGTTGACGTTGTTGACGGCCAAACGCCAATGAGGTCAACCTCGTCAACGAGGTCCGCGGTCAATCCCGTCAATTCCGTCAATAAGGTCAATGCCGTCCAAACCCACTCACGTCCGCCGCAGGCGGACGAATCCAATGTAGATGATTTCTCGGAAATCATCTACGAGCGCTAGAGTGACCGCAACTCGATGAGTGGTTTTCTCCCGCCGCCTGACGGCGGCGGTCGCGTTTTGACAAGATTGACGGTGTTGACAAGATTGACGGTGTTGACAAGATTGACTGTGTTGACAGCGGACAGAATTGACAAGGTTGGCGTTGTTGGCGGAGAGGGTCGATAAGCTCAAATAAAGTCATTGACGAACTCCCCAATGATTTCATCTAAACTCGGAGGACTTGCCAGCCCGAGTTTCTGGGCTCGTGACCCATCGATCGCAACGGGCCATCGATCGACGATCCCTTGAATCCTCGCATCGGGTGACAAGACGATCTTGCCAAGACCACTCGGAAGCTTCAATGGCTCAGATCCCGAAGTCACGCGGAACAGTGCCTCCTGAGCCATCCTCGGTGTGATACTCCTGGCGGCAAGCCCAATGGCTCGATCCGACCCAAGACTCTCGGCTGGCAGATTATGAATCGCTATCAAAGAATCGATGACCGCCCGATAGCCGGTCATTGGATGTCGCTGATCCAAACGCACCGGAAGCAAACAGTCTTGCCCATGAAGAGGCTCTCGAAACATTCCACTTGCCCAACTCGATGCCGCCGTGTTGGGCTTGCCAGGCCGAATAATGACCGTCGGTAGCCGTGCGCTTCGTCCATCCACAAACCCCTTGCGCGCATAATCATTGACAAGCAACTCACCGATCGCTTTGGTCATCCCATAGGTCGTCTGTGGAGTGAGCTTTGTCCAATCATCACACGGGTCCTTCAACGCTGATCCGCCAAAGCAAGCGATACTGCTTGCGAAGACCAATCGGCAAGTCGGTCCGATCCTACGAGCTGCCTCAAGTAGCCGCAATCCACCTTGAAGATTCACTCCGATGGCATCGTCGAATCGCTCCTCGCACTCACCGCTGACCATGGAAGCTAAATGAAAAATCGCAACCCCGTGCTCAGAGCCTTTCTTCTCTCCCACCGCCGCATCGATCGTTTCACTAGACTCGATGCTTCCGACGATCCTCTCGATTTGAATCGACGACTCGGATGGCTTGAGTGTTCGCGGAAAGACTGCATCGAGTAGAACGATCTTCTCGATCCGACACGCTGAACCCTTGGGTCCTACCAGCTCGCCTATGCTCAAAAGCTCTTGGCACAATTGGTGGCCAAGAAAGCCACCCCCTCCGGTAATGACTACACGCATGAATACTCCAAACTACCTAACGTTGGCTGCTTCGTGTTAAGGTCGGACGTATTCTTGGAGCGTAAGCTCCCGTTTGGGAACCGCCCGGCCTTGATAACCCGCAGGTGTAACAACCTCGATGGGTTGCTCGATCGCTGGTTCGAAAATAGGCTCGACCATTGGTTCAATGATTCCCTCGATCGTTTCGCCTGGTTGGCAAGGTGGACAGTAAGCCCCTTGTCCAGGCATGCCGTATATCTCCGAGGTGATCGGACCCGGATCGATCCAGATGTTCTCGGCGTCGACTCGGATGGTTCCAAGGTCTTGGTCTAAGTTCCTTCGCTGGGCCTCGTAAAAGACCCATACACCCAAGAACGTGTTCTGAGCATTGAGCAGATCCTGCAATGCCGAGATACTATCGCGAGCTGCCGTCGGCCCCGAAGCTTGATTGAGACTTTCTCGGATCTGACGCAGATCCTCGTTGATCGTGATCTGCTGGGCAGCAATCCGAACGGCATAGCGCTGCAACTCAAAGTTGTATTGATTGTAGCGAATGTTTCGAAGTTGAGACCTTAGGGTTTGCCAAATACCATCTTCAAAGCGGTAGTAATTCCGCTTGGCCTGCTGGTACTCGATCAAAACCTGACGGTACTGGTTGCGTTCGTTCATTCGGGTCAGGGCTGTATCCCATTGGAACCCTGCTCGCAAACGTCCAGTGCGTCCGCGAAGCGAAAGAGGATTGTCGTTGATGTTCTGCATGTCGCCACTGAAGACTAAGTCGAGAGAACTCTCAAGATTATCTGCAACAACCTCGATCGATCGCCAGGAATCGACCAATTGGGCTCGGGCATTCATCCAGTCGAGCCGCTGCTGCTGGGCGATTTGAACAGCCTCTTCAGGCTGCAGATCGACTTGAGGCAGATTCACACTCTCAACGCGCGCTCGGGCTTGCAAAACCTGTAGTGCCAGAACATCCTCTGCAAACTCTGCCAGCATCGATTGACTTGGCAAAATCACCTCGTCTCGCAGACTCTTGAATTGCTCCTTGCCGTCGGCCCCGGTCGAGCTGCTTGCTTTCTTAGCATCCGATTGTAGCTTTTCGATCCGCTTGGCCCGGTTCTGGAATCGCTTTTCAAGATCGTCGACATCCTTGGACAGTTTTTCCGCGAGGGATTCGAGTTCCGTCGAGTCGATCAAGGCCACATCGAGCGTTTCGATCGGCAGTAGATTGCAGATCATCGATCGCTCTTGGTCGAAGATTTGCCGCAGTCGTTTCAGTTCGGCAATCCGTTGTGGTAAAACCTGCTTGAGCTTCTCGATGTCCTCTCGGACTTGAGCAAAGTCTTTCGATAGGAGTGTCTTTCGAACATCTTCGATCGCTCCGATGCCTTGATCGATTCGATCAATCGCCTGCTTGGTCTGCGCTCCTCGCGTCAGCGACCTTTCCTTTTTACCCGTTGCCGCATCGGTCTGTATTGGGCTTTGTTCGAGCAGCTTGGTGTTCTCGTTGCCGATTTCATCACGCAAATCCGCCACCTTGTTGCGCCGCTCCTTGAGCTCGCTGCTGATCAAGTTGAATTGATCAAGGGTCGGATCCTTGATCTCAATGCACACGTAAGGTGGCAGTCCGAGTGTCCCTTTGAAATTGTCGAGTGTTTGCTCGTAGTTAAATTTCTGCTGCAGCAAACTCGCCTGCGCAGAGATCAACGCTTGCCTAGCTTGGGCCACCTGCAACTGCTGGCTAGGGATCGTATCCTGGGTCGCAGGAATGATCGTCAACTGTTCGCGAAGCGTGTCCTCGAAACGGGCCAAGTTGTCTCGCAAACGAGCGACGTTTTCCTCGGCATTGCGTATTTGAAGCTGGTTTTGCACCAGTCCCAAAAAGCCGCCGACTTGGGGAACCGCCCCTCCACCACCAAAGCCCGCGCCACCGGCATTGTTCTGCACGTTGCCAACGGTTCCGAAACCACCTCCAAGACCCGTGAAACCTTGCAAGCCCGCACCACCGAAGAGTCCACCCCGACGGGTCGGTCCAGCTTCGGCCTGACTACCCACGGTCACCGTGGTGTAAAAACCCGTGCGATAACGCTCGAATGCTCTAACGTTGTAGAGCAAGGTTCGCTCGGCCAGAGTCAGCCGCTCCATAATCACATCCCGTCCGGCTCCTCGAAGCAGTGGCTGCACAAAACTGAAATCGATCAGCGAGTTGGCTGTTTGACTGTTCGGCCCTGCCACTTGCCATGTCAAGTTGTTGGCAAAGCCGACGATCAAATCGGCACCGGTGGTGAATTGACGACGAAGAGCCAGACCACGAGGCCCCCGCGAAAACAGGCTGTTTGAAAAAGTAGAACTTGAATTTCCACCCGCCCCACGCCGCAGTGCGCCATCGGCCGTGTAGATCGATCCATAGCCTGCGAACAATTGATTGCTCAACAAGAATCGCTCGGTGCTTACGTCCAACGCCGACAGATATAGCGTTTCGATTTCGGCTTGATAGTTCGTATTATGAAGCGTCGCGATCCGGACGGCTGTGTCGGCATCAAGAACCAATACTCCACGCTCATCCAATGGCAAATATTGCCACCAAACAGGGTTCTCTGCCGTGTTGGTGCGTCCATTGACATCCCACAACGGATAATGCTTCTTGCCATTTACAATCCGCATGTACTGATGGGCAACCTGGTCATCTTCCGGCATCGGAGGACGATCCGGGTTGAAAGGATCAAACATCCGCGATGCGCGATCGACCTGCACGTCGGGAATCGCTGGCATCGCCGCATCGCATACCTTCTCATCAATCAGATTGCGGACTTCCTCGTCGGCTTTGGTTCGGTAGTGTGCTCGGTTGCAACCGGTCAAGGCTGCTGGAATCCATGGAAACACCAAAGCCGAAATGCAAGCATTTCGAATGATGGTTTTCATACGATCCCTTTTAACTTTTGCGACGTTCATCGGATACCTGTAGGTTTGAGGGAAGACACTCGATCGTCTGATCGACCATCGCAAGGGATACGGATAAGGCGGACTGTTTGGATTTGGTAAAATTTTCCGGTTGCGCGGAGTTTCCGCTTAAGCCTATCCAAAGATCGCTTGACGTCGAACTTGCGCATTTTGTACAAGTCCCGCATTATGAAACTCGCGGTGATGATCCCAAATTGGGTCGGTGATGCTTGCATGGCAACGCCAGCCCTTCGCGCTTTGCGCAGCGAACTCCCTCCCCAGACCGTGATCACCTGGGTGGGCCGCCCTGGTCCACTGGCCGTTCTAGAAAGCTTGCCTTGGGCCGACCAAACCTTTTGCTACAAACCACGAGCATCCCCAGGATCGACTCTCAGCTGCGGAAAACCAATCTTCCATCGAAGAGCTTTGGTGCGTCAGTTGCGCCGAGAAAAATTTGATGCGATTCTTTACCTGACCAACAGTTTATCGACCGCACTTGTAGGGGCTCTGGCCCGTATCCCTCGTCGCATTGGTTATGCCCGCGACTGGCGATCATGGCTACTTACCGACGCGATCTCGGTTCGATCGAAAGCGGACGATGCCTACAAAGATCCATGCATCGATAACTACCTGCGACTGGTTCGGTCGATGGGTTGCCAAGCTACAGACAAACGAACACAACTTGCTGTCGATCCATCGGACGAGTTGCTTGCACTCGAATGCTTAGAGTCGCTTGGTATCGACCCTCGGCAGGAACTGCTGGTTCTCAATACCGGCGCAGCAACAGCCCCGACCAAACGTTGGCCGATCGAGCAAGCGGCCAAAACAGCTTCGGAGCTTGCAGACCAATTGGATCTATCGGTAATCGTGCACTGTGGACCTGCGGAACGAGACAACGCCAACGCATTAGAGGAACTTGCCGATCATCCTCGAGTCAAGAGCATGGGGCGCTTTAAAGAACTCCCCTTAGGGCTCAGCAAGGCTCTTATTGCTCGTTCCCGATTGGTCTTATCCACGGACTCGGGCCCACGGCACATCGCCTTGGCGATGAACAAGCCGGTGGTATCCTTGTTTGGATCGATCGATCCAGGACTTACCCGTAGTTACAATGTCCCCGAAACGATCTTAACCTTGGGCTTGGCCTGCCAACCCTGTGGGTCCTACAACTGTCGCTTCAAACACGCAAACTGCATGAACCTCTTGGATTCAGAGCGAGTTATCCACGCGGCCAAAGTGGTTTATCGGCAGTCGACTCACCCTCAGCTCACCATAACGAACATTCGCTAAATAGCACTACCGATTGAGATTGAAAAATGCTGCGTCGATCCATTGCTCTTGCGTCCGTTCTTGCCACAGGCATTCTGATGGGTTGGGGATTTCACAGCCGATTCGACAATCCAAGTGCCCATGCGAGCCCACAAGCTCCGCTGGTCACACCCGCCGCACCAGTCCCTCAAGGCCAGTACGTCAACCCACAGCCACCACCGGATCCTGCCGGAATCCAACTGGCAGATGGGTTTGTCGCAAGCTCGACTGAGGAAGCGATTCACGTGAATCTCTACGAAGCGGTCAATCGCGGCGTGGTAAATATCTCGACACGCACCATTCGGCCCGAAGCCTTTTTGCTTGTCGCCGAGATCGAAGGAAACGGCAGTGGATCGGTCATCGATCGCCAAGGCCACATCCTGACCAATTTTCACGTCATCGAAGGTGCACGCAACATCAACGTCACGCTCTTTAACGGCGAATCGTTTCCCGCCGAGTTGGTCGGCCAAGACCCAGACAATGACATTGCGGTGCTGCGCATCAGCGCACCTGCTGAGTTGCTCTTTCCAATCCGTTGGGGAGATTCTAGCCAACTGCGTGTCGGGCAACATATCGTGGCCATCGGAAACCCATTCGGCTTTGAACGAACCATGAGCACTGGCATTATATCGAGCCTCAATCGCCAAATCACATCGCGCACACGCAGAACCATCCGATCGGTTATCCAGATCGATGCAGCCTTGAATCAAGGGAACTCCGGTGGCCCACTTTTGAATTCTCGTGGTGAACTCATTGGAATGAATACCGCGATTGCCACTCGCAGCGGCGACAATGCGGGGATCGGATTTGCTATCCCAGTTAACACCATGAGCCGCGTCGTTCCGCAACTCATCAGCACCGGTCGTGTGGCTCGACCTACGATCGGTATTCTGCAAGTCTTCGAAACTGAAAACGGACTACTCGTGGTCAATATGACTCCCAATGGACCTGCAGAAAAAGCCGGCCTGCGAGGCTCAAGCATTCAGCGACGCAAAGTCCGATCAGTGCTCGGTGCGATCGAACAAGAAACCGTCGATCATAGCCAAGCCGACTTGATCATCGCCATCGATGAAACCAAAGTCAAACAAGCGGATGACTTGCTCAGTGTCATCGAAACCAAGAGAGCGGGAGAAGCTGTAACTTTGACGGTTGTGCGTATGGGCAAAGCGGTCTCGATTTCGGTTACATTGGGGGTGGGTGAATGATACCTTGGGAAATCATTGAGGCAGCTGAGGCGGTGATTTTCGATTGTGATGGGACGTTGGTCGATTCGATGCCACTTCACTTT
>JBJSXX010000361.1:0-2457 GCA_046086605.1 Pirellula sp. | reverse complement strand
ATGACGACAAGTAGTTCGACCAAAGTAAAACCACGGCATTTTTTGGACATATTTAGCTCCCGGTAAAAAGGAAAGAACCGCCCTGGCCCAAGCCAGAGCTATGCCGCAAATAATACGCAGTTGCAATTTAGTTGCAAGAACAAATTTTGTTCAGGTTTTGTTTTTTTGGTGCGCCGAGCGGGTTGCCTTGAGGAATAAACCTAGTCTTTCGCTTCGACACAAGAATCAAAACACTCAGGAACCCTGCTTTCGACATGACCCCCAATCGGAGCTTGATGAGCTTTTAGGGGATTGTCCGGATCAAGGATCTTCGGAGGGATCGATCGGCAATTGGGATTCCCATGTCTCCCAGTGACTTGGCTCCAACTCCATTTCTTCAGGAGTCAGCAGACAGCCTTCGAGTCGTGACAACAGAACGACTTGATCCATATCGACCCCGATGAAGACGAGTTCTTGTCGGCGATCACCCCAAGGCTCTTGCATGCTTTCAAGAATCGTTTCCCGGTCATGTGGATCTTCGGGCCAATCGTCTTGGTCGATCGATGCAAACCAGTCGCCATCGTGTTCGATTTGAACCGACACACCGGCTTGGGACCAGCGATAAGCTTGATCGTTTCTAGAAGCGATCCAGCAGTACCCTTTGGATCTTAGGACACCTTGCAGGATGCCGTCTTCGAAGTTGAGTGCTTTCATCAAGCGTTCTGGGTGGAAGGGTCGGCGTTCTTCGAAAACAAAGGACATTATTCCATATTCATCGGTTTCAGAAGTTTCCTGGCCTCTAGGAATGGCCAGCCAATCTGGGTGACCTTGGGCCCATTGTTCGTCATAGCTCTTTGAGCCAACGATTTCATCGATCGCAACATTGCCGTGTTCTGTTTTAAGTATTTTCGCAAAAGAATTGAGCTCCTTGATGAACTTCTCGACAGCGTCTAAGTCATCTGGTTTGATCAGGTCGCATTTGTTCAGAAGGATCACGGTCGCAAATTCGATTTGATCGGTCAGCAGATCGACGATGTTGCGATGGTCTTGTTCGTTGATACCTAGGCTGCGGTCTCTGAGGTCATCAAAGGTTTGGTAGTCATGCCAAAAGTTAAGTGCGTCAACAACCGTTACCATCGTGTCGATTAATGCGACATGCGAAAGCGAGTTTCCATGTTCATCGGTAAATGTGAATGTTTCGGCAACCGGTAGAGGTTCTGAGATCCCTGTCGATTCGATCAACAGGTAGTCAAAGCGATCCTCTTTGGCCAGACGCAAAACCTCGACAAGCAGGTCCTCTCTGAGGGTGCAGCAGATGCATCCATTAGAGAATTCGACGAGTTGTTCTTCGGTACGGCTAAGGCTTCCTTGGCCCTGGACGATGGCTGCATCGATGTTGATTTGGCTCATGTCATTGACAATCACGGCGACTTTGAGTCCTTGTCGATTGGCCAGAACATGGTTCAGGACCGTCGTTTTTCCTGCGCCGAGAAACCCTGAGAGAACGGTGGTAGGAAGCTTGCTTTGCGTCATTTGCGAACCTTTCTGAGAGACAAATTCCCCTAAAAATCGGAAAAATCGGAAAAATCACTCCGACCCCCGCTGGCATCTTATTGCGACCGCTCCGCTTTTGCAATAGATTTGTATTTATGGTGCTTTTCTTGGTTTTTCAAAAAGGAGTTTGCAATGAGAATGCATCTTGTTGCTTGGATGGCAGCTTTAGTCTTTGGTTTGGGATGTCTCTCGGTCGCGCGTGCGGGGGTCTGGACCGGTGGTCACGGGGACATCGACGCTCACTTCCATGATGGAGCCCTGGAGGTTGGGCTTCATTTTCATGAAGCGGTCGATCAGCTAGGAGGTGGGCAAATACCTGCTGGTCACTACGAAGCCGATGAGCATCAGATATTTGTTCCAGGACCAACGATACCCAGACCAGGCGGTGCGATATGGGACTTTGCTGGCAATGCAGGAGACCAACTGTGGTTTTTGTCTGATCAGTCGGATCCAACCAAGCCCTATCTCGGTTGGAGTGCAGAGGAACTAGCCGAAGATGGCTATACGGCTTTCACCTTTACGCTGTTGTCCGTAAACGGTCCTGATGGTGGTATTTTCTCAGTCTATTCGCTGGATTCATCAGATAATCCAACGTTTAAACTCAGTTCAAGCAATCTTGCAGGTGCCCCGACGTCATTCGGTCTAGGCGGAGGCCACGAGCACTTTTTTGTCGCGTTTAACCGAGAGGGGCAATTCGATGTGACCTTGGAGTTCTCGACGATAAAAAACTCCGAACTCTTTACAGCCCAAGGCACCTTTACGTTCTTCTCCGGATCGGTTCCTTCTGGAGAAGTTCCCGAACCGGCAACAATGACCGTGTTTGCAGCCTTTGCATTAGGTGCCGGCTACCGCATGAAGCGTCGCAAAAAACTTGCAACTAGCTAGCTTGCCTCCCATGAGGCATCGCCAGCAAAAGGAAATCAA